>JABIEF010000009.1 GCA_018651345.1 Rhodobiaceae bacterium
AAAAAACAGTTGAAAGAATAGTGGATATAGCCGCCTCACAAGAGAGAGAAAAATTACCGGATAGAAGAAAAGGCTATACTCAAAAAGCAGTAGTTGGTGGTCATAAAGTATATTTACGTACCGGTGAATACGATGACGGTCGCATAGGTGAAATATTCATTGATATGCATAAAGAAGGTGCTGCATTTAGATCTTTAATGAATAATTTTGCTATATCCATATCATTAGGATTGCAATATGGCGTTCCTCTTGAAGAATTTGTTGATAGTTTTACGTTTACAAGATTTGAACCTGCTGGATTAGTGCAAGGCAACGAAACAATAAAAAATGCAACATCAATCTTAGATTATATTTTTAGAGAACTAGCAATTTCATATCTAGAACGTAATGATTTAGCTCATGTTGATCCCTCAACTATATCTCCAGATTCCATAGGAAATGGAATAAATGATGGAAAAGCACCGATACCTGCAGCAAAATATATAAGCAATGGTTATGGTCGCAGTAGAAACGATAATCTATTTTTATTACCATCTGCCGATGCTCTTCTAACGGGAACAAATGCCATGGTAACAGCTACACCGTCAATAAATATGCAATCAACTGCAATAAGCGAATCTAATACCGCTAATGCTATTAAGACCCACGTTAAATCAAAAAATGATTTGTTAAGCGAAGCTAGAATTAAAGGGTACGAAGGTACTGCATGTAACGAATGTCAAAACTTTACAATGGTAAGAAATGGCACTTGTTTAAAATGCGATAGCTGTGGATCAACGAGTGGCTGTAGTTAATTCTATAAATATATTAATATTTTTTAAAAATATACAGCGTTGCATTTTTATCTAATTCTTTTTCTTTATGAACAGTTAGTTTATTTTTATTCATTAAATCAAATATGTCATCTAATGATTTAATATTATCATTAAGCAAAATCCCTTCATTTATATAAAAAGAATGAGCTACAGTTAAATGAAATTCATTAAATTGAATTGAATTGAATACTAATTCATAGACCTTATTCCCACCTACAACAGCAATTTTTTTTGTTTCAGGCAAAAATACCTTAACCGCATCTTCAATCGAAATATTTTTAGGGTTAAAAAAACATAAATCATTCTTTTCGATTTCAATATCTTTTATTTTCGAGGTAGGTATTAATCTATTTCTTTTGATATTTTGAAAATTTATAAAACTTTTTCTTCCTATCAAGAGTAAATCTGAATTATCTAACTCTGACTGAAAATATCGCCAATCAGCATCATTTTTAATGCCATTTGGCATATTTCCGGTGGCATCTGCTATAAAACAATCATGTGAAATAATAGCGTAACCAATTGTATGTAAATAATTAATACTATCCATAGCTAGCTGCAGTTAAATGTTATTATTTTTTTGTATCACTCTTTATGTGCAATTCTTTTAATTGTTTAATCGAAACTTCTGATGGAGCTCCCATTAATAAATCTTGCGCTTGCTGGTTCATTGGAAACATAGTGACCTCTCTTAAATTCTCTTCATTAGCAAGTAACATTACTATTCTGTCGATCCCAGGAGCAATTCCTCCGTGAGGTGGTGCCCCAAACCTTAAAGCATTATACATACCACTAAACTTATCCTGAAGAACTTCTTTACCATACCCAGCAATAGAAAAAGCTTTTTCCATAATTTCTGGGCTATGATTTCTAATTGCACCTGAAGATAATTCAATACCATTACAAACAATATCATATTGATATGCCAGAATGTTTATGGGATCAATATTATTTAAAGCATCTAATCCGCCCTGAGGCATAGAGAAAGGATTATGTGAGAATTCATAAGCATTTATCTCGTCATTCCAGTCATACATAGGATAATCTACAATCCAACAAAATTCGAAAGTCTTATCTGATATTAAATTTAATTCATTGCCAATTAAATCTCTAGCTTTACCAGCAAAGTCATAAAATTTTGAAGGAGTTCCACAAACAAAAAATACAGAATCTCCATCTTTTAAAGATAATTTTGATTTTAGTTCACTAACTTTTTCTTCACCTATATTTTTTGCTATTGGGCCAACTCCAACTCCCTCTTTGAAAAAGATATAACCTAGACCAGGTTGACCTTCGCCTTGCGCCCATGAATTCATTCTATCACAAAAAGCTCTATTGCCGCCTCCGGGAGCAGGTATTGCCCATACCTCTGTCTTTTCAGTCCAGTCTTTTCCGTTATAATTATCATTTAAAATTTTAGCAAAAATCTTAAAATCTGAATTATAAAAAATATCACTAACATCCTCAATAACAATAGGATTTCTTAGATCCGGCTTGTCGCTACCGTATTTTCTTAAAGACGTCCAATACGGTATTCTTTTTACTTCTCTGTTAACGTATTTACCAACAGCAAATTCTTCAAATAAATCTAATAGCACAGGTTCTACTGCTATGAATACATCTTCTTGGGTTACAAAACTCATTTCAATATCTAACTGATAAAACTCACCAGGTGATCTATCTGCCCTAGCATCTTCATCTCTAAAACACGGTGCAATTTGAAAGTATCTATCAAACCCAGCTACCATTATTAATTGTTTAAATTGCTGAGGAGCCTGTGGAAGTGCATAAAATTTTCCTGGATGAGCCCTTGAAGGAACTAAAAAATCTCTCGCCCCCTCTGGACTGGAAGCTGTTAATATAGGTGTTTGGTATTCAATAAAACCTTTTTCGGTCATTCTTCTTCTAACAGAAGATATTATGTTTGACCTTAACACAATATTTTTATGTATAGTTTCTCTTCTTAGATCTAGAAATCTATACTTTAATCTTATGTCTTCAGGATAATCAGGTTCACCGAAAATTGGCAGTGGAAGCTCGTCGGATTGAGAAAGAATTTCAATATCATCAATAAATATTTCAATATCACCAGTTGGAATATTTTTATTTACAGCTTCAGCAATTCTTTGTTTTACTTTCCCAGTAATTGACAAAACCCATTCAGACCTAACACTCTCAGCTAATTTAAAAGCCTTAGAATCCGGATCTACAACACATTGAGTGATGCCAAAGTGATCCCTTAAATCAATGAACAATAAACCTCCGTGATCACGTACTCTATGCACCCATCCTGATAATTTTATCGTACTTCCGTTATCTTCTATTTTTAACTCACTACAATTATGTGTTCTGTACCTATGCATTCTTTCTCTCTCTAGAATAAACAACTCGTAATTAAAATATAATATTTCTGTACATTTAAACAGATTCTTATTCATTAATACAAAAATAAAGGTTAATATTTATTATATATATTATAAAAATTTTACTTTTTATAAACTACTAAACCATTGACAGTAAATAAGCCATGGAAATTATCAGTGATTCATATTCACTTCAAGAATTATGTAAAAAAATTGAAGGTTCAGAATACTTAGCGATTGATACAGAATTTCTTCGAGACAAAACATACTATCCAAAATTATGCTTAATACAAATAGCTAACGATACAATTGAAGCCATCATAGATCCTATAGGAGAAATAAACTTAGACCCTTTCTGGAATATTATTAAAGACAATAATATGATGAAAGTTTTCCATGCAGGAAGACAGGATATAGAAATTTTTAATAATGAAGGAGGCTTCTTACCAAAACCAATATTTGATACACAAGTAGCTGCAATGTTCTGTGGTTATGGTGAGTCTATTTCATATGGCAACCTTGTTTACGATATTACGAGAATAAAATTAGATAAGACTTCTCAATTTACAGATTGGTCCAAACGCCCACTGTCAGAAAAACAATTAACTTATGCCCTTAATGATGCAATTTATCTTAAAGATGTATACAAGTCTATAATCAGAAAATTAGAACATCTTGGAAGAATAGAGTGGATTAACGAGGAAATGGACAATCTGTTAAATCCTAAAAATTACGAATACAACACCAAAGACGCCTGGTTAAAAATTAAGTCTAAACCTAAATCAAATGAATCATTAAAAGTTCTTGCTAATATTGCTGAATGGAGGGAAATAAAAGCACAAAATAAAAATATTCCGAAGAACAGGGTAATAAGAGATGATGTAATTATTGATATAGCAAATCATAGACCTAAAAATCAATTAGAGATAAAAAACCTAAGAAGTTTATCTAACAAACCACTTTCAACCGAGTTAATTGATGAAATTGTTAGTGTAATTAACACATTAGCAGATGATAAAAATACGAAACGTTTCTTAGTTGAGAAAAAGAAAGAATTAACAAAGGACCAAGAAAATATTTATGAAGTTCTAAAGCTTATATTAAAAATACAATCGAAAAAATTTAATATAGTACAGAGGCTTATAGCTACACCGGAAGACCTAGAGAATATAGCAAAATCGAAAAAATCTGATATAAACAAGTTAGATGGATGGAGGCATGAAATTTTTGGTGAAATAGCAAAAAAAATAAAAAATGGTGAGGTAAGCATCTCAGTAAACAATGGAATAGTTAATCTTTCCTAAAAGATTAATATGTTTATTTATAAAAAAAATCTTAAGTCACACCCTAACCAAGGTATTTTCGTATAAACCTTAGCTAGGCATAGAAATCAATTTAAAATATTATTTTTCTTCCATTTCTTCTAATACATTTGATAGCAAAGGTATTGTTAGAGGTCTTCTTTCTTCCATTATTTTAATATAAACAGAATCAACCAATCTTTTAATATACTCACAAGATCTATTTGATCTTTTTAGAATAAAATTAGTTAAATTTGCAGATAAATCTATCTGTTTATCTGCAAACAATTTAATTAAAATAGCCTCTAGCAAGAAATCATCAGGATCTTCTATTCTAATAGGTATAGCTGCTCTTAACCTAGAATCAAGATCTTGTAAATTTAACTTCAAACTCGCAGGATTTCTTCTTGAAGTATATAAAATATATCCGTTAATCTCTTTAACATGATTTATTAAGTGAAACATAAAAGTACTATTATAGTCAATCCTATCAAGATCTTCTACAACAACGCATAGTTTTATTTTTTTTATTACTTCATTGATATCAGTATCATTTTTATCAAGATAAAAAGAATTATTCTCCAATGCCCATATTTTTGCCAAATGACTCTTTCCTGAACCCTGTTTGCCAATCAAAGCAATAAAATTGTCATCCCATTGGGGCCATTTTTTTAAATAGTTAAAAGCCTTAATATTTGATGCAGATATTATAAAATCATCAATAGTAAAAGAAGCGTTATTATTTAAATCAAAAAATAATTGTTTGTTATTATTTGATTTAAATGTTTTCATATCTTAAAGCCTTTTTTGAATTATTTATTATAGCATCTATAAAAATTTTTAATAATAAATAAATAAAGATATTAAGAAAATCTTATATTATTTAGAACTTTAGATTATAATTAATTTTAAGTAAAATAAATCACAGAATATTCTATGCATAGCAAACCAATGCTTGAATAAAACAATTAAATATAATAAATATATTATATTATAAATTTCTATAGGCGATGGACTAAAATGACCAAAACGCCACCTAAGAATGTTAGGTTTACATACAAAGATAGTGGCGTAAATATCGACGCAGGAAATCAGCTTATAAAAAATATTTCACCACTAATTTCATCTACAAAAAGACTAGGGAGCAATCCTACGCTAGGTGGCTTTGGCGGTATATTTGATATTAAAGAATTAGGGCTAAAAGATCCCTTGCTAATATCCGCAACAGATGGTGTAGGAACAAAGCTAAAGTTTGCATTTGCTTCAAATAACCATAAAACTATTGGAATCGATCTTGTAGCTATGTGTGTTAATGATATTATTGCACAAGGAGCTGAACCTTTGTATTTTTTAGATTATTTTGCAACTGGTAAACTTGATACAAAAATTGCTGAAGAGGTAATTTTAGGGGTAGTTAATGGCTGTAAAGAAGCAAATTGTGCTCTTATTGGAGGAGAAACCGCAGAACTACCCGGAATGTATCATCCTGGTCACTATGATCTAGCGGGATTTTCTGTTGGCGCAGTTGAAAGAAACAAATTATTACCAAAAAAAATAAATGGTGGTGATTGTATTGTGGGACTCAAATCTTCAGGGATTCATTCAAACGGCTACTCACTTGTTAATAGTATTGTTGAAAATAAGAAAATAAATATAAACGAACAATTTGATGAAAATAATAAGCTTATTGATATGATCATCAATCCAACAAAAATTTATGTTAACACCATTAAAATGATAACAGATAAATGTGATGGAATATCTGCAATTGCACATATAACCGGGGGCGGAGTAACAGAAAATCTTCCAAGGGTGATGGGGGGAAATATGTCAGCTAATATAAATCTTAATAACTTTCCTAATATACCAATATTTGAATGGATCTCAAAAAACGCTGAAATACAACAAGAAGAAATGCTTAAGACTTTTAATTGCGGTATTGGAATGATTTTAATCGTAAAAAAAGATTCATTAAATAAAATAATGAACTATATTCAAGAATCTGATGATCATGCTGTATATTTAGGTGAAATTATAGAACAAAAAACAAAACCTCAAATTATCTATACCGGTAGTTTACCGTGGCTATAGAGATACACAAACCTAACGTAGCCATTCTTATTTCTGGAAGAGGTAGTAACATGGAGGCGTTGATAAAAGCTTCAAAAGAACCGGACTATCCTGCAAAAATATCCATTGTTATTTCAGATAAAGATGATGCTAAGGGGCTAGTAATAGCAAAACGTCACAACATAAAAACCATAATAATACTAAAAGAAAAATATAATTCACGAATTGACTATGATCAAGCTTTGTCAGAAACTTTATCAAAAGAAAATATTCAATATATCTGTGCAGCAGGATTTATGAGAATATTGTCTGAAGAGTTTATTGATAAATGGTGGAATAAAATTATAAATATTCATCCATCATTACTTCCCTCATATAAGGGTTTAAATACACATCAAAGGGTGCTTAAGGATAAAATGAAAGTAACAGGTTGTACGGTTCATATAGTGAGAAAAGAATTGGACAATGGCCCAATAATTATCCAGTTTGAAGTGCCTGTAAAAAGTGATGACACAGAAAAAATCTTATCAAAACGTGTCCTAAAAATGGAACATAAAATATACCCGTACGCACTAATGCTTCTATCAAGTAAAAAAATTAATCTAGATAATGACATAGTCAAGTATGAGGACAAAGAAAGTTTAGATAATTTTTTAACTTCTATATAGATAGATATTCTTTTAATTATTTTTTTGAATTAAAGCCTTAAATCTGAGAAGAGGATATGTTGTGCCGGCCATCAAAAATTTGAGTAAAGATAACCGACAACGACATTTAATTAAAAAATAAAAAAACTAACCCACTATCTCACTATCATCAAACAAGAATTTTATCTCATTTTTAGCATTCTCTTCGCTATCTGATCCGTGAGCAGAATTTGCTTCAATGCTTTCGGCAAAATCTTTTCTAATAGTATTTGGAGCTGCTTCAGCGGGATTTGTTGCACCCATGACATCTCTATTTTTTGTTACAGCTTCTTCACCTTCCAAAACTTGGACAACAACAGGACCAGAAATCATAAAAGATACCAAGTCATTATAAAATGGTCTATCTTTATGCACCTCGTAAAATGACTCAGCCATTTCTCGTGACAAGTGTATACGTTTTTGTGCAACTACTCTCAGTCCAGAATCCTCTAATCTTGCAATAATTTTTCCAGTTATATTTCTTCTAGTTGCATCAGGTTTGATAATTGATAGCGTTTGCTGTATTGGCATAATAATGATCCATTCTTAAATTATATATTTAGACATATAAGTTATGTTGATATAGGTTTATAAAATAATAATTTTATTACACTTTATTTTATTAAGTTTCAATTATTAAAAAAATAATCAACTATCTATAACCTTAATCTTCAAAATTCTGTTTAATAAAATTATCTAACAGCCTAACACCATAGCCAGAACCCCAGCTAGTATTTATATCACTTTTTAAACTTTCGATAGATGTGCCTGCAATATCAATATGAGCCCACGGGACATCCCCCACATACCTCTTAATAAACTGAGCCGCGGTAACGGAACCCGCATCTCGACCACCTATATTCTTCATATCCGCTACCTTAGAGTTTATCATTTTATCATAATCATCCGATAAAGGCATTCTCCATAATGTTTCTGAAGTATCAATGCCGGCTTTAATTAATTTTTTTGATAACTCATCGTCATTTGAAAATAATCCTGCATTATGCTGCCCAAGAGCAACAATAACAGCACCCGTGAGAGTTGCCAGATCAATCATTAAGGCTGGATCAAAATACTTACGAGCATATGTAATTATATCGGCTAAAACTAACCTTCCCTCAGCATCCGTATTAAGAACCTCAACTGTTTTTCCTGACATAGAAGTAATAACATCTCCAGGTCTCATAGCATTCCCATCAGTCATATTTTCTACTAGACCCACTATACCTATAACATTAACATTTGCCTTTCTACCGGCTATACTTCTCATTAAACCAACAACAGCAGCTGCACCAGCCATATCTCCTTTCATTTCTCCCATATTTCCTGCAGGCTTAATTGACACTCCACCCGAATCAAATGTAACACCCTTTCCTAGAAAAACTAATGGCTTAGTATTGCTACCGCCATTATATTCAATAACACAAACATTTGGGTCAAAAGGACTTCCACGAGATACAGCTAATATTCCACCCATACCTTCTTTTTCAATTTTCTTTCTACTCAATGTGCTTATCTTCAATTTGAATTCCTTGATTGATTCTATTCTTTTCGCGAATTCCTCTGGAAAAAGTACATTAGAGGGTTCGTTAACTAAATCTCTGGCAAGATTCACACCAGCTAAAATATGTTTTAATTCATTGTACGCACGATCCGATGTATTGGCATGTGTTGTTTGAAAGCATAAACTTTTTATATAATTGTTTTTAAAATTAGAGGATGTTTTGTATTTTAAAAAACTATAATCTCGTAATTGAGATCCATAAACAATTAAACTCGGTATTTTAACTAAGAATGCAACTGTTTTGGTGTACTCGAATATAATATTTATTTTATTGATATTATTATTGAGGGAAAAACTCATAATTTTTCCTCCAATTTTTATCCAATCATATTCTGATTTTGAGTCTATATCACCTAAATTTAAGAAAATTAATCTATTATAATTAATATTGCTTGGTGCTATCAAATCAATAATGTTAGTATTATTGGATTTAAAATTAACAGATTTAATCGCTTTTTTAAAGATCTTTTCAATAATTTTCTTCTGATCGTTTTCAGGAAAAAGCAATGACAGCTTATCATTAAAAAAAACTACCAAAGCTCCATCCTCTATTAAAATCTTATCTTGAAATGATATTTTCATAAAATTTTTCCAAACCTATAATAAAATGATACAAATAAGTATAAATAATTTATTATAAATACATTGAAATAGATATATATAAATTTAATAATTATTAGTTTAGTGAAAAAAATTGAGTACTTTAAATAAATACATTTACCTGCAATTATTAAAAATATTTATAATTGTTCTGCTGGTAATAACAACATTAGCTTGGTTATCTCAAATTCTAAGATACGTAGAGTTCATAATAGAAAAAAATAGAACTATAAATGAATTTATGTCACTTACAATTCTTCTTTACCCATGGCTAATAAGTGTTATCGCACCCTCTGCATTTTTTATTACTTGTTTAGTTCTGTTGGACAGAATGTTAAATGATAGCGAAGTTGTTATTCTTTACTCATCCGGAGTGTCACCTTTAAGAAAACTGAAGCCTTTCTTGGCTTTTGCTATAGCTGTAACCTTATTAATTTATTTTATTAATATATTAATAACCCCTTGGAGTATGAAGGAATTCAGAGATAAAATAACAATACTAAAGACCGATATAATAAATAACTCAATGATAGAAGGTAGGTTTATTTCTCCCGAAGAGGGTATTAATATTTATATAAAAAATAAAAAAAGCGATAATACATTATCGGGTATTTTTATAAGCGATACGCGAGATAAAAAAAATGACATTACCTACATAGCAAAAAGTGCCAATATAATTAAAAGAGACGGGGAAATTGCTATGATAATGAATAACGGAGTTATTCACAAAACAGAAAAATATAGCCTGTCAAAACCAATAGAAGCTATAAATTTTGATCGTTATGTAATTAATTTATCAGATATGTATACTGAGAATAATGATATTTTATACAAACCATCAGAAAAACCATTGAAAGATCTTTTGTTTCCAGATAAAGATCAAAATTTTGATGCATTATATTTAAATAAATTAAAGCTAGAAGCTCATATGAGACTGTCTAACCCGCTCTATATAATGGTATTTATGCTAATTGCATTTAACGGTATGGCAATAAATTTAAGAATTAGAAGCACTAGAATAAAGCCAATTATAAATACCAGTATTATAGCTTTTTCTATAAAAATACTAAGTATTTATGCTTTAAGTCTAGCTACTAAAAACCCATCAATTTCAATAGCTATATATTTAATTCCAATCGTTACTATCCTAACAATTTTATTAAATATAATTTATCATTCAAAGAACGGGAGAATAATAACCCTGAGAGACAAGATATGATTAATAGATTTTCTTTCTATATATGTCGAAATTTCCTGTATTCTATACTAACAGTTCTTGTAATATGTATAATTCTAACGTATCTAATTGATCTTTCAGAACTGTTAAAAAGAACATCCAATAATTCTATAAACTTTTCAATAGTCACGCGTCTTGCTTTATATAAATTACCTAATACTTCTGAACAACTATTTCCAATCGCTATTCTGTTTGGAAGTATGGCAACTCTTTTTAAGCTATCAAAAAATAATGAAATTATTGCTGCAAAAGCATCAGGAATGTCAATATGGCAAATTATTTTTCCTGGATTAATAGTAGCTTTTGTTATGGGTCTGTTAACAATAACTCTATACAATCCAATTTCATCCAAATGGAGTGAATCCTATCAAATGCTGGATGCAGAAACATTTAAAGACGGTATTAGCATTGCTTCCTCGAGGCACAAAAGAGGTCTTTGGGTGAATCAAAAAAATGCAGATGGTTTTGCAATTATACATGCAAAAAAGAGTATTAAGAAAAATATTGAATTAATAGGTGTAAACGCTTTTCAATATAACAAGGAAAACATGTTGGTGTTAAGAATTGATTCTGATACAGCAATACTCGAAAATGGTCATTGGAATATGAAAAATTCAAGGTTAATAGATAATAATCTAAAACAGTATCATCTTGATAATTATCTCTTAGAAACCTATCTAAGCAAACAAGAGGTTAAAGAAAATATATCACTTGCATCAACGGTTTCATTTTGGAAGCTTAGAAAAACAATAAAACAATTAGAAGTTTCAGGAATTTCTGCAATAAAGTATATTGTTCATCTAAATTTCTTGATTGCATTACCGGCATTATTTTGTTCAATGGTTTTAATTGCAGCTACCTTTTCAATGCAATCATTTAGAATGAAAAACATAATGGTAATGATAATATCAGGGATAATAATAGGTTTTTTACTTTTTATTATTAATTTTGTTTCAAAAATGTTTGGTAACGCAGGGATACTGCCACCAATAATAGCTGCATGGTGGCAAATTATTATTACTATACTTATAAGTTTAAGTGTATTATTAAAAAAAGAAGATGGTTAGTAATTTGGATTAAATAAAGTGGTTATTTTAAAAAAATACAATTTATATATATTTTTAATATTAATACAGGTATTTTTACTTTCTGTAATCAATGAGTCATACTCAGTTGAAACAAGCAGTGAAAAAGAAAAACCTTCTGTTCTATTAGAAGCCGATACCCTGACCTACAATGATGAAAATAATACAATCGTCGCAAGTGGATCTGCAATGCTTTACTATAAATCTTTCACCGTTCAAGCAGATAAAATAATTTATAACGAAACTTTAGACAATGTAGTGGCATCCGGAAATATTGTGTTAACCGAGAAAAATAAAACTAAAATATATGCCGAAGATATGGAATTAACTGACGGACTAAAGAATGGCTTTATATATACAGCTAAGCTGTTACTTGAAAATAATGCAAAAATTATAGCCAGCAAAGGCCAAAGGATTGATGGAAATATTACTAAATTTGATAACGCTTCATTTACTTTATGCAATGAATGCACAGACGGAACAAATAAGCCTCTAACATGGGAATTAAAAGCTGATAGAATAGTTCATAACGAAATTGATAAGATCATAGAGTATAACAATGTCCAATTTATCCTAGCCGGAAAGTCATTAATTAAAATTCCATACCTTTCACATCCAGATATGACAGTAAAACGAAAAACAGGTTTTCTACTTCCGACATATTCAATCTCAAATTTTTATGGAAATGCTATTAAAACTCCCTATTTCTTCAATATTAATAAAAGTAGCGACATTACTTTCACGCCTGTTATTACAACTAAGCAAGGCCCTTTATTTAATTTTGAATACAGAAATAAAATTTCAGAAAACGGTTATATTAATGTAAACCCAAGCTTTATATACCAAGCGAATCCTAGTAATATTGCGCCTGGTAACATTAGGTTTAGGAATAGCCTTAAAACTGCTGCGCAGCTTGACATAAACGATAAATGGAATTGGGGTTGGGATGCAACTTACACAAGCGACGACACGTTTATGAGAAGGTACGACATAGATAGCTCCACTAAATATAAATCTGAAATTTTTTTAACAGGACTTTCGAATAAAAATTACTTATCCGCAAAAGCAATAGAATACACTAATCTATTAAATGAAAGTGAACTTGACCAACCTATTATAGCTCCATTAATAGACCATGATTATACTTTTGATTCTAAACCACTAAATGGTAATTTAAATCTAAACTCACAATTTACAAGTCTATCACGAAATGCCGGCGACGAACAAACAAGATTCTCCAGTGACCTTAGCTGGGAAAATAAATATACAACAAATCAAGGTATACTTTTTGAACCTTACATTGGTATAAAAGCAGACCACTTTAGAACATATGACGAATCTGATGATTCATACCACTCTTTTTCAAGACTGCATCCAAAATTCTCAGTCAAAACAAGTTGGCCTTTGTATTCAGTAAATACGTACGGGAATCACCTAATAGAACCAACGGTTAGATTGACATTCAGTGGCGATGAAAAAAGTAATAGCAAACTGTTAAACGAAGATTCAAATGTAATGAATTTTAATACCTTAAACCTATTTGAAATAGATAGGTCATATGGTTTTGATAAAATTGAAGGTGGCCATAAATTAGCAGTTGGCATTAATTATGACTATGAAGACATGTTTGGCGGCCACTTCTCAGGAAAAATAGGAAAATCTTATCATTTGGGTGGCAAAAACTCATTCGATGGAAAGGATTGGGCTGGTACCGATGACTATCATTCAGACGTAATAGCATCGCTATCTTATGATATGCTTGATGTTATCAATTTAGATTACAAAACAAAACTTGATAGTCAAACAAAAGAAATTACAGCAAACGAATTTAATCTAACGTTTAATAATAACGATAGCTTATTAGCTGATATGAACTATATAGAATACTTATCTTCCACAAATGTACTTGATAATACAAAAAAGGAAGAATTATCAGGTGGCATAAAGTTAGCTCTAACAAAGAATTGGTCTTTTAATTCTAGAGGCACATACAACGTAGAAGACAGTGCTGTTCTCAATAGTTTATTTGGCATAGGTTATGCCGACGAATGCATAGAAATTGATTTATCTTACAAAGAGAATTTTTATGCTGACCGTGATCTAAAGAAAGATAAATCAATAATGTTTAATTTTAATTTAAAGTCAATTTCTTCGGTTAATTAACAAAATACCACTTAAATAAACAACAAAATATCTCGAGTATTATGAAAAAATACAATCCTCAAATTATTATATTTCTTATTATTCCAATAATCTCTTGCTTCCTTTTTTTTTCAACAAACTCAAAAGCTGCAAATAAAGTCGTTACCAAGATTATTGTACTGGTTAATGATAGCCCAATTACTTATAGAGACTATTCTGAAAGAGCTAAATACAATCAATTTATTTCACCAAAAAAAACTCTAAAACAAATAGAAAGTTTAACAATAAAAGAACTTGTGAATGAAATGCTTAAGAGACAAGAAGCAATCGGATCTGGAATTACCGTCCCTGATAGCCAAGTTAGAGCTACCTTGAAAAATATGCTTTCGGAATCTAATGAAACTTATGAATCTTATAAGATACTTCTTGATCGTAATAATATTGATATTAAGACATATGAAGAGCAGGTGAAAGTTAGTTTACTTTGGGGGAAATTTATAAACTTTCACTATAGAAAGTTTATAAATATTACCCAAGATAACATCAATGAATTCACTAATGAAGTAGATAGTAATACAACTTACGATATAAAAAAAATTACCCTAAAAAAAACTAAGACAAAAACAATTAACGATCTTCTAAAAGAGGCAACTCTTGTAAATTTTAAGTTCAAAAACTGCGAAGAAAATCTAATTGATCTAGAAAAAAAAGATTATATTGATATTATTAGAATTCCTTCCATTCGATTGTCAGGGCTGGAGGAACCCATTAAATCCATGGTCAAGTTTGGCAGAGAAAATACTATGCTCCCCCCTAATGTAACCAAAGAAAATATTAAATTAATCGCTATATGCAACATCGCTAATAGTGCAAAAAATATTAATATAGAAAATACAATGAGGTCACAACAATTAAGAAATTTTGAAAACAAACATTTAAGAGATCTCAGTCAAGATTCTATTATAGAATTCAAAATCAATGATTAAAAAAAATAAACCGGTAGCAGTAACAATGGGAGATCCTTCGGGAATAGGTCCTGATATAACTATACAGACATGGATGAAACGTAAAGAACTAACAGTTCCAAATTTTGTATATATAGGGAGCGAAGACGTCTTAATTAAAAGAGCAAAAAAATTAGGTATACCAATTAATACTACATTAATTAACTCAATAAATGATGTTAACGATGCTTTCGTAGAATCTATACCTATATTAAATATTGAAACAAAAGATGTAGAACCTGGGATACCTTTAAACAATAATTATCACTCTATTATAGAATCTATTAACATCGCAGTAGAACTAGCCATTAATGGTGAAGCTTCATCTATATGCACTAATCCTGTAAATAAAAGTTTTTTAAACAATAATGGTTTTGAATTTTTAGGACAAACAGAATATCTTTCTTACTTATGTAAAAACATATCCCAGCCGGTAATGATGTTAGCTTCCAATAAGCTAAAAGTCATACCGCTTACACGCCATATACCAATAAAAAAAGTATCTGAAGCGATCACCAAAAAATTAATAATAGATACAGTAACTATTGCTAAAAATGATTTAGTTAAATATTTCAATATTAGCAATCCAAGTATTTATATCAGTGGCTTAAATCCTCATTCTGGTGACAAGGGCCTTATTGGGTCAGAAGAAATAGAAATTATAATTCCAGCCATTAATAAATTAAAAGAATCTGGTGTCCTAATAAAAGGCCCAGTAGCAGCTGACTCTATGTTTCATAGTGATATTATCAAAGATTATGATCTTGCCATATGCATGTATCATGACCAAGCTTTAATACCAATTAAGACAATATCTTTCTACGATGCGGTGAATGTAACGTTAGGCTTACCATTATTTAGAACCTCTCCAGACCATGGCACTGCATACGAATTAGCAGGAAGCGGCTTAACAAATTGCAGAAGTTTCTATGAAGCTTTGCTCTTAGCAAGTAATTCTACAAAAAATTATAGGTAATAAATTGAAAGAAAAAGAAAATTTATCTATCGCACAGGTAGTAAAAAAATATAACCTTAATCCCAACAAATCTCTTGGTCAAAACTTTATTTTTGATAAAAGCCTCTTAAACAAGATAGCTAGTCTTTCTGACCCTAAAGGTGTAGAAGTAATTCTTGAGATTGGTCCTGGTCCTGGAGGTTTAACAAGAGCATTGATTGAAAATGGTGCTAATAAAATATATCTTATAGAGCAGGATATCAGGTTTAAAGGTCCAATAGATGAAATAATAAATGACTATCCAAATAAAATTATAGTTAGATACGAAGATGCTTTAAAATTTAATTATTTAAACCAATTTTCAAAGAATGTTGTAATTACTTCAAATCTTCCCTTCAATATAGCGACCCCTTTATTAATTAACTGGCTAAGCGTAGACCCCTGGCCTGGGTGGTGGTCTAGAATGATACTAATGTTTCAAAAAGAAGTTGCAGAAAGAATTACTGCAGAACCTTGCAATAAGAACTACGGTCGATTATCTGTAATTTCTCAATGTAGAGCAAAATGTAAAATTTTATTAAAAGTAAATTCTACAGCCTTCTATCCTGCACCAAAAGTTGATTCATCGATAGTTTTATTTGAACCCCTCAAAGATTTAGAAGTAGAAATTAAGACAATTGAGAAAATTACAAGGCATGCATTTGGACAAAGACGCAAGATGCTAAAATCTAGCTTAAAATCTATCATTCCCGACACAACATATTTTTTAAAAGCAATTAACATTGATGCTGAAAAAAGAGCCGAGGAAATATCAGTAGAAGAGTATGTAGTCATATCAAAGGCTTATGAATACCATTTTCATTAAAAAAATTAAGGTATTATAATCGTTTTTTTAAATCATTACTTAATTGTTTTACATAGACCTGATTATTATCAGAGCGTCCTATCTTGCATCTTTCAGCAACCAAGATAGAATTAAGCTCCCTATATGCATCGTCTAGATTATCGTTAATTATAATATAATCATACTCTTTCCAATGCTTAATTTCATCAAAAGCACCGTCTATCCTTTTCTTTATAACATCAAAAGAATCCTGACCTCTTTTAACCAATCTACTCATAAGTTCGGCAGCAGATGGTGGCAGAATAAAAACACTAACAACATCATTAGTCATACTTCTCCTTAATTGATTAGCCCCCTGCCAATCAATATCAAAAAGGACATCTTTACCATTCTCAATACATTCAATTACTTGTTTTTTTCTAGTAGCATAATAATTGCCAAAAACATTTGCATGTTCTAACAATTTATCATTTTCTAACATTTCATGAAAAGATTTTTTATCTATAAAATGGTAATGCAAGCCGTCTTTTTCTTCCGGCCTCTTGTCTCTAGTTGTAACAGAAATTGATAATTCAATATTATCATCTTCTTCCTGTAATTTTCTTGTTAAACTTGTTTTACCTGCACCCGAAGGAGAAGATACTACCAACATTAACCCACGTCTTGTATTTAAATTTAATGACATAAATAGATTACTTTTTAAATTGATAAAAATAATTAACTCTATTAAAGAATTCTATTGCTTTAAATTAAATCTTAGAAAAAATTAAAGTCGCATTAGTACCACCAAATCCAAATGAGTTACTAAGAGCGTTATCAATATTTTTATTTTTTGCGAATTTTGGTACTAAATCAATTGGGGTATTGGTACAAATATTTTCTAAATTTAATGTAGGTGGCATAATACTATCTCTCATTGAAAGTATTGCAAATATTGCTTCTACAGCACCAGCGGCACCAAGTAAGTGTCCTACAGCAGATTTAGTTGATGACATTGATAACCCTTTCGAACTATCACCAAAAAGCCTCTCAACAGCTTTAATTTCTATTTCATCCCCCATTGGAGTTGATGTCCCATGTGCATTGATATAACCTATATCAGAGTAATTTAAATTAGACCTATTAACCGCTGCCTTCATTGATCGATATCCACCATCGCCATCTTCAGATGGCGCTGTTATATGATATCCATCACCAGACAAACCATAACCCGTTAATTCTGCGTATATTTTTGCTCCCCTAGCTTTCGCATGTTCATACTCTTCAAGAACAACGGCACCCGCACCCTCTCCCATAACAAAACCATCTCTATCTTCATCAAAAGGACGAGATGCAGAAGTTGGTGATTCATTAAATTTGGTTGCAAGGGCTCTACAAGCAGAAAATCCTGCGATTGACAATCTACAAATTGGTGATTCAGATCCGCCTGCTACCATAATATCAGCATCGCCCAGTCCAATTAATCTAGACGCATCGCCGATTGCATGTGTTCCACTAGAACAAGCTGTAACAACAGCATGATTTGGACCTTTTAATTTATGTCTTATTGATATTTGCCCAGACGCAAGGTTAATAAGTCTTCCTGGTATAAAAAACGGACTAATCCTTCTAGGACCTTTTTTATCCATAAGTATTGATGCTTCCTCTATACCTTGAAGTCCTCCAATACCAGAACCAAATAAAACGCCCGTACTAATCTGATCTTCGTAAGACGTCGGAGCCCATGACGCGTCGGCTAAAGCTTGATCCGATGCAGCAACAGCATATATGATAAAATCATCAACTTTTCTTTGCTCTTTTAATTCCATGTAATCGTCTGGATTATAACAACCCAAATTAGTATCACCTCTTGGAATTTGAGCAGCTATTTTAACACTTAAATCTGAAGTATCAAAATTTTCAATAATATTTAGACCTGACTTGCCTTCGAGAAGCTTTGACCAAACATGTTCAACCCCTACACCCAAGGGAGTAACCAAACCTAAACCAGTGATTACTACTCTTCTCATCTTCTAAATATAACCTCTACGTACATTATCGTACAGTAAATTAACTTTGTTGCTTTTCTAAGAAAGATATTGCATCGCCAACGGTAAGAATTGTTTCAGCAGCATCATCAGGAATTTCACAATTAAATTCCTCTTCAAATGCCATCACAAGCTCAACTGTATCAAGGCTATCTGCACCAAGATCGTCAATAAAACTGGCTTTTTCGTTAACTTTCTCAGCGTCAACACCAAGATGGTCTATAACTATCTTTTTAATACGTTCTGCTACATCACTCATTTTAATTCCTCGATATTATGATCTTTATAAATTATTATTAATAAAATTGATTACATTTGTATATAGTATTTATTTACAAATATTTAACTAACATAAAAAAAATATTAATTCCAAGTTGAATTTAACTAATACATAAAAAAAATATTAATCAAACCATAGATAGACCGCCGTTAACATGTATCGTTTGCCCTGTGACATATGAAGCCTCGTCGCTTGCTAAAAATAAACATGCCGAAGCAACATCGTCTGTTTTTCCAAGTTTTGACATTGGTATTCTCTTTAATATGTCTTCTTTTTGTTTTTCATTAAGAGAATCAATCATCTCCGAATCAATCATACCAGGGGCCACACAATTAACAGTTATCCCCCGTGTCGCTAATTCTAAAGCCAATGATTTGGTTAAACCTACAACCCCCGCCTTTGAAGCAACATAATTAACCTGACCAGCATTTCCAGTAAAACCTACAACGGATGCAATTGATATAATTCTTCCGTATTTCTGTTTAACCATTATTTTTGATACAGCTCTTGATATTCTGAAAACTGTATTTAAATTTAAATCTATAACATCTTCCCATTCGTCGTCTTTCATACGCAAAATAAGGTTATCCTTTTTTATACCAGCATTATTTATCAACACATCTATAGAACCCATATATTTATGAGCATCAGAAATTAACCTTTCGCATTCTATGGAATCCTTTAAATTACATGGCAAAACTACACAATCTGATTTAAATTCATTTGATATTTCGTTTAACTTTTCTATTCTTGTCCCTGTTAATGCAACTATAGCACCTACTTCTGATAGTTTTTTTGCAATAGAAATTCCAATACTTCCAGTTGCACCAGTTAAAAGCACTTTTTTACCTTTTAAATCAAACATATCAATCCTTTCATATTAAAAAACATAAATTCATTAACTAATATTATCTATATCGCGAGGCTCGTTTATAGATCGTGAATTAATATTAACAGAAATTCTTTTTATCAAACCACTTAATACTTTACCAGAGCCAATTTCAAAGGCATCAGTAATTCCATTATCATCAGCATATGTTATTGATTCCGACCACCTTACCATTGAAGTAACCTGATCTACCAATAAAGATCTAATTACTTCTATATCAACCTCTTCTTTAGCTGTAACATTTGTGATAATTGGAACCTTTGGCGGTCGCATATCAATGTCAGAAAGTGCGTCTTTCATTTCATTTGCAGCATTGTTCATTAAACTACAATGAAACGGAGCACTTACAGGAAGAAGAACTGCTTTTTTTGCTCCAAATTCTTTTGCATTCTCTGCCGCCAATTCAATTGCAACCCTGTGTCCGCTTATAACTATTTGACCCGGAGCATTGTCATTGGCAATAGAGCATACCAAACCCTTGGATAAAGAGTTTACTTTGTTAACAAGATTTTCTGCTTGATTAAATGTCGTACCCAAAAGAGCGGCCATTGCACCCTCACCAATTGCTGTAGATCTTTGCATTGATTCGCCTCTTAACCTTAAGAGCTTTGCCGTATCACTAAGACTAAATACTTCAGTAGCAGCAAGAGCAGAATATTCACCTAAAGAATGACCAGCAACATATTTAATTTTACTAAGATCCAGACCTCTTTCGAACTCTATAGCTCTTAAAATTGCAATGCTAACAGTCATCAAAGCCGGTTGAGCATTTTTAGTCATTGTCAGCTCGTCTTGCGAACCTTCCCAAATCAACTTAGATAATTTTTCTGATAATGCTTCGTCAACTTCATCAAATACATCTTTTGACACTTTAAAAGATTCTGCGAACAACTTTCCCATGCCAATGACTTGACTACCTTGACCAGGAAAAACATATAAAATAGACATAAGTAATCCTTTTTTATTATTTATTACAAATTTGTAATATAAAAGTACTATTTATTTATAGAAATAGTATGAATTTTTCATAAATTTATTTCAATGATTAGCTTGATTAAAATATAAAAATCTTTATAAAAAAAAATATTCATTAAATAAAGAAAATTTTTATTGTATTTTCTATGAAATATTTGTTATTAAGTAAACTTATATAATTATATATAATATATTTTAAATCACATAATTTAAACGAAAGGCATGAAATGCCATTATATGAACATATTTATTTAGCAAGACAAGATATAACAACACAACAAGTTGAAGCGCTAACACAAACATTAAAGACTATCATAAGCGATGGTGGCGGTACGATTGGAAAAGTTGAGTATTGGGGAGTCAAGCAACTTCAACATCGCATAAAGAAAAATCGTAAAGCACATTTTACATTGATTAATATTGATGCCGACGCTAAAACTTTAAATGAGATGGAAAGACAAATCGGAATTAATGAAGATATAATTCGACATTTAACGATTAAAGTTGACAAACATGAAGATTCTCCTTCAATGATGATGAGTGGAAAAACAATATATAACGAAAGAAAGCCTCCGTTAGTTGCAGAAGTTGCCAAAGAAACAAAAGATCTTAAAGATGAAAAATTAGATCTACCAACTGAGAAAACAATAACTGACGAAGAAAAAAAATAAGAGAGAATAAAATGTTAGCACCTCAAACTCAAAGAAAACCGTTTTTTAGAAGTAACAAAGGTTGCCCTTTTTCTGAAGAAGGGGCTCCAGTAATTGATTATAAAGATGTAAAGCTACTTCAGCGATATATCTCAGAAAGAGGAAAGATTATACCTAGCAGAATAACATCTGTGTCAGCTAAAAAACAAAGAGAGTTAGCTATTGCAATAAAAAGAGCTAGGTTCTTAGGGTTAATACCTTTTCTGTTAAAATAAATATAATTTCGGTTGGGGCTTTAAGCCTCTAACCGCGGAATATCGCGGGACAGCATTAAAATGATTAAAAATTACGCATTTATATTACTATCCTCAGTCACAACTAGTGTTATGCTGTTTTCTTTTTTACTCGGAAATGGCCTAGCTTTTCTAATGTTTTACCTAACACCGCTACCAATTATACTTATTGGAATATATTATAACTGGAAATATTCTCTTATCTCCAGTTTAATAACGCTTATATTAATATATTTATTTAATGAAAATCTAGCCATATTCTTCCTTGTAGGCATAGCGATGCCAGCGATCTATTTAAGTTATTTAACAATGCTTTGCAAAGAATTCAAAGGTACCACTGAATGGTACCCAGTATCATTAATATTCTCTAAGATAATAATAATTTCATCTATTCTTTGTATATTTGGAGTGCTTTACTTTGGCTCTAACATTAATACTTTTGAAACAAACATCGAAATGACCCTCAATAACATGTTTGAATTACGACCAGACATACAAAACAACCTAAACAATAACTCACTTGCGTATGTATCAAAAATAGTTGCTCCAATAATGAATCTTATAATAATGTTCACACTTATTATTAACCTTTGGATTGCATTAAAAATATTATCTTTCTCAAAGCAATTAAAAAGACCTTGGCCTGCATTAAGGTTATTAAATTTACCACCATATTATATATATGCATATATAATACTATTGATAGGAGCCATGTTTTCTTCTGGTATATTTCAAATAATTTTTATATCATTAAGTACTGCGCTTACATTTGCTTACACTATTGTAGGGCTGTCTGTTATTCATACTATCACTATTGGAATATCAATCAGACCATTAATACTTGCCGCTATGTACACTCTAATAATGTTTTTTTTAATCATTATTATTCCTATAGCTATAATCGGTATCTTAGACTTCAATTTTAAGATTAGAAATAAATACTTTAAATCAACACGTTAACACAACTTAAGGAGAAAAAATATGAAAATTGTATTATTACAAAGAGTTGAAAAACTTGGCCTAATGGGAGAAATAGTAAATGTTAAAACAGGCTATGCAAGAAATTATTTAATCCCAACAAAAAAAGCATTAAGAGCATCAAAAGAAAATATAGCATTTTTTGAAAGCCAATCAAAAGATTTAGAAGCTCAAAATATAGAGACAAAAAAAGAAGCAACTACTATAGCAAATAAAATAGAGAATAGTTTTCATGTTATTGTTAGGCAAGCTGGAGATAGCGGTCAATTATATGGATCCGTTACGTCAAGAGATATTAGCACTATTCTGAGTGGTATAGGCATTGCAACAAAACGGAATCAAATACAACTACTTAACCCTATAAAAATTCTTGGCATACACGATGTTAGAATTATACTTCATCCAGAAGTTGATGTTATTATTAAGATAAATGTAGCAAGAACCGAAGAAGAGGCCGAGAGACAAGAAAGAGGAGAAGACGTTTCTCAACAATCAGAAAAGAAAGAAGCGAATGAAATTGATGATAATATTTTTGACGAAGGGGTTGAAGTTCCTCTGATATCCGATGATCTAGACCAGGAAGAAAAAACAGAGGATAGTAAAAAAGAAGAAGGCTTACCTAAAGGCAAAGACCTAGAATCCTTAGATAAAGACGAGGTCTAATTTAGTTAAAAAATTTTATTTTTTTTAAGACGTCAAGGTCTTTTTATATTAAAATATAAGCAATGTGGATTAAATTGCATAAGATTAAATTATTATAAACAATTTATAGCATTGCTTATATTAATTGCTATTATTTAGAATAACAACAATATAGTAATTATTATTAAAATCATGACGACAGCAATATCAAGCTTAAACAATATACTGTTAAACAATGAAGAAACAATCTCTATAAGGGAAGTTCCTCATAATATTGACGCGGAACAAGCATTATTAGGAGCGCTTTTAGTAAATAATGAATCTTATGATAGAGTTTCTAGCTTTCTAAAACCCGAACACTTTCATGAAAAAATACATTCTGTTATATACGAATCTATTATAAAATTAATATCAATTGGCAAACTAGCATCACCAATAACTATGAAAACAATTTTTGATCAAGATGAATCCTTGAAAGAAATTGGCGGTTCTAAGTATATAGCTAGACTTGCATCTTCAGCCACATCAGTTATCAACGCTCACGAATATGCAAGAATAATATATAATTTATCCGTATGGAGAAATTTAATATATCTAGGTACCGATATGGTTAACAACTCTTACAATCCTGAAGCTGGGTCAGAACCAGATAGTCAAATAGAAAACGCTGAGGAAGCGTTGTATAATTTGGCAGAAAAAGGTCGCTACGGAAAAGATTTCGTTAATTTTTCTACCGCTCTCACAGAAGCAATAGATATGGCGGCAAATGCATACCATAGGGATGGCAATACTTCTGGTCTTAGCAGTGGTTTTAAAGATTTAGATGAGGTTCTTGGAGGATTGCAACCTTCAGATCTTTTGATAATCGCAGGGAGACCTTCTATGGGAAAAACTGCGTTTGCAACAAATATTGCTTATCATATAGCAAGTAATTATAGAGTAGATAGCCCTGATAGTGCCCCTCTTAATGTAATTGATGGCTCCGTAGTAGGTTTCTTTTCTTTAGAAATGTCTTCAGCGCAATTAGCAACCAGAATAATATCAGAACAAACAGGAGTTTCTTCTGAAAAAATTAGGCGAGGAAAGATTAATAAAGATGACTTTAATTCTCTGGTTTCAGTAGCAAAAAAATTACAAGATATACCCTTATTTATAGATGAATCAGGTGGGATTAATCTATCTCAATTATCAGCAAGAGCAAGGCGATTAAAAAGACAACATGGTTTGGGTTTGATAGTTATTGATTATCTTCAGCTTTTAACAAGTAATTTAAAAAAATATACAGAAAATAGAGTTCAAGAAATATCTGAAATAACACAGGGATTAAAATCCTTAGCAAAAGAATTGAACATACCAATAATAGCACTTTCTCAATTGTCGAGACAGGTTGAAAATAGAGATGATAAAAAACCACAATTGGCAGATTTAAGGGAATCGGGATCCATAGAACAAGATGCAGACATTGTTATGTTTATTTTTAGGGAAGAATATTATCTGCAAAGAAAGGAACCTAGAGAAGGAACGGAAGAACATACTGTGTGGCAAGAAAATATGGAACAAGTGCATCAAAAAGCAGAGGTTATTATCGGAAAAAATAGACATGGACCAACTAATACAATACAAATGCATTTCGATGGTTCCGTCACTAAATTTAGTGACTTTATATCTGATAAAAAATTACCCCAACGTTACGAATAAATAGTTTTAACTTGAAGATTTAACTAGAAGAATTATTATAAATTTATGGTTTACGATTCTAGTAAAAAAAATTCTAACGAATATTATAATCTTGAAAAGCATGGGGGCGTATTGTCCGTTGACCTAGGAGCTTTGTATAAAAATTATAAAGATATTTCATCTTTTGCAAGCAACAGCATTACATCTGCTACTGTCAAAGATAATGGATACGGCCTTGGTATAGAAAAAGTTACAAAAACTCTTTATTCTGCCGGATGTAGAATTTTTTTTGTTTCTCACTTAAGTGAGGCAATAGTCTTAAATGATTTAATGAGACCTAAAAAAATTATAATTTATATTCTCAACGGACTACCTCGAAATTCAATTGATGATTATATAAAAGGTGAATTTAGACCTGTTATTGGTAGCTTGGAAGAATTGGATGATTGGGTTAATTATAATGATGAAATAAGCATGCCCCCCATAGCCTTGAATATTGAAACCGGCTTTACTCGCCTTGGCCTTGATCCAAAAGATCTTAATAAAGTTGCATCTATTATTAGAGATAAAAAAAATATAAGCATATCACTTATTATGAGTCATCTTGCATGTGCTGAAAATACGAATTCCAATATGAATATTGAACAGTTGAACGTTTTCAAAAAAACAACAGAAATATTTCCTAATGTACTAAGAAGTATATGTAATTCTGCAGGTTTATTTTGCGGAAAAAGTTATCATTTAGACTTGGTGAGACCTGGAATAAGTCTTTATGGTGGGTACGAAGATATATTTAAAGATATTACAATTCGTCCGGTTATATCTTTATACAGTCCAATTATACAAATAAAAGAAGTTTCCAAGGGTACCAAAATTGGCTATGGCGCTACTTATGAATTTAAGAAAAAGACATTAGTAGGATTAATATCAATAGGATATGCTGATGGTTTTATAAGATCTCTAAGCTCTAATGGTATTGATAAATATGGAGCTAGCTTATATATTAAAGGTATTAAAACGCCGATTGTTGGAAGAATATCAATGGATATAACTGCAGTTGACCTTACAAATATTCCTGATGAAAACTGTAAGCGAGGCGAATTGGTTGAAATACTTGGACCAAATCAAAATATTGACCAATTATCAAAAAATGCGGGTACAATAAGTTATGAAATATTAAGTAGACTTGGTTCTCGTTTCAAACGAGTTTATAGTGATTAAATATAATATATAAATTATGGGGAATTAATTTGTTTTTAGTATCATTTATTGGAAAAATTACATTAGGCATACTATCAGAAACTGGGCGCAGCGTTATTTTTCTATTCAATACATTATCAAATGGTTTTACTCGACCTTTTTATTTCAAGGCAGTATTCATTCAAATAATTCGAATAGGTTATAATTCTCTTCCTGTCATTGGATTGACTGCATTTTTCACAGGTGGAGCCTTAGCCTTGCAAATATATGTAGGTAGCTCAAGATTTAATGCGGAAAGTATGGTCGCTTCAATAGTAGCGCTAGGGATAACAAGAGAATTAGGTCCTGTTATAGCAGGCCTAATGCTTGCCGGAAGAGTATCAGCATCTATTGCAGCCGAAATAGCAACAATGCGCGTTACAGAACAAATTGATGCTCTTATAACCCTTTCTACTAATCCATTTAAATATTTAATATTTCCCCGAGTAATAGCAGCAATAATAACACTGCCAATTTTAGTATTTATAGCTGATATAATTGGTATAATGGGTGGATATGTTGTTGGAACAATGAGCCTTGGGTTTGTCTCGGAAAGCTATATACAAAATACAATTAATATAATTGAAAATAAAGACTTTATTTCAGGTATTGTAAAAGCTGCAATTTTTGGCTTTATTGTGGCATTTATGGGTTGTTACAACGGCTATAATTCTACCGGAGGGGCTCAAGGAGTTGGCCAAGCAACAACAAGGGCTGTTGTCTCTGCTTCGATATTTATACTTGCAGCGAACTATTTATTAACATCATTAGTATTTACACAGTAATTTTAATATGACAAAAAATAATATGATTGAACTTATTAACATACATAAATCCTTTGGTTCTAAAATAATACTTAATGACCTTAATCTTAAAATTAAAAAAGGATCTTCAACTGTAGTTGTCGGGGGCTCTGGTACTGGAAAATCTGTAATGTTAAAATGCATTTTGGGTTTAACAAACCCTGATTCAGGTACGCTACTTTACAAGGATCAAGAATTAAATGAGAAGAGCAGAATAAGCAGTAAATTTTATACAAAAATAGGAATGTTATTCCAGGGGTCTGCGCTATTTGACAGTTTAACTGTATGGGAAAATGTCTGTTTTGGTCTTGTGCAAGGACATGGTATGCAAATCTCTGAAGCAAAAGAAATCTCAATGAAAAATCTAAAGAAGGTAGGACTTGATGCGAATATTGCAAACTTATCACCTTCTGAATTGTCAGGTGGCATGCAAAAGAGAGTTGCACTTGCTCGTGCAATTGCAGCAAATCCAGAGATAATATTTTTTGATGAACCAACGACTGGTTTAGATCCAATTATGGCAGATGTTATAAATAACCTTATAATAGAATTAGTCGGCGATCTTGGGGCAACTGCTATTACTATAACACATGATATGGCTAGTGCTAGAAAAATATCAGATACAATAGCCATGTTATATGATGGTTCAATTATATGGCAAGGGGAAACAAATAGTATCGATTCATCTGACAACGATTATGTAGATCAATTTATAAATGGTAGAGCGGATGGTCCAATTAAATTAAATATTTACGAATAATATTAGGAATAAAACATGTCAACCGCAAAACCTATTTATATTTGCGATCAATGCAATGAGATTAATATTAAATGGTCTGGCAAATGTGAAAGTTGTGGTTCTTGGAATTCTCTATCACTTCAAGAAAATAACATAGCCCAGCTATCCAAAAATAAAAATTTTAAGAACTCCAACCCAATAACTCTTCATAAGCTAAATGATACTGAAAAAAAAATCTCAAGATTAAAAACTAAGAACAATGAATTTGATAGAGTTATAGGAGGCGGTTTTGTTGGCGGATCCGCCTTACTTGTTGGAGGTGATCCTGGAATTGGAAAATCTACTTTATTGCTACAAATATCTGCACAGTGTTCTTCCAATGATTTAAGAGTTCTCTATGTGTCTGGCGAGGAAGGTATAGACCAAATAAGATTAAGAGGTAGTAGATTAAATATACAAAACAGCTCTATGGATTTGGTTACCTCAACTTCAATTTTTGATATTATTAAAATATTATCAACACAACCAAAACCAGACTTAGTTATTATAGACTCGATACAAACTATGCGTGATGAAAATATTGATTCATCACCCGGAACAGTTAGCCAAGTTAGATCATCAACTCAAACCTTAATAAATTTTGCAAAAGCAAATATGATAACCTTAATTTTAGTTGGTCACGTTACCAAGGAGGGTACAATAGCTGGCCCAAGGGTAATAGAACATATGGTAGATTGTGTTTTGTATTTCGAAGGAGAAAAAAATCATCCATATAGAATCTTAAGATCTGTTAAAAATCGTTTTGGACCAACTGATGAAATAGGTGTTTTTGAAATGACGTCATTAGGTCTACAAACTGTTGAAAATCCTAGTTCTTTATTTATAAATAAAGAAGACATAGATTTATCGGGTACTTCTTTTTTTGCTGGCATTGAAGGTACCAGGCCACTATTAACGCAAATTCAATCATTGGTTGTTAAGTCATCCTTAGGAACACCGAGAAGAGCAGTTGTTGGAGTTGATTCTGGAAGGTTGTCTTTAATCATAGCTGTTCTTGAGGCGAGGTGTAATATATCTTTCTCCAGCCACGATATTTACATAAATGTAGCAGGAGGATTAAAGGTAACAGAACCTGCTGCAGACTTGGCAATCGCTGCTGCTTTATTATCATCATTTTACGACATCGCTCTTGATAGCAATAAGGTGTACTTTGGAGAAATAAGCTTATCCGGCTCTTTAAGGCCAGCAAATCGATCAAATATAAGACTTAAAGAAGCAATAAAGCTTGGGTTTAAAAAAGCAGATACATCAAATAATAATGATACTACCAAAGAATTTAATGATAAAATGGAAATCTATATTTTAAAAAGTATCACAGAACTTAATAAAAGAATAAAAGAAGAAAAATAGTTGTATTCAGCTGCAAATAAGAAATAAAGTAAAAGGTAAACAAATGGGTACAGAATTAACTTTTATAGATATTATTATCTTAATAATAATATTTATCTCAAGTATTCTAGCGATGCTAAGAGGGTTTACCAGAGAAATTCTTGCTATATTTTCTTGGATAACAGCTCTTTCGATTGCTTTTTTTGCATGGGTATCAGATTATACTCGTAACTTCGCAACAGATTTAATAAAACCAGATTGGCTTGCTTATACAATACTTGTAGGCACTATTTTTATAATTGCTTTAATTATATCATCTTTTATTGCATCAAGACTTTCAAAAGTAATATTACGTAGCGGAATAGGATCTTTAGATAGGATTCTTGGACTCTTATTCGGTGGAATCAGGGGGTACGTATTAATTTTAACTGTTTACTCATTGTTTACATGGGCGATACCAGAAAATTATCCAGAGCAATTGAAGAAATCTAAATTTCAACCAATGCTTGAATCTTCAAAAAATATTATAAAATCTAACTTGCTTATCAACCCTTCCAAGGTTATTGATAAGCTAAGTTTTGATATAGAAACCATTGAAGAAAAAATTAACCCTACTATTGATCCTCCAGAAGTAATTGAAGGCAATTAAATGACTCAAAAAATAAAAGACGATAGATTAAGAGAAGAGTGTGGTGTTTTTGGGGTATTTGGACATACAGACGCAGCGGAACTAACAGCCCTAGGTTTACATGCTCTTCAACATAGAGGGCAAGAAGCAGCAGGACTTGTTTCATTTGACGGTGAACGTTTTCAATCTGAAAAAAGACTTGGTCTTGTGGGTGATAATTTTACAAATAAACCAATTATGCAAAAACTATCAGGTATTGCCGCCATGGGTCATGTGAGATATTCTACGCGTGGAGATACTGTGCTCAGAAATGTTCAACCTTTATTTGCAGATCTTGATACTGGGGGCTTTGCTGTTGGGCATAATGGGAATTTAACTAACGCCTTGGTATTAAGGAATCAGCTTGTTTCTGAAGGTGCTATCTTTCAATCTACATCCGATACAGAAGTTATTCTACATTTGGTTGCAAAAAGTGGATTAACGAAATTTACAGAACGCTTTATTGATGCGATTAAACAATTAGAGGGAGCCTTCTCTCTCGTTGCACTTACAAACAAAAAATTAATTGGTGCAAGGGACTCTCTTGGAATTAGGCCATTGGTTCTTGGAAAATTAAATAAATCCTACATACTGGCATCAGAAACATGTGCATTGGATATCATAGGGGCAAAATTTATAAGGGATATCAAAAACGGTGAAGTTGTTGTTATTACTGATTCAGGGGTAGAGTCTTTCTTTCCTTTTCCTAAGACCAACCCAAGACCATGCATATTTGAATATATATATTTTGCAATGCCTCATAGTATTATTGATGGAAAAAGTGTTTATGAAATAAGAAAGTCATTGGGACGCCAGCTGGCAATTGAAGATTCTACTATAGCAGATACAGTAATTCCTGTTCCCGATTCCGGTGTCCCAGCTGCATTAGGCTTTTCCGAAGAATCGTCAATCAGATTTGATTTAGGTTTAATTAGAAACCATTATGTTGGCAGAACATTTATCGAACCTACTCATAATATTAGACAATTTGGAGTGCGATTAAAACACTCAGCCAATAAAATGGCAGTTAAAGATAAAAGAATTATTCTTATTGATGACAGTTTAGTTAGAGGAACTACATCCGTAAAAATTGTTAGTATGCTTTATGAAGCTGGAGCCAAAGAAGTACACTTAAGAATAGCTAGCCCTCCAATAAAATATTGCGATTATTATGGAATCGATACTCCAAATAAAGAGAACTTATTGGCTGCAACTCATACATTAGAGGAAATGCGGAAATATATAGGAGCGACTACCCTAAAATTCCTATCACTTGAAGGACTATATAAGGCGCTAGGAAGCTCTGAAAGAGACGCAGAGAATCCTCAATATACAGATCACTGTTTTACCGGTGAATATCCAACGAAGTTAACTGATCTTCATCAAATACCAGAACACACACAGCAATTGTCCTTATTAGAAGAATAATCATGACACAATATAATAATTTAAAAGGTAAGATAGCTCTGATTACTGGCGCGACTCATGGTATTGGAAGATCTGTTGCCCTAACTATGGCAAAAGCCGGTGCTGAAGTTATTGCAATTGGAAGAACACAATCAGCACTTGAAGAACTAGATGATGATATAAAAAAAATTGGCAATAAGGCAACATTAGTTCCATTGGACTTAACTCAATCAGACCTGATAGAACAATTAGCTAATATTTTGGACGATAGATATAAAAAACTTGATATATTGATATGCAATGCTGGAATACTTGGATCACTAACCCCAATAAATCATATTGATCAAAAAGAATGGAATAAGGTTATTTCAACTAATGTGACAGCAAATATAACATTACTAAAATCATTTGACAGTCTGCTTAAAATGTCAGAATCAGCTCAGGTTCTCTTCTTAACGTCAAATATAGTAGAGTTAAAAAAACCTTTTTGGGGAATTTATGCTGCATCAAAAGCAGCGTTAGAGCAAATAGCTTTCTCGTATGCTGCAGAAGTTCAACAAACCAATATATCTGTGAATTTAATAGATCCAGGTACAATTGCAACAAGCTTAAGAGCAAAGGCAATGCCAGGAGAAGACAAAAATTTACTAACACAACCAGAAGATTTATCTGATTTTTTTATTGAAATATTAAATAATAATAAAAATTTACATTCCCAGATATTTAGATTCAATGAATGGAAAGAGGCTCAAATTAATTAATTATCCTCGAAAGGATTCCTGCCTTTTCTTAAATGTATTCTAATTGCTACAGCAGGAAATTCAAAGGCTACTCTAAGCTCATTAACTAGAAATCTCTTATAAGATTCAGGAACTGAATCTGGATATGAACAAAAGATTACAAATGTAGGTGGTCGTGCTGATATTTGAGTTATATATCTTAATTTAATCCTTCTCCCAGATTTTGCAGGGGGCTGATGTTTAGTCAACACCTCATTTAACCAATTATTTAGCGCACCAGTACTAATTCTTTTATTCCAAACTTCATAAGCAGAAAAAACAGATTCCATAAGCTTTGCATTACCAGATCCATCTAACGCGGTTAGTTTAATTATTTTTTGGAGCTTAATTTGAGATAACTTTGTTTCCCTTAACTCCTTAAGAGTATCTTCAAAAGTATCTTTATCTTCAATTAAATCATATTTGTTAACAGCTACAACAATTGCACGACCCTCTTCCTCTACTAGATCAGCTAAATGCAAGTCTTGCCTTTCCATTGGCTTTGTTGCGTCTAATAATAGAATTACGACATCCGAAAATTGTATAGCTCTCAAAGCATCGATCCTAGCTAATTTTTCTGAATATTGATTTACTTTTGATCTTTTTCTTAATCCGGCCGTATCAATTAAATTAATAAGATTTCCTCTCCATTCCCATTCTATTGTAATTGAATCACGTGTTATTCCAGCTTCTTTTCCAGTTAACATTCTTTTTGATCCCACAAGACTATTTATAAGCGTAGATTTTCCAGCATTTGGACGACCAATAATAACTATTTTTATATTCTTTTTTTTCTTTATATTTTTTTCTTTTTTTTCTTGAGCTAACAAAGGTTCGACTACTTGAAATAAGTCTCTTATGCCGATGTTATGTTCAGCAGAGATAGCAACCGGATCACCAAGACCAAGCTCATAAACCTCATAAAAACCATTTTTGTTTAACCTGCCCTCACATTTATTGGCAACTAAAATTGTTTTTATTTTTTGTTTTCTTAAAAAATTAGCAAATTCTATATCTCCGGTCGTTACACCCTTACTTCCATCAATTACAAATAGACAGATATCTGCTGAAGTTATTATATCCATTGAATTATCATGCATCCTTCCAGAAAGAGTATTCTCTGATAATTCATAGATACCTGCGGTATCAATTAAACAAAAACTTAAGCCTAAATAATTTACATCTTCCTCTCTATAATCTCGAGTTAGACCTGGGGTATCTGATACAAGAGCCTTCCTTCTTCCAACTATTCGATTAAAAAGAGTTGATTTTCCAACATTTGGTCTTCCTGCTAATACTATCCTGTACACTATTTCAAACCTTTTTTAATACAAAGCAATTAAGTTAGCGTCGTCTGATAATAAATAAATAATATCGTCAACAATTATAGGTGTAATAGAAAAATCTCTATTAATATCATATGTATTCAAATCTTCGCCATTCTTAGCATCTAGAACAATTAATTTACCATCTGTTGAGAGAATTAAAACTTTATTATTAGCCACTAGTGGCCCATTATATTGTATAAAATTAGCCTTCTTTTTATTAACTTCGTATAAAGACAAATCCTTGTACCAAAAAATATTACCTGTATTAATATCTAAAGTTATAAGTTTTTTGTCCGAAGATATCATATAAAGGGTTTCGCCAACAACCCATGGTGTTTCTATTGATGCAATACCCTTTTCCCATAATCTATATCCAGTATTGAGATCTAGGGCTACAGTCCTTCCTTCGTGTCCCGAGGCTATAACGATATCTTTTACTATAACCGGCTTTGCAATGATGTCCTTTATAACAGCTAAAGAAGACAAATTATTCTTTTTTGACAATGAATCAGCCCATAATCGATTACCATTAATTGAGTTAAAGGCAAACAATTCGCCAGATCTGTAAGGAACCACAACTATATTATTATCTATAGCTACATTTGTACTAGTAAGAAAACCAGCCGATTCAATAAACCAATTATTATTCCATTTTATATCGCCTGTTAATATGTCTATACAATGAATATTGTTGTCAACAGACATTACATAAACATATCCATTCATTGAAGTTGGCGATGCTCTGACTGGAACACCTAAATTTCTATTCCAAATAACATTCCCATTGTATGGGTCGAGAGCAAAAATATCTCCAAAAGCTGTTGTAACCAATATCATACCATGGTCAGCTGCTATACCTCCCCCAAAAGCCATATCTTTTTTTTCTCCATCTGGTACCAAAGATTTTTCCCATATCTTTTTTCCTGATTTTATATCAAAAGAAGTAATTTTACTTTCAGCGTCTAATGTGTATATATTACCAGCAATTATTATAGGGGTTGCTGTCAACCTACCGGATTTACTGGATCCCGCTCCAATGCTTACTTCCCATTTAGTTCGAAATTGGTTATCAAACGAAATATGTCCTACATTATTTTGAGGATTTCCACCTGGTTGTGACCAATTATAATTTTTCTTAATACCAGATAAGGCAGGTGTGGTAAAATTTTCTCTTTCAGGAAGAAGATAAGCTTGGATTGGAATTACTTTAACTCTTTCTCCAGGCAGAATAACTTCTTTCCCTCTTATAAAAGTTTCACATGATATAAGAAATGCGTTACATAACAATAATATAAAAAACGTCTTGAATGGCTTTAAAAAAAAATTATTTGATTTCTTCATCTGTATCAATTGAAATTTTTTGAACTAACAATTCATACATAGTATTAGCTCTATTTAGCAGTGAGGGTGAATTATATCCATTACTTAAAATAAGTTCAAATTGTTTAAAAGATTCATCATAATTACCATTCCTATAGTAAGAGTAACCCATTAACTCTAGGCCTAGTCCATATAATAAACTGTCATCTACAAGAATCGGAGTTATAAGATCTTTGATTTCTTCGGAAGATGACGAATCTATTTTAAGGTAAGCAATCTTAATCAAGGAAAAATCTTTTAAGAGAGAGTTATTTGAATCTTGTATATACTCCTCATACAATTCTATAGCTTTGTTATTGTCGTTAGATTTAACGGCAATAGATGCTTCGATAATAGTTGCGTATTGTAAGTATTCTTTTCTGGAAATATCTTTTAATTCTTGAATTGTTGCTGAAGCGCTATCAAAATCACTAATATTAACATACTCAATAGCCTCTGAAAGCAGTCCTCCAGATTTTTCTATATAATTTTTTTCCCAGTTCTGATAGATTTTAAAAGCAGATAAAATAACTATTGGTGTAATGATAATTGAAAAAAAATTTACACGGTACTTCTTCCACAGAGCTTTTAGCTTGTCTTGCCTTAAATCTTCATCAATTTCACGGAATATATCAGACACAGTAATAATCCTTTTATTATAATCTATCACTTTGATATCAAATATTATATTGCAAGTCTAGTTTATTACATAGGCGAATTATAATATTAATAATTATTAACTCACAGGAATCTTATAGCAAGGGAAATACTTGCTCTTTATCCCCTCTCTTCCATACTGGAAATTTCATCATAACCACGCCTAAAGCATTAGATTCTAAAAAATTATTTAACCAATTTTTTATTTTCTTATGAGGCATAGAAGTTAAAAACCAATCTCGATCAACAAGCATATATTGCCTTATTAAAGGAAGTATAGCTAAATCTAGGTATGATGATTTGTTATTAAATATAAAATGGCTATCATTTATCTTGTTCTCGATTTCGAATAGCACATCGCAGGCTTTATTTCTATTTTTTATCTTATCTTCGTTAACATAGCGAGATGAGTATTTATACCTATCTAAGTAATACTTAAAAGGACCATCAATTAAATTGATTATCTTCTTTATATCGCTTTTATGTTGTGTATAAATTGGCATGAAATTATATGGATCATTTTTTTTGAAACACCACTCCATTATTTCTAAACTTTCTTCTATTACTAAGCCGTTAGACAGTAGCATAACAGGTACAGTTGCTTTTGGAGAAATTTCTACTAATTCCGTGGGTTTATTTGATAATAAAATCTCTCTGATCACACATTCATTTTTTGAATAGTAGACTGCTAACCTAGCTCGCATGGCAAATGGACACCTTCTAAATGAATATAAAACTGGCATATCACTGAAACTACTAATCATTAGAATAATTTTTAATTTGTTTTCTATCCTTGATATCTAATTGTTTCTTTTTCTCTAGAAATCTTTTCATACTTTTTTCACTATGGGAACCATAACAATTAGGACAAGAAACTTCTCTTGTATACCTTTCATCTAATTTATCTTTATCCGTAATAGGCATTCTACATGCATGGCACATATCATAATCGCCCTCTTTCAAACCATGCTTGAGTGAGATCCTATAGTCAAAGACAAAACATTCTCCTTGCCACATACTATCTTCTTTTTCTACTTTCTCTAGATACTTCAATATGCCACCATCTAACTGAACAACATCTTTATAGCCATTATCCATAAGATAAGAAGAGGCTTTTTCACATCTAATTCCACCTGTACAAAACATTGCAATTCTTTTATCTTTATGAGAATCCAAATTATTAGATGCCCATTCAGGAAAATCTCTAAAAGATTTTATTTCAGGTTGTAACGAACCTTTAAAAGTGCCGATTGAATGTTCGTAATAATTTCTAGTATCCAATAAGATTGTATTTGGATCAGATACAATAGAATTCCAAGATTTTGATTCTATCAAATCTCCCGTTTTTTTACTTGGAGAAATATTATTTATACCTAGTGAAACAATCTCTTTTTTTATTCTAACTTTCATTTTTTTAAAAGTTTTACCATACGCAATTGATAATTTTGGCTTTAAATCATTAAACAAACCAATTGATTTAATGTATTTCAAAACGTTATCTATTGATTCTTTTTGACCAGATATAGATCCGTTTATACCCTCAGATGCTATTAAAATAGTACCAACAGTTTTTTCTTTTATACATAAAGTTTCAATTTTGAATTTATAAGATTCAAAGTCTACCCAATCAACAAACATATAAAATGTCGCTACATATACTTTATTATTATTTTCTTTTATCGGATCCATTATTCGTTATTACCTAAATCTTATATTCTCTATCCCCAAATCACTTATAGATTTGCAACCCATTAATTTCATTCCTCTCCTAATTTCTTCTGTCATCAAATCCATAGCCCTTTCGACGCCTAACTCTCCTGAACCCGCTAAAGCATATAAATACATTCTCCCACCCGAACAAGCTGTTGCGCCCAAAGATAAAGCTTTTAAAACATGAGTACCTCTTCTGATACCTCCATCACAAATAATTTCAACCTTTCCACCTACTGAATCAACAATTTCTGACAACTGATCAAACGGAGACCTTGAACCATCTAGTTGCCTTCCTCCGTGATTAGATATCATTATTGCAGAGGCTCCAACATCTATAGCTTTTTTCGCGTCTTCAACTGACATTATGCCTTTGATACAAAGAGGTTTATTCCACTTATTGCTAATTTTTTCTATGGTATTCCATGTAATGTCCTGATCAAGCATCTTTGTAAAATAGTCTCCAATGGACATATTAATATTTGTACCTTCCTTTACGTAATCCTGTAACTGTGGAAGAGAAAATTTTTCTCTAAGAAGATAATTAAGCGTCCAATTAGGATGCGAAATAAAACTCATTAAGCTTTTTAAATTTAAGCTTGGTGGTGATGTAAACCCGGTTCTCAGATCACGCTCCCTATTACCTCCAACAATCGTATCTACAGTAACCGCAATTGCATCAAAATTATATTCTATGCATTTTTCTATCATGTTATCATTAAGACCTTGATCTTTATGAATATATAACTGGAAAATTTTAGGACATTTATATTCCATTCCAATCTCTTCGATACTGACGGTACCGAGTGATGAAATGCCGAAGAAGGTATTAAACTTTTCAGCAACGCGTCCCACTGCACGTTCACCTTTATGATGGAATATTCTCTGTAAAGCAGTTGGAGAAAAAAATAATGGAATATCTATTTTTTTACCTAATAAATCAACAGACATGTCAACATCTTTTACCCCCCTAAGTACATTTGGAATTAGATCACATTTATTGTAGGACTCAGTATTTTGTCTAAGGGTTATTTCGTCATCAGCCGCACCATCAATATAATGAAATACAGGGGAAGGTAGATTTTGCTTTGCAAGTAACCTAAAATCATCAGTATTATAGCATTTATTATATGTTCTAAACATTCATTTAACCTAAGTTTTACCGTTAGTTAATTTAGACCATAATATATTTATTGGAAACTAATATTATATTTTTTTATTTTGTTTTCTTAAAACCATCCTTAGTAATAACGGTTCTTTTTGAAGGGCTTTTCTTAGCAAAGGATGGATTAGAGGACTTTGAACTATCTCGCTTAATAAATTTACTTAAAGAGGACCTTCTTTCATTCCTTGTCTCTTGTGATCCTTCCGATGAAGCAAATTTTTTATTAGAAGATTTAAAATCATCGTTTCTATTTGAGGATTTTGATCCATCTCTTTTCATAAACTTACTTGAAGGCGATCTTCTTTCATTCCTTGTCTCTTGTGATCCTTCCGATGAAGCAAATTTTTTATTAGAAGATTTAAAATCATCGTTTCTATTTGAGGATTTTGATCCATCTCTTTTCATAAACTTACTTGAAGGCGATCTTCGATAATCACTTGCTTCGAAAGAACCTTCCGATGAAGCAAATTTTTTATCAGGAAACTTAAAACTATCGTTTCTTTTAAACTGCTTCTTTCCCTCACTAGAGTTGCTTCTACCTTTATCCTGATCTCGATGTTTTTTGCTATCCCTGAGCCTAGATGGTTTCTTTTTCTTAAACATTCGTCGACCATCTAAACCTTCATTATACTCCATACCCTTCCTAGATTCACTAACATTACTTAATTCTTCTGGGGCAGACTGACCTAATCTAGATAAATGCAAATATGCTGATGCTAATTGATCTAAACTAAAGCTACTAGTTAATTTTTCAACTGTAGCTTTATCTTCATCACGTATATCTTGGGTTAGAATAGGATTAGAAATTAATCGCTCGTCATCTTTTTTTATAATATCATCCCTTGAAGGTGGGGTGCCCCATTTTACTTTAATATTAGCTCCGCTAAATAATCTTTCTGCTTTTTTTCTGAGGTTATTTGAAACCAAAACAATACAATTACCTTTTCTTCCAGCTCGACCTGTTCGGCCACTTCTGTGTAACAAGGTATCGCTTGTTCGAGGAATATCTGCGTGAATAACAAGATCAAGACTTGGTAGGTCAATACCTCTAGCAGCAACATCTGTTGCAACACAAACTTTAGCTTTAAGGTCTCTCATCGACTGTATTGCCTTTGATCTTTCGTTCTGGCTTAATTCTCCTGAAAGAGCAACAACAGCAAAACCTCTATTTAAAAGTCTACTTGACATATGATTCACAGCAGTTCTGGTTCCACAAAAAATTAATGCACTTTTATCTTCGTGAAATCTAAGTATGTTTATAATTGCATTCTCTTGTTCTCTAGAAGAGATGGTTAATGCATTGTATTCAATATCTACATGCTGTTCCCTTGAGTCATCTACATTGAGCCTTATTGAATTCTTTTGGTATTTCTGAGCAAGGGATGCTATAGACTTTGGTACAGTTGCTGAAAACATAAGAGTTTGTCTTTCAACCGGACATGCAGAAAGGATATATTCAAGGTCTTCTCTGAAACCCATATCTAACATTTCATCTGCTTCATCAAGAACAACAACTCTAATATCAGAGTTATCAAAAGACTTTCTTTTAATATGATCAACTAATCTTCCCGGAGTGCCGATAACAAAATTAGCGCCTTGTGAAAGTATTTTACGTTCCGTTCTAATATCCATACCACCAACACACGAAGCTATGATTGCGCCCGATGGTTGAAAAAACCATTCAAATTCTCTCTTAACCTGCAATGCCAATTCCCTGGTCGGCGTAATAACTAGTGCTTCAGGTCTTTTAGCTGATGTAAATCTATCCTTAGATTCAAATAGTGTTCTTGCCATTGCTAAAGCAAATGCAACAGTCTTTCCAGATCCAGTTCTTGCCGAAACCAGCATATCAGCTCCTAGAACTTTTTGTTCTACAATAGCTTCTTGGACAGGAGTAAGGTTTTCATAACCGTGACTTATCATTGCTTCAGTAAAAACTGGGGCAACACCTTTATATTCTTTCATAGAATGACTTTCAGAGATTTTGATATTAAAATTAATTAATTGGTTACGATTTTAATTGTAAATAATTAATAAATAATAACCTTTTTTGAATTATTTAATTATAAAGTAATGACATATAAATTCTTGTATAGAATATTAGTAACAATAATTCAATGAATTAAAATAATTTAGAGTATGGAAAAAGCAGTTAAATATGACGTTGTTGTAATAGGTGCGGGCGCAGCTGGGTTTATGTGTGCCATAGAGGCTGGGAAAAGAGGGAAATCTGTCTGCTTAATAGATCATTCTACAAAAATTGCAGAAAAGATTAGAATCTCCGGAGGGGGTCGGTGTAATTTTACTAATTTGAATACCAATCCATCTTGCTTTTTATCAAATAATAAAAATTTCTGCAAATCTGCCTTAAGCCAATATACTCAATTCGATTTTATTGAACTTGTAGATAGATATAAAATTAAATTTCATGAGAAAAAACTTGGACAATTATTCTGTGATAATTCATCAAATGAAATAATCAATATGCTTCTTAGTGAATCAAGAAAGTATAATGTAACATTAAAGATGAACACTAAAGTTGAGAAAATTAATTGTCTATCAAAAGCATATGAGATCAAAATAAAAGATATTACTATCCAATGTAAATCTTTAGTTATTGCATCAGGCGGTTTATCTATTCCAAAAATTGGCGCTTCAGCATTTGGATATGATATTGCCAGCCAATTTAATATCAATATAATAAAAACATCACCAGGACTTGTTCCGCTTCAGTTTGATCAAGATCTATTAACAGGATTTTCAAAGTTATCAGGGCTATCTGTTAATGCTAATATCTCTATGGGAAAAATAACATTCGAAGACGATTTACTTTTTACCCACAAGGGACTTAGTGGTCCATCGGTATTACAAATATCATCTTATTGGGAAAGTTACAGAAATATCGTTATTGATTTTCATAAAAATACAGATATTAATCAATTGCTTCTCGATCAAAAAGAAAATAATCCAAAAAAAGAAATTCAAAATATTCTAGCAACATTTTTACCTAGAAAATTGGCATTATTATTTTGTGATTTAGAAAATATTAACGGTCAAATAGCAAATATTAAAAATGATAAATTAAAATCATTATCAAATAAAATAAATTATTTTAATGTCATTCCAATAGATACAGAAGGTTACAGAATAGCAGAAGTAACAGTTGGTGGGATAGATACAAAAGAGATCTCATCAAAAACAATGGAGGTTAAAAAACAAAGTGGCTTGTATTTTATAGGAGAAGTGTTAGATGTTACAGGACATCTCGGGGGGTACAATTTTCAGTGGGCATGGTCATCTGGATATGTTGCCGGAAATAACGTTTAACTAATATAATAAAACAATTACAAACATATGATTAAAATAAAAGATTTATCAATATCCTTTAGTGGAAAAGACCTATTCACAGATGTAAACATTCATCTAAATCCAAAAGAAAAAATTGGCCTCATAGGTAGGAATGGCGCTGGAAAATCAACTTTTCTAAATCTGTTGCTTGGAAGAATAGAGCCTGATACAGGAGAGGTAGAACTTGCCAGAAACTATCAAATAGGTTTCCTTGAGCAACATATTAAATTCAGTAACCCTACAATAATTGAAGAGGTTACAAGTATTCTTCCAGAAGAAAGAATATATGAAGCTTGGAAAGGAGAAAAGATATTAAATGGACTTGGATTCTCTGAAAGTGAAATCTTACAAGATCCAAATTTATTTTCAGGCGGATATCAAGTAAAAATAAATTTAGCTAAATTATTATTACTTGAACCCAATCTTTTATTACTTGATGAACCAACGAACTATCTCGACATACACTCTATTAAATGGCTTAGAAAATTTTTAAAAGACTGGCCTAATGAAATTATTCTAATAACTCATGATAGAAATTTTATGGATAGTATTATTACCCATACTCTAAATATTCATAGGGGTAATTTTAGAAAAATAGAAGGAAATACAAAGAAAATAAAAGAACAAATATCCTTAGAGGAAGAGATTTTTGAAAAAACAAGAGTTAATGAAGAAAAAGAGAGGGAGAAAACTCAAGCTTGGATTAATAGATTTAAAGCAAAAGCAAGTCAAGCAACAAGAGCTCAATCTAAACAAAAAATGTTAGATAAGCATGAGGTTCACAAAAAATTAGATACAATAGCTAATCTAAATTTTAAATTTAATTACCTAGAGTATGGAAGCAAACAAAATTTAATGAAGGTTAACGATTTATCTTTTGGATATACAAAGGATAAAATGCTTTTTAAAAATCTTGGTTTTACGGTACAAAAAGGCGATAAAATATGCGTAATTGGTAAAAACGGTAAAGGTAAGTCAACCCTCTTAAAATTACTTTCAGAAGACATTGCTCCAGATAGTGGTGAAATAAATATTCATGAAAAGGTTAAAATTGGTTACTTTGGTCAAATGAATATCGATAGGCTAAATAGTAAAAATACAATTTATCAAGAGATACAGAGCGTTGATCCCCAAATAATTGAAACACAGGTCAGAAGAACTTGTGCGCACATGATGTTTCCAGGAACACTTTCAAATAAACCAATTAGCGTTTTATCTGGAGGAGAAAAAAGCAGAGTTATGTTAGGAAAGATATTATTAAATCCAGTTAATCTATTGTTTTTGGACGAACCAACAAATCATTTAGATATGGAATCTACAGAAACATTAATGGAGGCCGTAAAGCAATTTGAAGGCTCTGTCATAATGGTTACTCATGACGAATACTTTTTAAATAAAATTGCAAATAAATTAATTGTGTACGATGAAGGTCGTGTTTTTAATTACAATGGCACCTACAAAGAATTTCAGAAAAAAATAGGCTGGAAGGATATCTAGGAATATACCTTTGTTAGATTCTAATATAGTTATTTAATTATCCTAAAGATAATTCTAGTTTATTCTGCAAATCCTCTCATATAAATCTTACAATGGTTCAGCATCTCTATCCAATTGACTATCTCTTCTCTGTAAATAAAAAGCATAGTTTGGGGTTAAAAAGTCTTTTGAATTCTTCAAACCAAGAAACTTAGCTGCATTATAAACCCATTGAGTTTCAGACATTAGTTCTCTACCCAACGCAACAAAATCAGCTCTTCCTTTTTGTATTATATTGTTAGCTTGTTCGTAGCCTATTATTGCTCCCACAGCCATTGTACGAATACCTGTATCTTTTTTTATTTTCTCAGCATACGGGACTTGAAATCCTGGTATAATTTTAGACTTAGCTAGTACAGGAGAGCCACCTATGCCTCCAGAAGAACAATCAATAACATCAACTCCAAGAGATTTAAGAAAGCTAATGAGCTTGATATTTTCCTCCCATGAAGTACCCCCCTCAGCTCCATCAACTGATGATACCCTATAAAAAATTGGTTTATCTTGAGGCCACACTAATTTTACCTCTCTGACAACATCTTCAATTATTTTTATCCTATTATAAAAAGAGCCACCGTAACCATCGCTTCGTTTGTTTGACAATGGTGACAGAAAAGAATGCAATAAATAACCATGTGCACCATGCAGCTCTATCATATCAAATCCAGCTTTATCTGCGCGAAAAGCTGCTATTTTAAAATCATTTATTACTTTTTTGATATCACTGTCATTCATTTCTAATGGAATTGGCGATCCTGAATCAACCGGTATTGCTGATGGCCCGTAAGTTTGCCAGGAAGGTTCGTTAACATTATCTTTTATTGACTTAGCTCCATCCATCGGCCTTTCAGTGCTAGCCTTACGGCCGGCATGTGCTAACTGAATTCCGGCAATGCAATTATACGACTTAAATGTGTTTGCAACTTTTTTTAGATTATCTAAATGATCATCGCTCCAAATCCCCGCACAACCATGTGTTATTCTTCCTTCAGGAGATATACCAGTTGCTTCAACGAAAGCTCCTCCGAGACCAGAAAATGCAAAGCGTGAATAATGTTGCATATGCCAATCATTTAAATGACCATTAATTGAACTGTACTGGCACATAGGAGACATTATAACCCTGTTTCTAAATGTTTTAGATTTTATAGAAATTGGTGAAAAAAGAGCTTGTTTTCCCATATATAATTTCCCTTATTAAATACAAATTATCTATTGTTTATTATCTTAGATCCAGTGACTTGATTGTAACATAATATACCCAACTATAAACATGATAATTGCAGTAAGACCATCGACAATACGCCAAATACGTTCATTTTCCATAAACGAAGAAAGTGATCTAGATAAATAGGCTATAGCAAAAAAGAAGATCAAACTGGCAAAAAATGCTCCAAATAGATAAGTCAATTTAAAAAAACTATTAAATTTCAAAGATACACTACCAATTAAAATCACAGTATCTAAATAGACATGCGGATTCAATAAAGTTAAAGCTGCCATTCCAGAAATACTTTTAACAAAACTGCCTTCAACTTCTATTGTTTCGTTTAATTTATGAGTTGATTGCAAAGCGCTTTTTGCGCGCAAAAAACCATAAAAAAACAAACATGCAGAAGAAAAACCAAAAAACCAATTTAATAGATCTTGATTAATTAGGATATTCATCCCAATAACACCAAGTGAAATAAGTATCACATCGCATAAAAAACAAAAAAAAGCTAAAGGAAAGACATACTTATTGATAAGACCCTGTCTAAATAAATAAGTATTCTGAGCCCCTATAACACAATTCAAAGAAAAACATAGGACAAAACCAGTTATAAACGAAATTATCATTCTACGGCTTATAGCTTAAAATTTAACATTAGACAAAATTTTAATTTTTGGGAACAATCGAATAATGAGTAGAAATATTACTATACACATATATATAATTGGTTCTAATGGCCATGACTTTACCAAAAGTAAATAATGTAATGCGCCTAAAAAAACTACGAGATATATTAATTTATGCAACAATTTCCAATTTCTTTTTAAAATTCTAATAGCAAAATTATTTGACGTTAAAGCCAATGGAATCATTAATAAGAAGCCTGCCATACCAATTGTAATAAAAGGCTTTTTAACGATGGCTTTCACAATTTCATCCCAACGAAATTGCAAGTCTAAGAAAATCCAAGTAGATAAATGCAAACAAATATAAATAAATGATAATAAACCTAATGCTCTTCGATATTTTATAAGATTAATTTTAAAGAATGATCTTATAGGAGTAATTAACAAAGTTAGTATAAGAAATTTTAACCCCCATTGTCCAAGCTGATGTTCCAATGTTTTTAATGGATCAACACCTAGTTTAAAGTTAAATAATAAATACAAAATAATTAAAAATGGAAACATACCAATTATATAAATGCACCAAATAGGTATTTTATTTAAGGTTTTATTTAAACTCATTAGTATCCTTTAAAAAAATACAGATAAATCCATGTCTTTATATAAATTAGAAACTTCATTATAGCCATTATACATCATTGTATCATGCCTCTCAGCAAAAAGACCACCAAGCCCTCCTCCAATATTTTTACCAATGTAACGTTCGCTTGCCTGAGACCAGCGTGGGTGATGAACATTTGGATTCACATTTGAATAAAATCCATATTCTCTTGGATTCTGTATATTCCAAGATGACAAAGGCTCCTCTTCAACAAGGCTAATCCGAACTATAGATTTTATAGATTTGAAACCATATTTCCACGGAACAACTAACCTTAAAGGAGCACCATTTTGATTAGGCAAAGGTTTATCGTAAACTCCTGTTGCCATTAATGTTAAAGGGTGCATAGCCTCATCTAACCTTAAACCTTCCTTATATGGCCATTTTAAGATTTTTGTTTTTTGCATATACATTTCTTCTGGCCTGAAAAGCGTTTCAAATGCTACATATTTTGCTTGATCTTTGACCCCTATCTTATCTAGCAGATCTGATAACTGGAAACCATTCCAGGGTATAACCATCGACCAACCCTCAACACATCGGAATCTGTATATTCTTTTCTCTATTGACATACTATCAACTAACTCTTGAAAGTTGTATATACCAGGATTATTTACCAAACCATCTACAGTTATTTGCCATGGATCTGTTGTTAATGCATGAGCATATTTAGCGGGATCGGATTTACCAACACCAAATTCATAAAAATTATTATAATTAATAATATCTTCAAATGTGTTTGGCTTACGAGTACCCAGATTATCTGCGAGAGATTTTCCTGGAATTAAAGCTGCTGCTCCGAAACCACCAGCTAATGCAAATAATTGCCTTCTATTAAGAAATATTTTTTCAGAAGTAATATCTTTTTCGCTATATTTATTGATATAATTTGACAAAATTAATGCCTTATATGTTTTTCAACGCCAGGACAATAATCCCATTCTACTTTTGGATAATATCTCCTTATCAAGTCATAAACCCCGGGATCATTTTCTTTAATCCATTCACGTGTGTAATGACTATTCTTAAAATCTGGCCCTTTATTCATTATATAACCCTCGACAGATAACGCCCAATATTCTCCAACCAAGTGAGAAATATTTTGCTCTACCCCCTTGCTTAAATTTTGTTCAAAATCTCCATAAATACCCCTTTCAATAGCTGATAAAGCTAAGGGTACTATTCTTTCATAAAAATATAAATCATTTTCAGTATTCATTACCGTATGCTGAATAGAATGAACTAATTCATGGATTACCGTATTACCACCAATCTCCCAGTTACCTTCATAACAAAGCCATCCGGAATTTGCTGTCATACTTGTGTCAGTTAAACCCATAGCAAAACCACCCGGCTCATGTTCTCTTTTATATTCAGGCAATTTACTTGTATCACCTCTTGGTCCAAATAAAGAGATGCGAACTTTGTTTTCTTTTAATTTATTCCTTATTCCATCCCATTCAGAAGTCATATACACAACAGCTTCTCTTGCAGCTAACATTGCCGCATCAGGGACCTTTTTCCCTCCAACTATAATTACACCTCCACCGGTTACATATTTTTTATAATGCCCGAGGCCCTCTGGGCTAGGAGATTCTATAACGACGTTACCTGTTTCAATATAAGGAAAATCTTCCCAATTTGCTGCATGGCCTGTCCATTCTTCAGCCTCACCTAATAATTCAGTTAATTTAATTGAAAAGTCTCTAATAATTTTTTTATCAAGTGTAATATCACAAGCAATTTGACGTAATAAAAGAATGTCTTCTGCTGTAATCTCAAAATCCCAATCATCCCAGATATCAAATTCTGATGGCTTGTATAATTTAAAGTATTCAAGAGATTCGTTGAATAAATTATAATCAAACGGCCCAAATTCAGCAATATAATCACCACTAGCCTCAGGATCATCTCCAAAAACATATGAATATGTAGTGTCGCGCATGACAGATTCTGATTTTTCTAAAAAATTACGAATAAAGTCATCCGAGTTTATTTCTTCTGCGTTTAAAAAAATGTTGTCACACCCATCTGGTTGGGGATATTCATTTGCAATCGTATGATTTGAATTACCCGAAATCAAGAAAACAAAGAATAAAAGAAGAGATAAAAATCTTACCATTATTGTTACCTATGCGTTATTGAAAAGATATGAAAAGTTTAACATTGTCATTGCATTTAATTTAATCATATAATAGATATAAACACTAATAAAAAAATAAGAAGATCCTATGAAAATAATTAAAGGTTTAATATCTCCAATATTATCTCCATTCGATGATAATCTTAATTTTAACCAAGAAATGTACAATAACTTTGCCGAAAACCTACTTGAGACAGGATGTTCGGGTCTAGCTCCCTTCGGCACAACTGGAGAAGCTCTGTCTATTAGCAATAACGAAAGAATGCTAGCATTAGAAGGCCTTGTAAAATATGGCATAAATCCAAATAAATTAATACCAGGAACAGGTTTATGTAACTTTCCAGATACTGTTATGCTCTCAAAACAGGCTATTGAACTAGGCTGCGCTGGCGTAATGACGTTACCCGCTTTCTACTTTAAAGGCGTGAGTGACGATGGTTTATTTTCTTATTACGAAAAATTAATAGAGGAAATTAATCATCCTAATTTAAAAATATACTTATACCACATTCCACAAGTTTCGGGTGTAGCTCTTTCTATTGATTTGGTTAAAAGATTAAAAGCATCTTACCCAGATATTATTGTTGGAATTAAAGATAGCTCTGGAGTATGGGAAAATACGAAATCATTATTAGAAATTAAAGATTTAGTAGTGTACCCTGGAGCAGAATTACCAGTAATTGAAGCGATTAAACTTGGCGCCCCTGGTTGTATATCGGCAACAGCAAACCTAAACCCAACAAATATAGCAAGAGTTATAGAATTATGTCATTTAGGAAAGTGGGAAGAGGCAGAAAAAATACATGAAACAGTCAAAAAAGTAAGATTTCTATTCCAAGATTATGCCCCAATTCCTGCCCAAAAATCCTTACTTGCTAAACAAAATGGTGATTTAAGATGGAGAAATATTCGCCCACCTTTGGAACAAATTTCAGATGAGAAAGTAAATGCGCTTGCAGATTTATTGAATTCAAATTTTGGCTTCAACTTTTAAATCACTCTCCTCTATATTTACCATTCTCCCAACGACCTGCATTAATTTGACCATCGGAATGGGTGTATTTACCGATACCATTATAAGTACCATACTTCCACTCGCCTTCATACTTATCACCATTGGGGTGAATTATAGTTCCCTTACCGTGAATTAAATTTTTTTGATAGCTTCCTGTATATTTTGTTCCATTAGAATAAATAAATTCACCCTCACCAAAAAATAATTCATCGACAAACTCACCCACATAAAAATCACCATTGGCGTAAGTTAGCTTTCCTATGCCATTTTTCATATCGTTAGAAAATTGTCCCTTATAAGTTTTGCCGTCAGGATATGTATACAGACCTTCCCCACTTTTTTTTCCAACAGAAAATTTTCCAATATAAATATCGCCATTGTTATGCTTATAAGTTCCTTGGCCGTCCATATTTCCTTCCTTCCAATCACCTTCGTACACATCGTCATTTACAAAAATCATTGATCCCTTGCCGTGGTATAGTTTGTCTTTCTTTTCACCTCTATACTTATTTTTTCTTTTAAAAAACATCAATATTCCTCACTCTTATTTCTTGAAAATCATTATTACTTCAATACACTTTCACTAAAAACCCAAGAACCATTTTCCTTAGATATTTTATACCAATTATCTTGTACAAAAGCTATTTCATCGCTAAACTTTCTATTCCATTTATCCGGCCAATCACAACTATGAAAAACACTCGCAGACATTATATCATTCTCAGAAACTTGTATTTTACCTCGTTCTATTATCAACCTGAGAGCAACAGCTGAATTACTAGCAAAATTATCGTATATGCTTTTTCCTTCTTTTTTTGCGCTTACCCTTCCTTCTTTGAGCATTTTTGACACAGGATCAGAATTACCATTCATCTCTTCTGTTACCATGAAACCAAAATACTCAGCAGTTGCCTCTCCAAACCATCTTCCATCTTCATATTTTTCTCTATTTTCGTCTTGAATATATTCAGGATTATTTGGGTCTATGCAATAAGTTTGCAAATAATTAGAATGAGCATGATAAAATTCATGGAGCCATATTTGCTGTGCGGTTTTATTGCTTTGCTCAGAGGTTTGTGCGTAAAGCACCATCCGCCTATGGAAACAGGGATCGGGTGCCGTAGCAATATCCGCACCTCCGCTAACCCAACGAATAATATCTTCAATCATATATTTGGATTCTTCTACCCTATAGTCAGCACAATTACCTTCTTCAATATATCTAACTATACTATTTTCTATTTCTTTTATTTGATCTTGCGATAATATAACTCTATGGCTATTAAAAGGATGAATATCAATTTTTCCTTTCCTCACCTCCTTTCCTATATTGTAAAATATTCCTAGAGTATCTGCCTGCCAATCCGATAATTTACTTGCCCCAAAATTTGTCCAAGATAAAATAGTTTCTGTTGGTATTTTACTATAATTTAGAATTTCAATTGTAGGATTTTCATCTGCATTAGAATTAAGAGTTAAACTTAGAACAGAGATAGCGAATAAAATATAAAAATATCTTTTCATAATTCATAACTTTGCATAACAAATATTAATATGAGCTAACTGACATTAAAAAACTATTTTAGCTATGATAGACTGTAATTCTAAAATAACAGAATTTAAATCAATCTTCGAATAGTGAACGGCAGGAGAAGATCCCCACACTGGATTAGGCCAAGATATATCGGTTTCTTTTCTTATGATGATATGAACATGCAACTGATTAACAATATTACCAAGAGCCGCTGTGTTAACCTTACAACCATCAAAGTAATCTAATAGTATCTGTGATAATTTTGATACTTCAGAATTTAACTGGATTTGATCATCCTCAGATAATTGAAAGATTTCACTTATTTTTTTGACCCTTGGCACAACAATAAACCAAGGATAATTCGAATCGTTCATTAGCAATAATTTTGAAAGAGGCAAATCACAAATATAGATTGTATCGTCATTTAATCTCTTATCTAAATCAAAATCGATTTTTATCATCTTATAATCCTAATAATACTAAACCCCTACTTAATCTATTTAAATAGATTTGAATGCATTTAATGCTCTTTCTCTAGAATCTCTTAAATCAACAACGGGGTAAGGATAATTAACACCTAACTGGACATTAGCTTCATGCAGAATTTCCTTCGGCGCTTCCCAAGGGTTAAATAGATATTTATTAGGTACATTTTTTAATTCTGGGATATATTTTCTTGTATAAATTCCATCAGAATCAAATTTTATTCCTTGAGTTATGGGGTTAAAAATTCGGTAATATGGTGCTGCATCGGCACCTGAACCAGCTATCCATTGCCAACTAGCGCTATTATTTGCCAAATCAGCATCTATCAAGCAATCCCAAAACCAACGCTCACCATGTTTCCAGTGTAATAATAAATTTTTAACCAAAAAAGAACCAACAATCATTCTAACGCGATTATGCATATAGCCGGTCCTCCATAATTCTCTCATACCAGCATCTACAATAGGATATCCTGTAAGGCCTCTTTTCCATTTATATAAATGTTCTGAATTTTCTTGCCAAGGAAAATTATCAAACTTTTTTTGTAAGTTTGATATCGGTAAATCTTGATTGTAATATAATAAATTATACGAAAACTCCCTCCAACCTAACTCACTTAAAAAATGTTTTACATTTTCCTCTTCAGGTCCTTCGATATTTTTAGATTGGGACGCATACCAAACTTCGTTTGGAGAAATTTCTCCAAAATGTAAGTACGGGGAAAGTTGGGAAACTTTTTTTTTGGATGGAAAATTTCTACCTTCTTTGTAATCTGAGATACCATCCTCTAAAAAAGAGGTAAGTTTCATGCTTGCTTGATCTTCTCCAGGCTTCCAAATGTATTCAATTTCCTGATACCAATTATGCGAAGGTAATAATTTTATATCATCTAAATTGCGCGAACCATCAGTATCACTTATAAGCTCCTGAAAATCTGGAGTGACAATTGGAAATCTAGGTGATTCAGATTTTAAACACGCCCTTTTATAAAAAGGTGTAAAGACTCTATATGGCGTCAAATCATCTTTTTTAGTATCCCAAGGCTCCCATAAAAGTGAACCATTAGTCGTGACAACCTTGATCCCTAAACTTTCAAGAAAAGACTTTATTTTTTTATCCCTACTTATTCTCCAAGGTTCATAGCATCTGTTCCAACAAACTTCCTGGATATCATATTTATTTATCAAATATTGAAATACTTCCAATGGGTTTCCATCGTATATAGATAGATTATTATTTAATTTTTTCTTTAAAGATCGAAGGGAATTATAAAGCCACCAGCGGCTTACAGAACCCATTTTACAATCTTTCGAATTGTAGTCATCTAAAATATAAATTGGTAATATTTTTTTATACTTAGCTGCATTAGATAGAGATGGGTTATCTTTCAATCGAAGATCTTGTCTAAACCAATGAATGCTTATTTCTGTTTTATTAGGGCGCATAGCTTTTAGGACTCTGATAAAGAATCTTTCTATTTAAATTTATTTTTTGGAACAAATTTCGAATCTACAATATCTCTAGGGTTATTTACCCATAATTTTCTATCCGGATGCATTCCTGCACCAAAAACAGCAGATACTGCAGAACATCTCATCCTATTAAGTAATCTTGTATCTGCATCTCCAACTAAAGGATGTACTCCACCATTATCTAGAACTGCATTTTCCCACTTTAACTTACGTTCTTCGTATATTTTTTTATCACCTAATTCTTTGCAATATAGTTCATTTTTGTTTAGATCAACAGTGATACTATCGCCATTTTCTAAAAGCCCAATTGGACCCCCAATTGCGGCCTCTGGGCCAACATGCCCGATTACTAATCCAACAGAACCGCCAGAAAAACGACCATCTGTCATCAAACCCACAACAATATTTTTTTCACGACATAAAGTTGTTATTCTAGAGGTTGAATCAAGCATCTCTGGCATACCAGGACCACCAACGGGCCCTTCGTAACGGACAACAACCATATCAAAGTTTTCAAACATATCAGGGGTGCTTTCTAATGCTTTAAGCAGACTTTGCTCTCCATCAAATATCTTTGCCTTACCTAGAAAAATATTATTTTCTAAACCACCTTCAACTCCTGCTAGTTTGAGAATTGCACTAGACTCTGGAGAAAGATTTCCTCCTAATATCCTTAAACCACCAGTTTTTTTATAAGGATTTTTTACACTATAAATTACATCTCCGTCAGGATTAGGAGGTGATAATCTTTCAATCTGTTTTTCTAAAGTTTCATTTGTACAAGTTAATGTGTTTCCATTTAATAATCCAGCGTCTAATAAATCTTTAACTATCACTTGCATCCCACCCATTCTATCAATATCAATCATTGAATATTTTCCAAAGGGACGAGCGTTTACTACAACTGGCACAACATGCTCGGACAGATGGTTAAACTCCTCAGCACTCATAATTTCTGAAGCAAAATCACCATAACCAGCGGCTCTAGATAATTCCGGGGCATGAAGCATGACGTTTGTCGATCCTCCTATTACCATTGAAACGATAATAGCATTCCTTATAGAATCTCTTGTAACGATATCTCGAGGAGTTATGTTTTCTTTCATCATTACAGAAAGATAATTTATTAGTTCGTTTGGGAAATCATTAACTCTGCGCGGATCTTGGGATGCGGGTGATATCATATTAATTGGCTGCATTCCAACCACACCTATGAATGTTTGCATAGTATTATACGTAAACATACCTCCACAACTTCCATAACCCGGACAAGCCTCGATAGCTATTCGACGTTTTAATTTCTCATCACCGCTTCCTGCAAGTTGGTAACTAGAAATAATATCTATAGGTTCACCTGTTACAGAATCAATACCTGGTCTTATGGATCCATCTGACATAATAATCGCGGGCCTATTATGCTCTAAAATTGCCGATAATGTCCCTACTGGTGGTTTATCACATGCCACTACAGCTATTACACCTTCTAAACCAGTTGCACTTAAATGTTCACAAACAGAATCATTGGTAACCTCACGCCCTATTAGAGAGTAGCGCATCTCTTTGGTGCCGTTTCTAATACCATCTGATGTTGCTATTGTGAATTCAGGTTGAACAAGTCTCATTGAAAGCTTATTCGACTCAGAACCAATTCTATCTTTTAAAGCATTGTGAATTATTTCAACTTTTTGACTGACCCCAATATAACACTGGGAATCACCTTTATTGCCTATTACACCTATTGAAGGTTCATGAATTAAATCTATGTCAGTTTTTAGTTCCCTAGCTATCCCAAAAGCCTGAGAATTCCTTCCAGGGTTTTTATCAATCAAAACTATCTTAGAATTCTTCATTGTAACTCCGATGCAATATTATTAATTGAGAAAAACATAATGTATTTATATTTAAATAGCAATATAGCGATATAGCCAAACAAAATGTCTAAATTAGTAAATCTTCTTGTTTTCCTTTACAGAAACCTCACACGTGGCCTGTTCACCATTGCAACAAGAATCTACAACCTGCTTGCATTTTAAGCATTGATAATGTGATTGAATATAAATAAATCCAATTAAACTAGAGCAATAAGGGCAAGGTAAATCTGTTCTCATATCTTTCTATATTTCTAATTTTTATTATTAGTTACCACATCGACTAAAACGGCAATTATTAAATTCAAGATTGTAATTGAGCCAATTGCAATAAAACTATAAAAATATACCCAGGACCACCAAAAAACTTCTTGCATTGGTAGCATAACGTTTTCCCAACTAGATAGGGTTAAGACTTGCACTAATGTTATCATTGAAATACCAAGGTCACCCCATCTTTCAGGTTCAGTACTTCCAAATAATATAGAGCCGAAGGAAGCGTATACATACAGAATTATAAATAGAAGCAAGGATACATAAAAGACCCTTTTAATTGATTTTAAAAGAGCTTCAATTAATTCTTTCAGCTCAGGTAGAACGGAAATTAATCTCAAAACCCTAAAAATCCTCAAGAGTCTTAGCAGAAGAATAGATGACTGCGGACCAGCTGGAATAATGGATACAAGAACAATCAAAGTATCAAAAACATTCCAACCGCTATTGAAAAAATATTTTTTTTCATCCTCCGCAAGGAATCTTATTATTATCTCGGTAATGAAAAAAATTGTAATCGAGATATCTATAAAATGAAGAAATAACAATATATTTTCATTAATATTATATGTAGAGGCACCAACCAATAAAGCTGATAAAATTATTGCAGTTATCACGATAGTTTGAAAAAAACTATTTTCTTTTATCTTACAAAATGATTCTTTTGAGATAAGCATGTTAAATACCAATTCTATTTATCTTTTTCTTTGAGTAGATTAATTTTTCTTTGGTCATCAACAACCTCCGATGGGAATTGACTCATAAAACAACAACAGACACCTTGATCAATCATGGTTCTTGGTCCATTTGGGTGTCCAATATGTTTATAAAACGGATGATCGTGGGTATGTTCATGGACATGATCGTGGGTATGACCGTGGCCATGATCATGACTATGACCAGTTAACATCTCATCGTCATCAGGGTCTAAAATAGGTTGATATTCAGCATGGTGATGGTGAACCGTTACCTCGCCTAATTCAAGTCTAGCCTTAAAGGATGCCATCAAGTCACTGTTGTCACTTATTTGCTCCAATCTAATCTCATTTATACGCAATGCAAATGTATTTATAACATATTCCTGATCTGATAAATAATGAGCTTTAAAAAATTCAATATCAGGATTATTTTTAGCAACCCTATCAATATAACCATTAATTCTGTCTATCAATTTTCCTGAAAATAAGAAATATGGTGCAACAACAATTTTTTTATAGCCTAGCTTTAAACCCATTTCTAAGCCCTGGCCTACCGAAGGAAATGTGACACCAGAATATACTGTTTCAGACCAAGCAAAACCCAAATTCTCTGCAACAATACGCGTTAATTTGGAAACTTCAGCATTTGCATATGTATCAGAGGTTCCTCTACCTACAACAACTAGCATTGTATCGTAAAGGTCTCCATCGTGAACATGGTCTAACCCCAGAGATTGAAGTATTCTCGCTTCAAAGGCCGCAATCATTTGTGGGTGCAATCCAAGCTCTCTTCCATATGAAATTTTTATATTTGGATGTTTTTTTTCATAAGTCATGAGGACCGAAGGTATATCATTTTTTGCATGTGTGGCAGCAAATAGCATACCCGGTACCGCGATAATGTGGTCTACATCGGCATCTCTCAAAGCGTTCAATCCCATATGTATATTTGGCGAAGAATATTCTAAAAAACCATACTCAACAGGATTGTCAGGAAAATGTCTTTTCAAACCATCAGCTAATAAGGAAAACTCTTTCTCAGCACTTTTAGAACGGCTGCCGTGACCACAGATCATTATTCCAACTTTACTCATTATACCTCACATTTAAAATTGAATTATTATCATATTATGATTCTGCTATACTAAACAATTCAATAAGATAAAATTTCTATAAAAACCTACCTACTTAGTATTAAACATCAGAAATATACCATCGGATATGACACAATAACTAATCTGCAGAATTGGATAAGTTTTTTATTTTTTCAAGCTCATCCCAACGTTTATATGCAATGCTTACAAGTGATTGCAGTTGAGTTATTTCGCTTAGTATCTGTTTAACTTTTTCTATGTCCTGATCGTAGAATCCAGGACTAGATGTAACCCTATCAAGTTTGGCAATCTGTGATTCAAACTTCTCAATTAATAAAGGTTGTTGTTCTAACTCAAATTTTTCTTTGTAAGATAATTTTTTATTTTTTCTTCTAATTACCTTATCTAAATCTTTTGTTCTACTAGAACTCCTATTTGATTTACCTTTAGTGTCAAACGATGTTGTAATATTGTCTTCAAATGGGATCATTTTACCCCCAGCTTCCAACCAATTACTATAACTCCCAACATATTCCTCGACCATTCCGTTACCCTCAAATACCATAAGATTAGTTACAACATTATCCATAAATTGGCGATCGTGACTTACAAGTATAACTGTACCATTAAATTTTATTAATAATTCTTCTAATAACTCTAAAGTTTCCATATCCAAATCATTTGTAGGTTCATCTAACACCAGAACATTGGCTGGTTGCGTGAATAATTTTGCTAAGATTGCTCTGCTTTGCTCGCCTCCAGATAGAGCTTTAGCTGGGGTACGAGTACGTTCTGGTGTAAATAAGAAATCATTTAAATAGCTAATAGAGTGCTTCTTAATGCCATTTATTTCAACGAACTCTTGACCACCGCAAATATTATCAATTAGATTCTTCTCTAGATCAAGGTGTTCGCGTAGCTGATCAAAATAAGCGAACTCAAGCTTGCTTCCAAATTTAACGTCACCAGTATCTGGCTGAATTTTACCTAATAAGATTTTAACAAGGGTTGATTTTCCAGCTCCATTCGAACCGACAATACCAATTCGATCACCGCGTTGAATTCGTGTAGAAAATTTATTAACAACTACGCTGTTATTAAAACCGTGAGTTACATCAGTAAGATCAACAACAATCTTTCCTGAATTATCCGCATTATTTATTTTAAAGCTAGAGTCTCCAATTATATCTCTTCTATCACTTCTTTCGTTACGCATAGATTCCAAGGCTCTTACTCGACCTTCGTTTCTGGTACGCCTTGCCCTAATGCCTTGTCTTATCCAGACCTCTTCTTGAGCAAGTTTTTTATCAAATAACTTATTAGCTTTTTCTTGGTCTTCAAGCTGCTTATCCTTAAAATATAAGAATTTTTCAAAACTTCCTTCAAATTGATAGAGGTTGCCTCTATCTAATTCTATAATAGTATTTGAAATATTCTGAAGAAATCTCCTATCATGAGTGATAGTTAAGATTGTTCCATTGTATTCTTGTAATTTCTTCTCTAACCATTCAATTGTTGGAATATCTAAGTGATTTGTTGGCTCATCAAGTAAAAGCAAAGCAGGCTCTCTCACCAAAGTCCTTGCTATCGCAACTCTTTTTCTCCAACCTCCTGATAACTCTGACATCATTTGATTTTTAGGCAAACCTAATTGAGAAATAATGCTATCAATTTTTTGGTCTATACTCCACCCTTGCCTTGAATCAAGTTGACTCTGTATTTCAGAAAGCTCTGTTGAATTATCTTGGTGATAGTTTGAAATTAAATGATGGTAGCGTGATAATAATTCGCCTATTTCCGAAAACCCAGTGGCAACAACTTCGTATACAGTTTTATTATCCGTATTTGGTAAAGACTGTTCTAACCAAGCAACCTCTGCTCCTTGGCGAAGCCAAAACTCTCCACTATCAGCACTAATAGTTCCAGCAATTATCTTCATTAAGGTAGTCTTGCCGGTACCGTTGCGACCTAGCAACCCAACTTTATCGCCCTTCTTTAAGGACAAATCAATCATATCAAATAAAACTTGCGTTCCAAAACTTAAAGATATTTTATCTAGGCGAACTAATTCCATGAGCAATTCATATATAAAGATGTTGTTATTTTATGCACGCTTATACCACTTGTTAGATTTTAATTACATATATTTAAAGAGGTAATTCTGTACCGTTATAATTTAGGAACAGACCTGTATTGGTTAAATTTAATTTACGTAATTGCTTTAGAATATTTTCCGCTGATTCTTCAGGGCTAATATTAGCATTTTTTCCACCCATGTCAGTTCTAACCCAACCTGGATGAAACGAATTAACGATAATGCCTTCTGATTTAAGTTCATTGGATAAAGTAACCATAATATTATTAACACCGGCTTTAGAAGCTCTATAAAAATAGGAAGATGCTCCTTGGTGTTTTTGACTTCCCATGTAAGAAGAAATGATAGAAACCCTTGGATTTTTACCAAGCTTTAATTGTGGCAGAAACGATCTAACCGTATAGAATGGACCGGCAATATTTGTCATTAAAATATTTGACACAACGTCACTTTCGTTAGCTCGACTAGTAATTCCACCTTGATCACTCATCATTCCAGCATTACAGATTATTGTATCGATAGGGAAATCAATTTGACTTGCGACACTAAGCAAATCAATATCGTGAGATACGTCAGCTGAGAAGATCATAATACGATCTTTGAATTTTCTTGATAGTTCGTTTAATTCCATAGCTTCTTTTGGCTTACGACATATAGCTATCAAACGATCACCGTTAGAAACAATATGTTTCGATAGCTCAAGACCAATTCCACGGTTTGCTCCAGTAATCAAATATGTAGTTTGCATAAAATTTACCTAGGATATAAATTAAGAATCTTTAGTCTGTGTAAAATCTTTTAAATCACATAAGTGGTCTATTGATTTATAATTTGCTATTAAATTATTGTTGAATATCTTTCCTTTACCGCTTACGTAATGTACAAATTTAACCTTAGAATTGATTGCAAAGGAAAGATCAACCATCATATCGCCGACATATATTATGTCATCTTCTTGTATATTAAAATTATCCATTATCAACTTCATACTATCTGGATAAGGTTTTCCATATTTCACATCATCGCTTGAGACAAAGAAATTAATAGGTAAATTAAAATATTTTAATACCTCCAAAGTATTTGATCGCGGTTTAGATGTCACTATAGAATACGTAATACTATATTTATCTAAAAAATTTAGGATTTCTTGAACCCCTTTGTTGAGATGTATTAATTCAATATTTTTAGCATTAGATTCAAAATACTTCTCGGATATTTCTGTATTCATTTTATGAAGATTTAATTTTTCTAGGATTATTTCAAATGGTAAACCAATGTATTTTCTATATTCATTAAAACCACAATTAATGTTTAATTCCTTAGTAGTTTTATCCCAACTATATTTCATTAGATGCTCGGAATCTATTAAAGTTCCATCTAAATCAAAAGCAATGTGTTTAATTGGCATAATGTTTACCATAAATTTTAAATATTTTGTCGTCACGCATCGCCCTTATAGCTCTTTTGTAATCATCAGCAACATCAACAGAAAATGTTTCGTTTTCAACTTCGAATGTACCTATTTGAATACCCATTTCTATTGCCCTCAATAACTCAATACTTTCTATTTTTTCTAATTCACTTTTTGGATGATTTGCATATTTTTGAAGCGAGTCGTAACGAAATGCAATAATGCTTAAATGTTTTTTTAAAACAGCGTCGAAGCTAAACTGATTAGGAATATCCGAGCGGCTCATAAAAATAATCTTTCCGTTAGACTCTACTATTTTAACAATATTCTCATTTTTAAAATTTCTTAAACTTAGATATGGTAGCATAATTTCATGATTAGAATCACTAAAATTCTCAATCAATCTATCTATAGATTCAGGAGAAATAAGGGGTTCATCGCCTTGGATATCAACAATTATATCATCCGAATCTAAATTTAAGATTCTTGCGGCTTCCGCTATTCTTTCTGTACCATTTGAGTGATAATTTCCAGTTAAACAGCACTTAATATCATAGTCAAAACAAATTTTTACTACTTCTATAGAATCCGTACACACAACAACACTATCCAAGAGCTTTGATAATTTTGCCCTTAAAGCTACGTGAACTATCATAGGCATGCCCAAAATTGACAACAAAGGCTTGTTTGGCAACCTACTGCTTTCCATTCTACAAGGTATAAGACCAATCACTTTTTTATCCATAGCTCAATACCCTGTTCAGTATTTTTTTATATTAATATTTAACCTTTAATAGCATTATAATTAACTGATTACAAATAACTCTATTTTTGTTAAAAAAAATTTTAATATCAGTAATTCTCTCAATACTTTTAAAGTTATTATTCTTAATAATAACTGATTGTTGTAATAACTTATTGCTTAACGTCGAATGGTGGCAGAGATTTTAGTGCTTCTGAAACGGTTAAATCCATTTTTACATCTTCTCTTTTTGTAATTAAATCATGGATATTATTTTGTAAAATAGAAGATTGAGAAATCAAAATCGACCAGTAATCATCATAAGGATACAGCTTTAACGTCGATATTTCTCCCGATGCCAATTCTCCCGATACGTCTTTAACATATCTATTGAAATTAGCAAAGATACCACCCTCTTTCACAATACGATGGATATTTTCAAAATAATATTGAATTGTCTTTTGTTTCATTTCCATCATAGATCTCATATTAATAACCACATCGATATATTTTTCCGGTACGCTATCCATCATCCAGCCTGGAAGAATTAAAAAGTCAAAATCTAAATCAAATATTGAACTTCCTTTGTCCAATAAATCCCTATAATAAAAAACTTTAGCATCAGGAAACTCCGTATTCAAATAATATGTTTGAACGGCAGATAATTCAGGTAGGTCAAATAATATACATCTTGAATGCGGATACTTTTTCTTTAACTTTGACGCCAACAAACCATAACCAGAACCGATTTCACAAATTGTAGGTCTAAGATTTTCTTTTAATGTATCTATTGTTCGCGATATTTGCCAAAAATAATAAATATGCATAAGGTCAGTTAGACTGGTGATAATATTACTTTCTTTTACTATCTCTAATTTTTCTCCAGTTTTAAGATTAACCGAAGCCTCCTTTGTCTTTAACACAGCCTTGCCAGTCACAGGCATACCATTGTTAGAGGCGATGCTACTAAGAACAAAATCAAGGGTACAGATTGAACTAATTAAATTAAATGTATCTGTTAATTTTTTTACATCCCTAACACTAGCGCTCAATATTCTGTGATCATGGTTTTTTCGAAGTGCCCAGACATCAATATTATTTTTATCCTTATTCCATCTAGTATTTTCTAAATCCATTAATTCATCGTTATATCCTATAGATATTGAGTTTCTTAAGAAATTTTTCCATGAGTTAGTTGATAAAATTGTTTTTTCATAATCACTAGGAAACACATCCCAATGCTTACTGTTAAAGTCATTAGGCATTTTATCTTTTGCTAAATTATAATTTTCAAGCATTTCATTAAATGGTGATGGTAATATTTTATCAGTTCTAAAAATCATATCAAATAGCTTCCTTCTCTTCAAAACTTGAGGGTGCAGGTAAAATTTTCTGCATGGCATTCCTTGCATCTGCGAGAGATTGATTATCTGAAGATGCGTTGTCAGTTGTATCATTTAAACAGAAAAAATCCAAACTACCAAATTGGTCAATTAGTTGATCTATTTGTTTTTTTGCATTCGTGCTAGCCGTCTCGATATGATTATAGGAATAATCTTTTATAAAAGCTAAATTATGTGCGAGCGCATAACGAAGAACAAAATCTGATATGATGGTTGGCTTATCCCATTGTCTAAAGGTTGTTGATCTAATTAACGTAAATAATTCTAATGCGTCGTCTTCAATATCATGCATCAAAGATTTAATCATAGGCCTAGGGGAATGTGCAAACGTTCGAGGTGTGTGGGTATAATTTTTATTAAACCTTCTAATACCTGGGGTTAACAATTTATTGTCAATTTGATCTTTCTTATTTTTCAACCATTTCTTTGATAGTCTGCTTGCATTTTCCAATGAATCAGAATCCTTAAGCATTTCAGTTCCAATAACTTCTGGTTCGTTTGACCATGACAAGTAAATACCACCATCAAAAAACCAATCGTCAATATTAACCGATTTTCCAAAAAAAACATCATCATTAAAGTAAAAATAATGCTCTGATAAATCTGGTATATGATGAATATAAGATTCAATATTAGCAGAATCAAAGATAGGCAAATGATGAGGCGAGATAAGATCACGATGGTCAACGAATGTAACCATTTCTGTATTTTTGAGCCATGCAGGTTTTTGCTGATCTGTTACAATAAACACATGGCCGTGATCAGGAAAAAACTTGTCTAGCGCACGAAGGCTATACCGTAATTCTTGGTTATCTCGAAAGCGACCCTCTACATTACCATATGCAGCTAACTTATAACTAGACGTAATCTCTAGTTCAGCTTTCTGTTTTCTTAAACGCCAATTCGGATCATTGCCATCTACCCAAAGATAAACAATATCAATATTTTTTGAGTTAATTAGAATTTTCCCTTTTTCTTTATGAGGCTTTCCTCCTGATCAACGTTATGTGTCTTACAAGATACTTTTTTAGAATAATCTATACTTAGATAAAAGTAAAAATTTATAACGCAAATATCTCAAAATTAACCACGGGACGTGCGTGATCGTTGGCGCTTTGAGCTACGTTTTAAAGGCCCGCCAGTAATTCCTGGTTTAGACCTTATTTTAGTCACATGCGGATTACCACCCTGTACTTTTTGTTTTTGGCCCTGTTGAGATTTTGGTTTTCCTGCTTTATTAGACCGTGATTGAGATATTGAACGCCGCCTCGCTTTTGGTTTTGGTTTTTCAATATCAACAACGTTTGAATGAGTAGATATTCCATCTGTATTGTAAGGATGGTCATCCATTATTGAGATTTTTTGACGGGTAAGTTTTTCAATATCCTTTAAATAAGCTCGTTCTTCTAGATCACAAAATGAAAGAGCGACCCCTGAT
>JABIEF010000001.1 GCA_018651345.1 Rhodobiaceae bacterium
CAATATTTAATGATTTTCTCCATTTATCTAGCCAAAGCATATTGCTTTGCGAATCTAAGTGAGAAATATACTGAGACTCTAATTGATTATTTAATATACATTCAGACGCATGATCAATTTCTCTAGTAAATAATCCCACCTCATCCTTAAAAGGAATTTCTTTATATAATTTTCCATCTTTATATATCTCTATTGATGAGTTTCCATCTTGGAATTGGCCACAATGCCATGGCTGACTAGCAACTAAATCAATGCTGCCATCAGAAATTTTTAAATCGTTAGAGTAATCTTCATCAATAGCGCATTTAATATTCGCCTCTATATTATCTGAGAAAACTAAGTGCGCTTCCGATTGAAGGTCAACACCGGTAGAATCAAGCCTTCCTTTAGCTTCAATACTCTCCGGGTCAGCAAAAGGCAACCCATTAAGTTTTCCAGCGATCAGTTTCGCCATTGATAATGGGTAGCAACCAACATCAAGAATAGCTCCGCCCCCTAAATGTTGATTTCTTAATCTATGTGATTCTGGCAAGTCAGCAGAGAAGCCGAAAGAACTAGTTATTGTTATTTTATTTTTTGTATTATCAAAAATGGAGAGATTATCAAGAATATTGAATGTTTGTGGATGCACCCTATACATGTAAGCCTCCATTAAAAAAACCTCTTTTTCTTTAGCTAAATTTAATAAGACCATACTTTCAAGATGATTTATTGTTATTGGTTTCTCACAAAGAATGTGTTTCTTATTCTTGATTGCTAATAATGAATATTCATAATGAGTGCTGTGAGGGGTTGCTATGTAAACAGCGTCAATTTCTTCTGAGGCAATTAAATTATCTATATCTCTATATGACTTAATATTGAATTTAGATGAAAAACTATTAAGCTTTTCATTACTCCTTCCAAAAACTCCAATCAATTCTGAGTATTGGCAGTATTTTATAGAATGTGCAAAAGCAGTAGCTATACTTCCAGTTCCAATAATACCCCAACGAATTTTAGACATCTGATGCTCTCCTATTTTCAATATCTTTAATTAATTTTTCATGGAAATTTTTATCTATAGGATAAAAATAAAGCAAAGCAAAGCTTATACATACTCCTATGAGAGGAATAATCGACATTAAATTTTTGAGTGCTTTTAATGTTTCTTCTGATTGTTCCTGGTTAGGCTCAAAACCAATACCTGTTAAGGCTATGCCCAATATAAATACAGCAATTCCAATTGCTCCTTTCTGGGCAAATGTCATAAATCCATAAAGAGAAGACTCGGTTCTTATACCCGACTTCCACTCACCATACTCAATAGTATCAGGAAGCATTGACCAAAAAAGTACTCCAGTTGCGCCATTACCGAAGCCAATAAAAACTAAAATATACAGCAATGTGTTTAGATCGCTTATTGGGTAGTAGTAAAAGATAGAAAAACCAATTAATAAAGCAATCATTGCTAGAAGCCAAGTATTTTTCTTTCCTATTTTTAATGCTGCATATGCCCAAAAAGGCACTGCTAATAAGGTTGCTCCATTAAGGATTCCTAGAATCAAACCTTGGTACTCATGTAACCCTAAGGCATATTTTGTAAAATATATAAGATTGTTATTGAACATTAAATATGTCGAAATCAATATTATGATTGCTGAGAATACAATCCAAAAAGGATAATTTTTTGATACAGATCTTGTCACTTCCAAGAAAGTAGGCAGTTCTTTTTTGTTTGCCTTAAACCTCCTTTCCTCTACGAAATAAACTGTGATCTTTAAAATAAAGATAGCTATTAGACCTGAAGCTATACCAAGATATATAAACCCCAGAGATTCTTCGCCTCCACCAAAATATAAAATAATTGGGAAGCCTAGTGCAGAAATTGAAAAGGTTCCAAGGGCTGCCGAAAGCATTCTGGAACTCGTAAGTATTGTTCTCTCATCGCTATCATCTGTGATTCTTGCTGTTAAAGATGAGTATGGAACACTCACAACTGTAAAACAGGTTCTATGAATTATATTCACTAGTAGTAAAAATATAATTAACGATGTTCCTTCAAATGGTGGGACCCATAATAAAAGAACAAATGATAATGCTAAAGGTATAGAGCCATAATGGATGTAAGGTCGATAACTTCCCATCTTAGATCTAGTTCGTTCTGCCAAAAACCCCATAAATGGATCTGTAAAAGCATCCCACATGATACCTAAGCCATATATAAGGCCTGCTGCATAAGGCGAGATGCCAACAATATCAGTATAAAAATAAAGCAGATAGAGGCTAACACCACTCCAGTACAAACATATTGCATAGTCGCCTACTCCATAAGCAGCACGAATCTTATTACTAACAATGCCTGTCATACATTTTATTTTTTTAATGATTTATTTACTTAATGTATAGGAAAAAGGAATGTATTGCATACAAAAATATGTGAAACTATTTAAATGAATTATAGAGAAGGAATTGCTAAAAAAGATGGTATAGAAATCATGTATCGTGACTATGGAGCAGAGACCTCAAAGCCTATTCTTATGGTTCATGGATTAGGTGCACAACTTGTTCATTGGGCTCCTCACCTCATAGATTTTTTAGTTAGTAATAATTACAGACCTATTACATTTGATAACAGAGATTCAGGGCTA
>JABIEF010000010.1 GCA_018651345.1 Rhodobiaceae bacterium
TAATGGTATGGTGTATTCTAATGACTGTTTGGCACAATGTGACGGTAATACAATAATTGGTCCAGTAGATCCAACACTTGTTCCTGGGCAACCATGTTCTTTATCTGCATGTGATGTAAATATCGTTGGAGATTCAATACCATGTAATTATCCTGTTATTTTAGAAGCATTATCTGCTAGTTTGGTAAGTCCTTTTATTTATTCATGGTGGGATGATTCTGGAACTATTCTTTCAACTGCAAACTTATTTACTGTTGCTTCTCCTGGTACGTATTATGTTTCTGTTACAGATGCAAATGGTTGCATTGACTCCACTAGCATTAATATGCAGAATATGTCAATGACTATTTACTCAATTCCAAATCCACCAAATATTTGCTTAGGTGATTCTATTTATTTAGTTCTTGACACTTCATTTGTTAATACGATTTGGTTAAATTCTCCACAATCTTCAAATCCTGCTACTTTTTATCCATCACAAGATATTACTTATTTTGCTGAAGCTGTTGATGCTAATGGATGTCAAAGAAAAGGAGAGATATTTGTTGATGTTGATTCTTGCGTATCAAATATTGTTGATTTATCTAAAGTCTTTAATATCTATCCAAATCCAACTAAAGATTATTTAAATCTTCAAAATAATACCAATCATAATTATAGTTTTTATATCTATGATATCACTGGTAAACTCATTAAAGAGAAAAATAATCTTAGAAATTTACATACTGTGAATCTTGCCTACCTTAAATCAGGTATATACTTTTTAAATATTCACTCTGGAAATAATAATTTCTACAAAAAGATTATAGTTGAGTAGGGCTTTATTATATATTATTTTTGTAACAATTACTATAACTGCCTGTAAAAAAGATGTTGTTATTATACCAAATAACAATGCTCCAATCTATAGTGAGATTCCCACTATTTTGTTGGAAAATTATGTTAATCGACTTTATATAGATCTAATTGGTAGAGAGCCATTAGACGATGAAATGAGTTCTGATGTACAGTTTCTTAGAAATAATGATGTTACTTTAGAATCTAGAGACTCCTTAATTTATAAGCTGCAATTTGATACTATTTTTGTTCCTGGTGATTCTTCATACAAGCAAGCATATTTTCATAGATTATACGAGATGGTTAAAGTTAGATTAATCGAGGGAGTTTCTGATGGTTATATTCAAAACGAAATGGGGATTCATTATTTTTTTTATGAAGTTGATTCAATAGCCGGAAATTTAATACAGGCCCATAATAACCTTATTAAATACTATAGGTTAAAAGATATAATTAATTCTAAAACATTGCTTTATGAAAATTTAATAGATATTAAAGAAATGCATAGAACAATGATAAATAGTTCGATTTATGATCAAATAAATATGAATACTTTCAATTTTGTAAATGCTGCTTTTGATAATTTATTATTTCGCTATCCTACTGAATATGAATTTAATAATTCATATGCTATGATTGAGGATAAAGAACCTTACACTGTTTTGGGTTATTCTGGAACAAATAAAGAAGATTTTATAAATATTATATGTAATTCTCGTGGGTTTTACGAAGGAATAATACATTGGACATATTTAACTCTATTAGCTAGAGTGCCAACAACTACTGAAACAGATTTTTTAATGAATGACTTTTATATTTCTTGTGATTTTCATAAATTACAACGTTATATAATGAAAACAGATGAATATGCTCATTTTTAGAAAATATATATTATTTTTTTTAATTCTTTCTTTTTGCTTTTCTGCTTGCAAAGAAGATGATTTAGTTTATGATATTAATCAATTGCAATCAAGTTCTTATAATGCAAATAAGAACAAATTAAAATCTATTAGTCAATATATTTCTATAGTTTACGCTAATCTTTTTCAACAAGCTCTATCTTCAAATGAATTAGTAGAAATTACTAGATGTATTGAATCAATTGGAGATAAAGAAGTAGCTCACGAAATTGTTTTAAGTAATTTTATGAATAGTGATGATGTTATTATTCCATCTGATTCTCTAATGCGCGCTGATTTAGATGTTTTTTTGGAAGAAACATATAAACGTTTTTTTATTAGAGATATAACAGAAGCTGAACGAGAATTTTTTCTAAATTTTTTTAATTCTAATCCAAATGTTAGCGCGGAGATGGTGTACATGTCTTTTGCTTTATCTAATGAATATCAATTCTATTAAATCATGAAAAGAAGATCATTTATAAAAAAATCATCGCTTGCCTCTGCAGCTGCAATATCAATACCATTTATTCTCCCATCAGGAAGATTATTTGCTGCCTCTGGAATGAGAATGGCCGATCATGTTGTATTAGTTGCTTTTGCTGGAGGGGTGAGACAACAAGAATCTATTCTTCAAAGATATTTAGACGATAGTCAATCCTATCCAAGTTCCGGTAATATTTTATATAATCTTTTTGACGGTTCTGCTCCAACCGATAAAATTGTTTATGGAACTAATAATATAATTAATGGGGATACTCCAATTCCTAAAATTCTTTCTCAAACTCTTCAAAATCAAGGAACTACATTCCGAGAGGTAAATGCTTCTGCAGTTGGTCATTATGCTGGAGTTAATGCAATGCTAACAGGTAATTATATGTATACTCAAGGTTTGAGAAATAAGCCTACTATGCCTACTATCTTTGAATATTTAAGACGTCATCAGGGCGAAAAAGCTACAAAAACATGGTTTGTAGGTAATGGAATAGGAAATTCTATCCCTCTTTTGGATTATAGTACACATGCAGATTATGGTGCATCTTATGGTGCAAATTTTTTAGCTCCAACTATTACTTTTGGATCTGATGGCGAAAAGCATCTTAAAAATGCAAAAGTATATCA
>JABIEF010000011.1 GCA_018651345.1 Rhodobiaceae bacterium
GATCCTTTAACCTGCCAATCCATAAATTTAAAAATATCTCAATCGGAATACAGCCAGCAAGGGGCTATAATATTGACCCTAAGTCAACCTATCATAGCCCAGATTTAGTACCTCCACATAATTATTTGGCATTTTATATATGGGTCAAACACAAATATAATTCGAATGCTTTAATCCAAATGGGCAAACATGGGAACTTAGAATGGCTTCCAGGAAAATCAATGTCGTTAAGCAAGAAATGTTATCCAGAGTTAATCTTAGGACCTATGCCACTTATTTATCCATTTATAGTAAACGACCCTGGAGAAGGATCGCAAGCAAAAAGGAGGAATGCTGCAACAATTATTGATCACCTTACCCCTCCTCTTACTAGAGCAGAAATTTATGGAGATATGAGAATTTTGGAAGTATTGATAGACGAATATTACGAAGCCTCACAATATAATTCAAAAAGAATGCAATCTATTGCAGAGAAAATCATTGAAACCTCTAACTTAATAGGGTTAACGGATGATTGCGGTGTAACAAAAAATGATACAATTGATAGTATTTTAAATAAAATTGATACCTATCTCTGTGAATTAAAAGAGCTTCAAATAAGAGACGGCTTACATATTTTTGGAGAGTCACCAAAGCATACACAACTCACTGATTTAACTGTCTCCCTTACACGGTTATCCAGAAAAGATAATAAAAATGGAAATATGTCGTTATTAGTTGCTCTTACTAAAGATTTAAAAATAAAATTAAATCCATTAGATTGTGATTTTAAAAAAAATTATACTGGCGAAAAGCCTAAAATTTTAGAGTCGTTAACAAAAGATAATTGGAGAAGCTGTGGTGATACAGTAGAGAGATTAGAGAAATTATCAAAGCTCTTAGTAAGTAATGAAATAAAACCACGTACTAACTGGAAGAATACTATGATGGTGTTAGAAGAGATTAGACATAATATCATGCCGTCAATTGAAAAATCTGGAAAAGAAGAGCTAAAATCAGTGATAAAGGCCCTAGGTGGCTTATTTATTAAACCTGGCCCATCAGGAGCCCCGACAAGGGGAAAGATTGAGGTTATTCCGACAGGTAAAAATTTTTACTCACTTGATTCAAGGACTTTACCTACTCAAGCCGCCTGGTCTATAGGTATGAAATCTGCAAAGCTACTTGTAGAAGACTACCGGCAAAAAGAAGGTAAATGGCCAACTCATTTTGCACTTTCCGCCTGGGGTACTTCAAATATGAGAACAGGTGGCGATGATATAGCACAGGCGATGGCATTAATTGGAGCAAAACCCAAATGGGATATTTCATCAGGTCGCGTTAGCGGTTTTGAAATTATACCAACTACAATACTTGGTAGACCTAGAGTTGATGTTACGTTAAGAGTTTCAGGTTTTTTTCGTGATGCATTTCCAAATCTAATCGAATTATTTGATTCTGCCATTAGAAAAATTTCAGAATTAAAAGAAACCAATAATGAAAACCCAATATCTAAAAGCTTTGATAAGGACATAGCATGTTTAATAAAAAATGGATTAAGTCATGAGGATGCAAAGAAATATGCAAGTTATAGAATTTTTTCTTCGATGCCAGGCTCTTATGGGGCTGGTCTACAAACGCTAATTGACGAAAGCATCTGGGATGATAACGAAGATTTTGCAAATTCCTATATGGAATGGAGTTCTTTCGCGTACGGTAAAGGATCCTTTGGAGAAAAAGTTCCTGATATTTTCTCTATTAGACTCCAAAAAATACAGGCCATAATACAGAACCAAGACAACAGAGAGCATGATATTCTTGATTCTGATGATTACTATCAATTTCAAGGGGGACTTGGTTCTGCTGTTAAGAAAATAAGTGGGAAAACGCCTATCTATTATCACAATGATCATTCTCGCCCCGAAAAACCAGTTATACGGTCACTTGATGATGAAATATCTAGGGTAGTAAGGGGAAGAGCAACAAATCCTAAATGGATAGCAGGTGTAATGCGACACGGATATAAAGGTGCTTTTGAATTATCCGCCACTTTAGATTATTTATTTGCATTTCAGGCAACAACTGGACTTGTTAAAAATCATCACTTCGATCTATTGTTTAACGCCTACATAGAAGACAAAAATGTTTATAAATTTATCAAAGATTCTAATATTGATGCATTAAATGATATAAAAAAAAGATTTATTGAAGCTTTAGATAGAAAATTATGGCATCCTAAAAGAAATGATATTTATGAAAAATTAAACAATAATTAGAGTTATAATATGAACAATAAAAAACAATTAACCGAAACAGAGCTTAATGAACGCCATGCGTTCAAAATGCTGAAAAAAAAAGAAGCTAGAGATAAAATAATCGCGACAAAATTAATAGAAAAAGGATTAATTATAATTAATACTGGCAAAGGAAAAGGTAAAACTACTGCTGGATTTGGAATAGTTTTTCGTGCCATTGGAAATGGGATGAGAGTAGGTATAGTACAATTTGTAAAAGGAAAATGGGAGACTGGAGAAAGATTAGCTTTAGATAAATTTAAAGAACAAGTTGAATTTCACACAATGGGCGAAGGTTTTACTTGGGAAACTCAGGATAGGGAGAGAGATATTCTTGCAGCAGAAAAAGCATGGAAGAAAAGTAAAGAACTTATCAATGATACTACCAACAACGTTGTGTTACTTGACGAATTAAATATTGTATTGAGATATAATTACATACCAATAGGTGATGTGTTGGAAACGCTTAAAAATAAACCAAAAGATAAGCATGTTATTATAACAGGTCGCAATGCAAAAGAAGAGTTAATAGAGATTGCAGATCTTGTTACAAGTATGGAAATTATTAAGCACCCGTTTAGAAGTGGCGTTAAAGCACAAAAAGGAATAGAATTCTGAGTTATCCTTTAAAAAAAATACCTTCGATAATGATACAAGGAACCGGCTCAAGCGTTGGAAAATCTCTTATAGTTGCTGGATTATGCAGATTGTATAAAAAAAAAGGCTTTAAGGTTTTTCCTTTTAAGCCACAAAATATGTCAAATAATGCTGCAGCAACAATTGATGGAGGTGAAATTGGAAGAGCTCAAGCTCTGCAAGCACTTGCTTCGGGCATAGATCCAATAACAGAATTAAACCCAATACTGTTAAAGCCAGAATCTAAGAATAAATCACAATTAATAGTGAACGGAAAATATAAACAAACTATATCAGGAAAAGGCTATCAGACCATTAAACAATCATTACTAACAAATGTAATAGAAAGTTATAAAAAAATTACAGAGACTGCAGATCTGATTATTATTGAAGGAGCCGGTAGCCCTGCAGAAATAAACTTAAGAGATGGCGATATAGCAAATATGGGGTTTTCAACAAAATTAAATATTCCAACTGTCTTAGTTGGAGATATAGATAGAGGCGGTGTTATTGCTAGTATAGTTGGCACACATGCTGTACTAAACACTGCAGATAAAGATAATATAGTAGCATTCATTGTAAATAAATTTCGAGGCGATCCTGAACTATTTAAAGATGGCATAACAGAAGTGGTAAATAGAACAGGATGGCCATTCCTAGGATTAATTCCTTATTTTGAGTTGGCAAAATTTTTACCAGCCGAGGATTCATTAGATTTAGAGAGAATTATCTACGAAAAAAATCAAAAACCTAAAAAAACTATAAAAATTACAATTCCGGTATTAGGTAAAATTTCTAATTTTGACGACATTGATTCACTCAGAATGCAATCTTTTATTGAAATAAATATGATCTCTTCCGGAGATGTGGTTCCAGATGATACAGACATTGTCCTATTATTAGGATCAAAATCTACTATCAATGATCTAATTGAGTTAAAGAAA
>JABIEF010000012.1 GCA_018651345.1 Rhodobiaceae bacterium
CTGTACATGTTCATGTGGGCGATCCAAGGAATAGAAATACCAGACGGTACTCACCGCATAAACTTATATGGCCAGTTGTAGGTGCTAAAGGTTTAGAGTGCGTGCATCAGTATGTTAAAGCCGATGGTATTGATAATCCTCCTATGGTTTTCAATGTTTCAGGAAGCCCTGTAATGATAAATGAGTGCGGCAAAACTGCAGTTCATGGATTTCATGGGACCGGTGAAGATGATGGTGGATTCATGTATGAAAGACTGCAATTAGTTCAAGCTCAAAAACAATGGGCTTACAATCAAATTAAGGAATGGACTGGCCGAGATGAAATATTAGATGCATGCAGTGAGAGTGGCTATAGAAGCTTCACAAGTACTGAGGATTTTGATGTTACACAAAGAAGTTGTATACCAGAAAATTCTGACGATGAAGTGTTATATAGGTGTGGGGAGCAAGAAGGTGCTCTAACATATAAATTTGACGATGATCTGATGAATGAATTTATACGAGAATAGATTAAAAAAATTATTTTATAAAATTACCAGAATTTAATTCATTAATAGCTGTGACCAGCTCCTGCCTGGTATTCATAACAATGGGTCCATGCCATGCTACAGGTTCTTGTATTGGTTTTCCTGTAACCAGAAGAAACTTTACACCTTTTTCTCGCGTAATAACTTTTATTTCATCACCTTTATCAAAGTGAACTAGGGTCCTATTTCCAGACATATCTCTTATATTAAATTCCTGACCATTCACTTCTTTTTCAACTTTAATGCCAACTGGGGTAGAGGCATCTTTAAAAGAACATGATCCGTCATATATATAAGCAAAAGCATTCCTGTAAGCATCAATAGAAAATGTTTTCTCTCTATTGGGAGGAACATAAATATCCAAATATTGAGGATCCGAAGCGATACCATCAACAGGGCCTCTTTTGCCCCAAAATTCACCAATAATAATTTTTACACTGGTTCCGTCATCATCAATAACCTCAGGTATCTCTTTTCCCTTCACGTCTTGATATCTTGGTTCCGTCATCTTTAAAGAAGACGGTAAATTAGCCCACAATTGAAAACCATGCATCTGACCTGACGTATTACCTTTTGGCATTTCCTGATGCAATATACCAGAACCTGCAGTCATCCATTGTATATCTCCAGCAGATAATAACCCTTTATTTCCAAGGCTATCTTGATGTGTTACATCACCAGCGAGCACATAAGTAATTGTTTCTATGCCTCTGTGCGGGTGCCAAGGAAAACCTTTTACATAAGAATCTGGATCATCGTTTCTAAAGTCATCAAATAACAAAAAAGGATCAAACATCTCAGGTTCATGGAACCCAAATGCTCTGTGCAAAGATACACCAGCACCCTCCATTGTTGGTTTTGCTAAAGTTTCTGATTTTATAGGTCTAAATGTCATTTACAACAATGTAACTATTATTCAATTATCATCATTATCATTTTTTTGACCAGTGCTCCGAATAAATAATTTAGGTTTTATTGAAGCGGTTGTCCAAGTTGCAACAGTAATTGCAGCAGCTGCTATTAAAACAGTATGTCCAACTATACTAATAGCCATAAAAGTGTAACTTCCTATTGCTATTGAAAAACTAACAGCCCACATGACCCCTAATACCTGTAAAACATAATGTCGGATTGCTACATCTGGAATATGACGAAGTGGACTAACTTCATGATTAAATAAAAAACTCCATGCGTGTACTACAAATTTTTGAGTAGATGTAATCATAATTATTACCTTTCTATATAATATGGTATCAAATCATATTTTAATAATATTTCTTAATTCTCTGGCCCTGCGTAAATACCAGCATTTTCAGGCCAAAGTGCTTTAACTATTTTAAAATGAGATATATCTACAGTTGCATCCATATGCAGAAAAATACTTGCATCTCTCATTAACTTTTCTATGCCAACATCCAACATGGCGCCCATACCGCCATGCAATTCCATTGCATTTTGACATACATGTAATATTTCTTGAGATGCAAAAACCTTTGACATATTGCATAACGCCTCAGCATCTTCACTTTTCATATCAACAGCCTGCGCTGCCTTCATCACTAAACTTCTTACTGCTGTAACCTTTGTAGCCATATCTGCTAAACGACTAGCAACAACTTGGTGCTTTATAAGCAACCTACCACCTCTGCTATAGGTTTGTACATATTCTGCTGTTTTTTCCAAAGCTGATTGTCCCACTCCAAGATTCTTAGCAGCTTGGATAATTTTTCCTGGTCTAAAATAAATACCAGCTTTGTTTAATGCAGTTCCCTCACAAAGAAGATTCTCATCAGGAACAAAACAATCTATAAGCTCTAACTCACCATTATTCATAAACCTACAACCAACAGTTTCATTGCACCTTGCAACTCTAAAGCCTTCAGTATCCCTTGGCACAATAAAAGAAGAAGTACCTTGCATCATACCAAGACCAGGTGATGTATTTGCATAAATTACATATAACCCAGCATCATAACCATTACTTATATAATGTTTTCTTCCGTTTATGACCCATCCACCATCTACTTTAACAGCCTTTGTATCCATAGCAGCTTCAGGAGCATTATATCCAAGCCATCTGTCAGATGCACCTTTTGGCTCTGTTAAGGCGTGTGCAAATAAAAAACTTGGGTCTGACATTAGTTTCTCAAACCATTTTTTTTGATGATCTTTGTTAGCTAATTCCCTTAATAGAACAGAAACCTTCCAATTTTGTACTAGCTTATCAGCAAGCCCAGAGTCACCTCTTGCAATCTCTTCTGATATAATTGCAAATGTTCTTACTTCTTGGTTTTTTTCTAATGGAGTTCCTCCATATTCTTCAGGAACACCAAGAGTTCTAATTCCAATTTTATCCGATTCTTCAAGAATATGAGAAGGCATTCTATCTTCCGGAGACATTTGCCATTCAACTTCCCAGTTATCTTTTAAAAAAGGTGCAATCGTATTATCTACAAATTTGCGACATACATCCCTCATCATTATTTGACTATCTGTTAAATCTAAATCAAAAATACTCATTACATTCCCCGCAAAAATTTCATTATATAAAATAGTTTGATATTAATTTATATACTAAGGTAGTTTACTTTGTTTTATAAATCTATAAAATAAAACGAAATTAATTAAAATTCGGATCACCGTTATGCCCCTAATAAATAAGTTTAATGACACAAAAATTATCAAACTTTCTCCAGGAATAGAGTTTCGTGAATTATTATCAAAAAATTCTTTACAGGATGAAAGACTGCAGATCAATTATATAAAAATAAATAGTGATGTCACACATACAATCAAGAATGAGGCTGATGAAGTATCCTGGATTCAAATTATAGATGGTAATATTTCTGTTAAGGATAGTGAGCTGGATAGGTCTCAAATAATATTTCTCTCTACTGAACAAGAAATAAAAATATATTCAAATCAAAACTCAGTAATTATACATACAGTAATTCAAGATTTTCATAGGTTTGATCCTCGCATAAAAGAAAAAAATTTATCAAATATGCAGATTGTTGATTGGGGTGAAGAGCCTGTATTAAAATCTGAGCACGATGATAGGACAAGAGTTTATATGCTTTCAGAAAGCTTAATTAATACTGATGGTGTTAAAGGTGAACTTATTATCTATCCAAAAAATACATCGTGCCCTGAGCATTATCATACTGGTGGCGAACACTATCAACTTATTGTATCTGGTGAAATAATTGCTGTTTTAGATGGAGTTGAATGTGAATTAAAAGCCTTAGATATTTTGTATAATTTTGAAAATGAAAATCATTGGTTTTATACAAATGACAAAGAATGTCATTTCGTTGAGTTTTTTGTTCCCGGAGAAGCAAAAACTATCTGGACCCAAACAACAAATGTTTGTACCTGGTCTCCAATAGGCAAAAATATTAAAGGCGGAAAGCCATCAAGGACCATTGAAAAACATGTTCATGGCGAAGGAAAAGGAATTTAGTTAATTAGCTAAATATATTCTGGTTTCTATTCAAAATTTTAGATTTCTCTCATAACAAGAGCTTCGCCTATTAATGTAAATGTCTCTTGCTTTTCCATAGATTGATATAATCTTATTTAACAAATCAAGAAATTCAAATTATTTTCGCCAACTTAGGATAGTTAATGATCCAAGCGAGAATTAGAAACGTATTAAATATAGTTGCGTGATTAGTAAGTTATAAGTTTTTTAAATTATGTGTTTTTTAAAATTTAAAACTTGTAAAAATATATCCCTAATCCCCTGAATTTACTGTCACGTAACTACTATTATATTATTAAAGAGGAGTTGCGCCAGTTTCCATGCGTATTATTTGTCCATCTTTTTTCATAGCAACCAACATAACTGCTTCTTTAGTATCGTCAGGGTAAGACATGAATTCATGTGAAACCAAGATGTCATCATTCTCATAAACACAACGAGAACGAGATAGATCGTTAAAGAACTTTGGGTTCCCCATCATATCAACGACCATAGTAGTCCATTCACTTTTTGTGAATTTGCTGCCTGATTTATGAAATATAATCTCTGCATCTTCGTGAAAAAGCGCAGCATAACTCTCGACATCCCGATCAGTCATGACTTTTGTGAGTTTTTGGTATAAAGACATTTTAATTTCCTTTCTGATGATTATTATTGCATAAGTATGTAGTAATACTATATTCAATAAACAATGCTTTTGTTAAATATTTTTATAATTTAATAGGATTATTATGATAGAAAATAAAAATTTAAAAAAGTCGGATCGTGATAATTTTATTCATCCAATGACTGATCTTGAAAAATTTGAAAGAGGAGAATTACCTCAAAAAATTATGCATAGCGGTTATGGGTCTTATATCAAAGATATTGAAAATAACGAATATTTAGATGCTTTTGCTGGTCTATATTGCGTAAATATTGGTTACGGACGAACAGAAGTTGCAGATGCTATATCCAAGCAAGCGCACAAGTTATCATATTATCATTCTTATTTAGGACATAGCACCGAAGCCTCTATTGAGTTATCAGAAATGGTACTGGATAGATCTCCAAAAAATATGAGTAAAATTTTCTTTGGTCTAACAGGATCTGATGCAAACGAGCTTAATGTCAAATTAGTGTGGTATTATAATAATATAATAGGAAAAACTAAAAAGAAAAAAATTATCTCTAGAATGAGAGGATATCATGGTGCCGGTATTCTATCTGGAAGTTTGACTGGATTAAAAAATTATCATGTGAATTTTGATTTACCAATTGATCGTGTTTTGCATACAGAGCAAGCTTTTTATTACCACCGAACAAACCTTGATCAGACAGAAGAACAGTATAGTAAGTATTGCGCCGATCAATTAGAAAAACTTATTTTATCACAAGAACCCGATAGTATTGCAGCTTTTATTGCCGAACCAATTATGGGTAATGGAGGTATTGTTCCTCCACCCAATAAATATTGGGAAGAAATATCAGTAATTTTAAAAAGATACGACATCATGCTAATAGCAGATGAAGTCGTAACTGGTTTTGGAAGACTTGGATCAATGTTTGGATCAGATCATTATAATATAGTACCTGATTTTATCACAATAGCCAAAGGTCTTACTTCAGCATATGCGCCTTTATCTGGATCGATAATTTCTAATAAAGTATGGGGTGTTATAAAAAAAGGTACAGATCAATATGCATCTCTAAACCATGGGTCAACATACTCAGGCCATCCCATATCATGTGCAGCCGGTGTTGCTAATCTGAAATTATTGGATAAATTAAACCTTATTAATAATGCATCAGAGACTGGGAAGTATCTAAATGAAAGATTATTAGGAGCGCTATCCTCTCATGAAAAAATTGGTGATGTAAGGGGGGCTGGAATGCTTGCTGCAGTAGAAATTGTAAAAGAAAAAAAAGAAAGAAAATTTTATAGTAAGCCAGGATTAATAGCGGCGGATATAATAAAAGCTATGAAAAACTATGGTGTCTTGGCGAGAGCAATGCCAGAAGGGGATATAATAGGGTTTGCACCTCCATTATGCGCATCAAAGAAAGAAATTGATAAGATTGTAGATGTTACAAAAAAAGCAATTATTGAAGTAATATCATAAAAATAAATTAATTTTTAGCTTCTAGGTATGGTAAATATCTAATTGCATTAAACAAATCATCACTAATAGTGATACTGTTATTTATTCCCTTACCTACATCCCATGGCAGATCTTCTGTTGCTTCGTCGTATGAATAACCAGCTAATGGAGCATCAAGCTTCCAACCATCTTTTGACATATAAAATCTTGCTCTGTCTGTTATTAAAGACACAGGGCCTGATCCTAGTTTATTTTTTAACCTTGTTTCAGCAAATTCTTTATTTGCACCCGGGCTCGTTATAAAATCGACATCATTTACGAATCTCCGGCTATCGTGAGGCATCAATATAATTAATTCAGGAACCAGACATGCAATATCATGCGCGCCGCCTGACCCTACCATTCTTATTTTCGGATTCTCATAGGGTCCAATAACAGTTGAATTTAAATTACCAAAAGCATCTACCTGAGCCGCAGATAATAAACCAATGTCTATTCTCCCTGCTTGCAATTCTCCAAATACCGTAAAACTATCTGTAATCATATCAGAATTATATGCTATTGAAGGGCTACCAGTTGACATCGCAGGAGAGTAAGGAAGCGTTCCTATAACACCCGATTCATAAATCATGCTTAAATTTGGTGCATGGGATAATTTTGCTAAACAAGCTGCGTCTGAAGGAATTCCAATACCTACAAAACAAGATTTCTCATCTTGTAAATCTCTTGCAGCAAGAACGGCAATTCGTGCATTTTGAGATAATGTTCTACAATCATTCATCATTTGATTTTAACCCACACATACCATTTTGTAATTCTTTTAGATTTTTTTTGCCTATTAATTTCATATATTCCTCTATTGATTGGATATTTCTTATCCACTCATCAATATAATAATTTAAAAGATCTGGATCTCTACTAATTTTATCATATTCAATGTAATGTTTATCATCTCTGGAATAAAAATCTGTTACATAAGAAGGGTACGCTCCCCACGGCAGCTCTACAACAGCGCTTACTCTGTGCGCTGGAATTACAGTCCGATCTGGGAATTTTTTGATCTCTGAATTATCTACAATCCTTTCAACACTAACTATAATTTTATTTGACGCCAAAGCACCTTCAATTGTATCTCCATCAACTCCCCACATTTGAATATTACCAAACTCATCCGCTTGTTGAGCGTGAATAACAGCAACATCTGGAACAAGCGCTGGGATTGCAGACATATCGATATCCGTATATGGGCATTTAATAGTTTTCATATATTTAATATTATCGGGCATATCACCAATTTGTAGAATTTTAGATGGAATGAATGGCAAACCCATACGTCCGGCATGTAATCTAAGAATTAATGAATAATTGGTCCATTCTTCTAGTAATATTTTATGATCCTTTACGGCTTTTCTGAAAGAATGAGACAAACCAACTCCTGGATTGCCTATATATCCAAATATTACCTTACTAACAATTCCTGATGCTATCATTTGGTCAAATAAAATATCAGCGCCTGATCGGCAAATTGTTAGATCTTTTATATTTTGCCTAATTATCTCATGCGAACTATAAAACGGGATTGCATGACCAAACCCTCCAAGAAATACTATATTTCCTGGCTTAATATTATCTGTAATTGCACTTTCTAATGATACTATTTTAGTTTTTTTAGATATTTTAAAATTATTATCCACAAACTTTTTCCTACTTCCTACTAAATGATATTAAACAATTCCTCTGTTTTTATAATCATCTAAAGTATTATCATCTATACCAATGCTTTCTAGTATTTCTTTTGTATCTGCACCTAAAAGAGGCGGTGCAAGATCTACTGTTGCTGGCGTATCTGAAAATCTATATGGAACACCCAGCATTTTTAAAGTCCCAGCGACAGGATGCTCAATCTCAACAACCATATCGTTTGCCAATGTCTGCTCGTCTTTTAAAGCATTCTCTACTGTATTAACCATACTGGCAGGGATATCAGATTCTAATAGCTTTTTGATCCACTCTTCAGAAGTTTTTGTGCCAATGACGTCCTGTATTTCTTGATCGATAATATCTCTATTTACAACTCTATCTGCATTCTTAATAAACCTATCGTCTTGCGCCCACTCAGGTCTACCTAAACAAATGGATAGTCTAACAAATTGTGTATCATTACCAACGGCGACAGCTATGCTGCCATCAGACGCTTCAAATGTTCTGTAAGGAACAATATTCGGATGTCCATTGCCGAATCTTCGAGCAGGCTTTCCGCTAACTAAATTATTTGCAGCCACGTTGATTAACATAGATATACTGGTTGCATAAAGACTAGTTTCAACTTTTTGACCTTTCCCAGTATCATTTCTTGCATTAAGTGCACCTAATATTCCGATAGTCGCATTCATTCCAGTACAAACATCAACAAGAGCCACGCCTACCTTAGTTGGAGCTCCATTTTGATCCCCGGTTATACTCATCAAACCACTTTCTGCTTGAAGAAGAAAATCATAGCCGGGTCTTGCCCCTCTTGGCCCCTTGCCACCATACCCTGTAATCTGACAATGAACCAGTTGTGGAGATTCTTTCTCTCGCCATTCTTTTGTAATTCCAAATTTTTCTAATGTTCCAAATTTAAAATTCTCTATTAATACATCAGATTGGGTTAGAAGTTTTTTTAAAATTTCTTGCCCTTCTTTTGATTTTAAATCCAGTGTTATGCTTTTCTTGTTTCTGTTAATACCTAAAAAATAAGCTGCTTCACTCCCTGCAAAAGGAGGGCCCCATGATCGTGTATCGTCACCTTTTCCAGGTTGCTCAACTTTAATAACCTCAGCACCCATATCTCCTAAATTCATAGTACAATATGGTCCTGCTAAAATTCTGCTTAAATCAAGAACCTTTATTCCAGATAAAGGGCCCGTCCTATTATTTTTCATACTAACAGTCTTTCTATTTTACTGGTCTCTCATTTTCATTATTGTCGATACCATCTAGATAGTTTTCAACATTCTCTTTGTTCATTTCACGGAATTTTTGGAAATCTGGTTTTCTTTTTTCTAAAAATGCATTCATACCTTCCATGCATTCGTCAGTACCCCAAACATGTGCAAGTAATTCCATTCCATGCTGCCATGAAGCATATAATGCATCTGAATCATGATTTAATGACTTTTTAACCATTCTAATAGTTTGTCCACTTCTCTCGATCATGCCTTCACACCATTTTTGTGTTTCTGACTCTAAATCTGCCTTAGGAACAACTCTATTGATTAAACCAATATTAACAGCTTCTTGAGCTGTAAATCTTCTTGCCATAAAAATCATCTCTTTTGCTAATCTTGATCCAATAAGCTGTGGCAAGTATTGTGTTGCTCCTACAGTTGGGCAAGCACCTACAACTGCGCCACTTTGTCCAAATACTGCATCATCAGCCGCAATCACTAAATCACACCATAAAGCTAATTCATGGCCACCACCCATGCAATATCCGTGTACCATCGCAACAACAGGAATTGGTATTCCTCTACAAGCCATTGCTAAGCCCAACATACGGTCATTCCAGTGTGCTGCATTTTGCCAATCGATTCTCATCATTGCATGGAAATCTCCACCCGCAGAGAAAGCTTTATCACCTGCACCACGAATAACGACACAAACAATTGAAGGATCGTTTCTTGTAGACAGAACTGCATCACGCATTTCATCTAATGTTTGTTCTCTAAAAGCATTCCTTACTTCTGGTCTGTTAATAGATATCCATGCAACTTTATTTTTAATTTCAAATAATATTTCTTTATATTCTCCACCGGCTTTCGTCATTTCATTTCCTTTAGTGTTTATGTTAATTATATAATTTTAATAAATTCATCCAAAATATTTTTATTGTTTTTTAGCAGGCTCTTCTATTTCAATCAAGGCTCCATTTGTTTCAGATGGATGTATGAAATATAAATTTCTTCCATGATGTCCTTTCGTTGGTTTGTTTAGCACATTTAATTGATTAGAAACCGATCTGTCGTAAGAAGAGTTAATATCATTTGTAACTATACAATAGTGATGGATGCCGCCTTTAGGGTTCCTCGCAAGAAATTTATTTATTGGCGATTTATCATTTAATGGCTCCATCAGCTCTATTTTAACATTTCCCAAAGATAAATATGCAATTCTAATTCCTTGCTGTTCAACAACTTTAATATCCGAAGCCAGCATTCCAAATATGCGTTGATAATTATTTATGGCAATTTCAAGATTTGGCACAGCATGACCTATGTGATCAATCTCTATTGCCGGTATTAAAGATTCTTCTTTTAATTCTTCGTTCATTCTAAATTATTCCTCTAAATATAAATTTAAAACCTTATTTAATTGTATGTTCATAAGTCTAAAATATTTAAATATAAACCGAAAATATATAAAAAACATTTTACATATTATTAATTAATGATAATTATACAAAAAAAGTATATATTATATACAGTTAGTAATAAGATAAATGCCTAGGAGATCCAATGTTGAACCCTTTTAAACACCCTGAACTAATAAAAGCAGAGATATTTACAGAATTACCAGAAAAATATAGAAATACAACACAGACAGCTTGGTCAAATCCAAATAGACAAGGTGCAACGGTAAATCAATTCCTTGAAGGTCCATCATTCGATAGAAAAGGTAATTTATATGTAACAGATATTCCCTTTGGTAGAATTTTTAAAATCACACCGGACGGAGAATGGGATATTGTTTGTGAATATGACGGTTGGCCAAATGGTTTAAAATTTCATAAAGATGGATCAGCTTATATTGCTTGCTACAAACAGGGTCTAATGAAATTAGATGTTAATTCTGGAAAAATAGAGCCTTTGATAGATACAATGTACTCAGAGGGATTTAAAGGTTTAAATGATCTTCATTTTACATCAAACGGGGACTTGTATTTTACTGATCAAGGCCAAACTGGCATAATTGATCCAACTGGTAGAGTCTTTAGATTAACAAAAGATGGTCAACTACATAAGTTAGTAACAAATGCTCCAAGTCCAAATGGAATTACAGTTAATAACGCCGAGAATCAGGTTTACGTTGCGATTACAAGATCACAACAAATATGGCGTTTACCTCTTATGGCAGATAATAGCGTTAGTAAAAGTGGTGTAGCTATTCAATTGTCAGGGGGGCATGCAGGTCCTGATGGTCTTGAGATGGATTCTGAAGATGGAATGATTGTTAATCATCTTGGTGTTGGTGTGTGGAGATTCGATAACAACTGTCTTCCAACTCATCTAATTTATACCGATGGACATAGCTTAATGACTAACACTGCCTTTGGTGGGCCAGATAAAAAAACATTGTATATTACGGACTCTATGAACGGTAGAATTATGAAAGCAAATCTTCCTGTGGCAGGCAAAACATTGTATGGATTATCTTAAAAAGAAACATAGAAATACATGAACAATATTAACTATTTAAATAAAATTGGAGAAAGAGAACTTCAACTATTAAATAGTGACTATCCAAAATTTTCATCAACAGAGTATGAAAATAGACGTACTTTATTTGAAAGCGCCATGTTGAAAAATGGTACGGATGAAATTTCTGATGCAATTATATATGAGGCAGGAAATTCTGGATCTGCTATACAATGGTTAACAGGATGGCCAGTCACGCAAGAAGCTTTATTACATATCAGACGTGGTGAAAAACTAAAGTTATATATTGAACATTATAATCATCTTCCAATGGCTGAAATCCTTGTCCATAAAAATGTAGAGGTTATTTGGGGGGAAAGAAGCCTATCAAATAAAATCATATCTAATATAATTTCAACTACACCAAGAATAAAATCAACTCTTGGTGTAGTTGGAAGGCTAAGTATTAATATGCATAATCTTATAAATGCTGTCCCTATACAAATATTAGATATGAATAAAAATTATACATCAATGAGATTAATTAAAAGCGAAGAAGAGCTGTCTTGGATTAAAATTGGTGCAGCTATGACAGATAATGGAATTTCTTCGATGGTTAACAATATTAAACCTGGACTAACACAGCATGAACTTTCTCATGCTACCCAAAGCGCATACATTCCTTTAGGAGGGCATAAAGTTATAAATTTCTTTGGGATTACCTCAATGGATAATCCAAATAATTGTGTGCCTTCACAGTTCACTTCAAATCAAAAACTTAAGAAAAATGATGTTATTTCAACTGAGATAAGCGCTCACTACTGGAATTATCCAGGACAAATCTTAAGAACTATTTCAATTGGACCAATGACAAATATCTACAAAGATCTTCATACAATTGCCGATGAAGTCTTTTCAAATATTAGAAATTTACTAAAAGACGGAACACATGCTTCTGAAATCATAGAGGCTTCAAAAATTATTGAAAAAAATGGATATAGTATTTGGGATGATTTAATCCATGGCTATGGTGGTGGTTATCTTCCTCCAGTTTTAGGCACGACCAGCAGACCAGCAGATAACAATATAGATTTTGTATTGAAAGAAGGGATGACTGTTGTTTTGCAGCCAAATATAATTACACAAGACCATAAATCTGGGGTACAAACTGGTGAATTACTGCTAATAAAAAAAGATTCGTGTGAACGATTACACAATTATCCGACCGGAGCTATTGAGCTATAATTTTTATGCATCAAGATTAGATACTTGAAGGGCATTTTTTTGAATAAATTCACGTCGAGGCTCAACATCATCACCCATAAGCCGTGAGAATAAATCACTAGCTTCATCTGCTTCTTGTACTTTTACCTGCAAAAGAGTCCTTATATTTACATCCAAAGTTGTTTCCCATAATTGTTCAGGGTTCATTTCTCCTAACCCTTTATATCTTTGAACACTCAAACCCTTTCGTCCAATTTCTAATATTAATTCATATAATTGAGACGGTGAACTAATATCAAATTCATTGTCTTTAACTTTAAGCGTACCGTTCTTCAAATACATCTCTTGCAAATGTAAAGAAAATTCATTTAATTTTCTTGCGTCAGAAGACAAAATAAATTGTTTGTCAATAATGTGAGTTTCTTTAACGCCCCTTAAAACTCTTTCAAACACAAAATTACCCTCGTCATCCGATAGACCAACCCAACCTTTTTCTAGTTCATTTAGTGATTTATTGGCATCCAATCTACTTGCTATATATTTAACCGTTTCTTCTATTAATTTTTTATCACTGAATATATCCTGTGACAAAGCACCAGCAATAGCACACTCTTCTATTATAAATTTTGGATATTTAACATTTATTTTGTCTAATATTTCCGTAAACTCTCTTGCTTTTTCAACTATATCTTTTAATTCATTAGCGCCATGTTCAACCTTATCATTGCTTGTAAAAATTGCTGTTTCCGTTCCAGAATTGATTAAATACATTTGAAGATCTCTATCTTCTTTTATATAAGTTTCTGATCTATTTTTAGTTACTTTATATAATGGAGGTTGAGCAATATATAAATAACCCCCATCGATCAATGGTCTCATCCAACGATAAAAAAATGTTAGTAATAACGTACGTATATGAGCTCCATCCACATCTGCATCAGTCATTATTATAATTTTATGATACTTTAGTTTTTCTATATCAAATTCATCTTTTCCTATTCCAGTTCCTAATGCCGTGATTAAAGTACCAATTTCAACTGAAGATAACATTCTATCAAAACGAGCTCTTTCAACATTTAAAATTTTTCCTCTAAGCGGAAGTACAGCTTGACAATCTCTATTTCTTCCCTGTTTTGCTGAACCACCAGCAGAATCACCTTCCACTAAAAATAATTCAGATTTAGCTGGATCTCTTTCTATACAATCAGCAAGTTTTCCAGGTAAGTTAGAAACGTCAAGAACGCCCTTCCTTCTTGTAAGTTCTCTTGCTTTTTTGGCTGCTTCTCTAGCGGCAGCTGCATCAATAATCTTTGCTATAATATTTTTTGCATCAGCAGGATGTTCCTCAAACCATTGGCTTAAAGCTTCAGAGGTACCACTTTCTACAACAGTTCTTACCTCTGAAGAAACTAGCTTATCTTTTGTTTGACTTGAAAATTTTGGATCCGGCAACTTAACTGAAAGTACGCACGTTAACCCTTCTCTTGCATCATCGCCTGTAATTTGCAATTTTTCTTTTTTTGTCAATCCAAATTCACTAGCATAATTATTTACTGTTCTTGTTAATGCAGCTCGCAGACCAGCCAAATGGGTACCTCCGTCTCTCTGTGGGATATTATTTGTAAAACAAAGAATATTTTCATGATAACTATCATTCCACCACATTGCGATTTCTGCAGTTAATCCATCCTTTTCAGATATCAAGCTTATGGGCGCCGCTAGTAAAGGCTGCTTTGTTCTATCTAAATATTTAACAAATTCGATTAACCCACCTTCGTACATAAGATCTACAACTACGGCATCTACATCTCTTTTATCTGATAATCTAATTTTAATACCTGAATTTAGGAAAGCCAACTCTCTTAAGCGATGCTCCAATGTTGAAAAAATAAAATCAACGTTAGTAAATGTATCTTTTGATGGGAGAAAGGTAACTTCAGTACCTGTTTTTTCTTGAGGACATTCGCCGGTTATTTTTAGATCTTCATCAGGAACTCCATGGCTAAATGACATCTCATGAATTTTAGAATCTCTAAAAATCTTTAAATGCAGAGAAGATGACAATGCATTCACTACTGAAACTCCAACTCCATGCAAACCACCAGATACTTTGTAAGAATTTTGATCAAATTTACCACCAGCATGGAGCTGTGTCATTATCACCTGAGCTGCAGATATACCTTCTTCTTCGTGTATATCAGTTGGAATACCTCTACCATTATCGGTTACAGTAACTGAACCATCTGAATTTAACGTAGCCTCAATATTATCACAATGCCCTGCCAATGCTTCATCTATAGAATTGTCTACTACTTCATAAACCATATGATGCAAACCTGACCCATCATCGGTATCCCCAATGTACATACCTGGTCTTTTCCGCACAGCATCAAGACCTCTTAAAACCTTTATAGATTGTGCGCCATAATCTTCTTCTATGTCAGGTGTTTTATCATTCATATATATATAATTTTTTAAAATTACTCATTTTAGTACTATCATGATTTATTATTGATTCTACAAGAATATAATGAGAAAACAATACTTATTACAAAGATTTTATCGATCCGTCTGTAACCAGCTTAAAGGCAGCATGATCAGATATATAATTAAATAATTCTGCTTCAATTCCCGTGAACCAAACTTGAGCGTTTAAAGCAATTATCTCTTCATAAAGGTTATTAAGTCTCTTTGAATCTAAATGAGCCCCTATTTCATCTAGTAGCATAATTGGTGCGATACCATTATTTTTTTTCTTTGATATTCTTGCTTCCGCTAAGACTATTGAAATAAGAAGGTTTTTTTGCTCACCTGTAGAACAATTCTCTGCTTCAATTCCTGTTGTACCGTGAAATAAAGTAAAGTCGGTGCGATGAGGACCGTTTGTTGTTCTTCCAACCCTTCTATCGCTATTCCTCGACTCGAATAACTCACTTATAAAAACCTTTTCAAGATCTGTAGCAGATATTTCATTAAGAGCAGATTCATATTTTCCATTTATAGAAATAATCGCAGGTGGAAATACACTGTGTTGCTTTCTTGAAATAATTTCTTCATTCAATATTTTAATAGCTACCACCCTTGCAGAAGCAATTGCCACTCCATACTCAGACATCTGCATCTCTATTGAATCTATCCACTTATCATTATTATTCGAACTAAATAATAGGCTATTTCTTTGAGCCATTGCTTTTTCATATTTACCTAAATTTATCCTATGATGAGGATCTATTGATATTACGAGTCTGTCTAGAAATTTTCTCCTATCGCTTGAAGACCCTATAAATAAGCGATCCATTACTGGTGTAAGAGAAATAAATTGTACATGACTAGAAAAAAACGAAGGGCTTCCAACAAACGATCCGTCCAATCTACATTGTCTTCTTTTTCCATCTGTAATTTGTTCTTTTGTTATACCAGTACCAACTCTTACCATACCATTAATCCCATTTAATTCAGAGAATACAGACCACCCCCCTTGCCCATCTTTTCTTGCATAATCTGATGTTGAGGCAGCTCTGATACCCCTTCCTGGACTAAGTAATGAGATTGCTTCTAAGATATTTGTTTTCCCTGCACCGTTGTTTCCAATGAGCACAATAAATTTTTTATTTATCTCAATAGACGTATATTTATAATTTCGGAAATCTGTTAAAATAAGCTTTTTGATATCTGCGCCAATAAATTTGGGGTGTTTATTTTGATCACTAGAAATCATTCTTTTACGATATATTATATATATCCTTAGGAGCAAATTAAATTAATATAAATAGAAAAAATAGCCTTAATAAATCAATTAAATTTATTTACCTTTACTAACACCAACCCTAGCAGGCCTTAATATCCTATCTTTTATTTTGTATCCAGGCTCAAGAACCTGAACAACTATTCCAGTTTCAGCAGTTTCATCTGGAATTTCAAACATAGCCTCGTGATATACTGGGTCAAACTTTTCACCACTTGGATCAAATCTTTCAATACCGTGCCTTGTAAAGACTTGCTGAAGTTCCCTAGATGTAATTTCAATACCTGTTATGAGGTTACTTATAGCTTCGTTCTCTGGCAACTCAATGCCTTGGATAGAATTTAATGCTCGTTCAATATTATCACTAACGATTATAATCTCTCTTGAAAACTTTGAGATAGAGTATTTGCTAGCATCTTCTTTCTCTTTAAGGGCTCTTTTACGAAGATTTTCCATCTCTGCTGCCATTCTTAAAATTCTATCGTTAGCCTCATCTAGCTCAACCTTTAATTCATCAAATATATTTACAAAATCTTTAACGTCTGTATCTAAATTTTCATCAGAGGAATCCTGTGTTTCAATATAAACCTCATCTTTTTCTATGAAATCTTCTGACAAAATTTCTTCGTTATTAGATTTATTAGATTTATTAGATTTATTTTTAGATGTGTCCATGTCTACCTTTAATATAAATAAATTAACTAATTACAAAATGAGATATAATTATCTAATACATAAATGCAAATTTTAAAAGAGTTATCTGAGTATTTTTTCCATCATTTGAGCCGTATAATTAACCATTGGAATTACTCTAGCATAATTTAACCTAGTTGGACCAATTACACCAAGAACTCCAACGACCTTTTGGCTATTGTCTTTATATGGGGAAATTATGAGAGATGAACCTGAGAGCGAAAACAATTTGTTTTCAGATCCAATAAAAATTCTTACTCCGTCGGCTTCTTCCGCCAAACCTAATAATTGAATAATGTCTTGTTTGTTTTCCAAATCATCAAATAAAACTTTAATTCTATCGATATTCTTTACATCTTCGGTATCCGAAATTAGATTAGATGCACCTCTAACTATTAATTGTTTTTCATTCAGATTATTACCATTACTCCAAACAGCCAGTCCGGCTGATACTATTTCTGAGGTTGCCTTATCTATTTCTGATTTTTTGACGTTTAATTCTTTTTCTACACGACCCTTATATTCTTCTATTGTATATCCCCCAATATAATGATTAAGATAATTAGTTGCTTCAGTGAGCGCTGACTGAGTTAAACCATCTGGTTTCTCTATAATTCTGTTTTCAACATTACCCTCAACATCAACCGTAACAACTAAAGCTCTTTCTTTATCCAAAGAAACAAATTCAATGTGTTTGATAGCCTTAGTTATTTTTTTAGCTAGTACTATTCCTGCACAATTAGTGAGCCCAGACAACATTTCACTTGCCCTACCCAAAGCATCTTGAACACTTATATTTTTTAATTTAGCTTGTTCTTTTATTGCAGCTTGATCTATATCATTCAAATTTCCTATTTCAAGCATAGCATCTACAAAAAGCCTTAAACCTCCTTCAGTTGGTATCCTTCCGGCGCTTGTATGAGGTGAATAAATTAAACCCAGACCCTCTAAATCTTGCATAACATTTCTAATTGTTGCTGCAGACAACCCCATTTCATCAATTAATGATAGCGTCCTTGATCCTATTGGGTTACCCGTAGATAAATAAGTTTCAACAATTTTCTTAAAAATATCTCTGGACCTTAAATCCAAATTAATAATTTTAGATGCATTTGATTTCATGATTACCAGTTATTGATATTTTTTTTAATAATTTATCTTTTAAAAATAAATATTATCTATAGCCCTATTTTTATAGTATTCTACAATAAAATAAATATGATTATTCAACAGTATACAATTTAATATAATTTTAAGGTTATAAAATGAGATCCGAAGACAGAAAACCAAACGAATTAAGAAGTTTTACAATTGAGACAGGAATTTTAAAAAATTCTGATGGTTCATGTCTTGTAAAATTTGGAAACACTCATGTAATATGTAGTGCTAACCTCAATGACAAATGTCCACCTTGGCTCCGTGGCTCTGGATCAGGTTGGCTGACTGCAGAATATGGTATGCTTCCTGGATCAACTAATGAAAGAATGAGGAGAGAATCTGTCATAGGACGTCAATCAGGGAGAACGCAAGAAATACAAAGATTAATTGGCAGAAGCTTAAGAGCATCTATAGATCTTAATAAAATAGGAGAAAGGCAAATATTAATTGATTGTGATGTAATTCAAGCAGACGGAGGAACAAGAACAGCTAGTGTAACCGGTGGATGGATTGCAATGAAACTTTGTATTGATTTAATGTTAAAGAAAAAAATAATTAGAATTAATCCTATAATTGAGCAGGTAGCAGCAATATCCTGCGGAATTGTAAGCAATAATACACTTCTTGATCTTGACTATAATGAAGACTCAAATGCTAGTACTGATGCTAATTTTGTACTTACAAAATCAGGAAAAATTATAGAAATACAATCAACCGCAGAAGGTAAAACTTTCTCAAAAGAAGAGTTTGATTCTATGTTTAATTTTGCAAGAAATGGTATCGATGAAATTATTAAATTCCAATCTGAAATCTTAAAATAACCCCTAAATACATCATGAGAAAATTAAATAAAAAAGAACTTATTATAGCTAGTCATAACGATGGCAAGATATCTGAAATTAGAGAATTGCTCAATTTTTTTGATATCAAAACAGTTTCTTCTAAAGAGCTAAATCTAATTGAACCAGAAGAAAACGGTTCTACTTTTATAGAAAATGCTATAATAAAAGCTAGATCTGCAGCAAAACTATCAAACTATATAGCCCTATCTGATGATTCTGGGCTTGAAGTTCATTCTTTAAATAATGATCCAGGGATATACTCTGCAAGATGGGCCGGCGAGAGCAAGGACTTTAATGGAGCTATGAAAAAAATAAACAAATTACTAAACCAAAAAGGTGCAATAACTCCTGATCTAAGAAAAGCAAGCTTTGTTTGCTCGCTTTGTATTTGTTGGCCTGATAATCACATTGAGTATGTTGAAGAAAAAATTGATGGTACAATTGTCTGGCCTCCTAGAGGAAGCTTAGGGTTTGGCTATGATAGTATATTCCTGCCAGACAATCATAATAAAACATTTGGAGAAATGAGTTCAGAAGAAAAACACTCTTGGTCTCCAACTAAAATAGGCCTATCCCATAGAGCCAAAGCTTTTAGTAAATTAGTCGAGCTACACATTGAACAATAATTCTTCACCCAACGAACAAATTGATAGATTTGGAATCTATATTCATTGGCCATTCTGCTTATCCAAATGCCCCTATTGCGATTTTAATAGCCATGTTAGAAAAAAAGAAATTGACCAAAATGATTACTGTAATGCTATTTTTAAAGAATTGGATTGGTTTTCAGAAAATTCAAATGCAAAAAATGTTTCTTCCGTTTTTTTTGGTGGAGGTACTCCATCTTTAATGTCAATAGAGACAGTTGATAAAATTATAAATAAAATATACAAAACATGGTCATGCAATAGTAATTTAGAAATAACCCTAGAAGCAAATCCAACAAGTGTGGAAGCAGAAAAATTTTTAGAATATTCAAAAAGTGGCGTCAATAGAGTATCATTAGGTATACAATCTCTAATTGATGATGATTTAAAAAAATTGGGTAGACAACATACTGCTATCGAGGCATTAAATGCATTACACATTGCTAAGAATAACTTTTCAAGAGTATCGTTTGATTTAATTTATGCCAGACCTCACCAAGATTGCAAAAGCTGGGAAAGAGAATTAAAGGAAGCTATATCTTATAATAATCAGCATCTTTCTCTCTACCAACTAACTATTGAACCAGGAACAAGATATGCTGAGCTTTATAAAAAAGGTAAACTTCAAATACCAAAAGATGAACTGTCTTCTGATCTTTATAATTTAACAAATGAAATATGTAAAAATAATGGACTTATGCGTTATGAAGTTTCAAACTTCTCTTCTGAAGGACAGGAATCTGTGCATAATTTGATTTATTGGCAATCTGGGCAATGGGCTGGAATTGGTCCAGGAGCTCATTCACGGATTAACGATTCAGATGGATATAGACATTCTATAATAACTGAGCACAACCCAGAGAAATGGTTAGATTTGGTAAATAAACTTGATAATGGAATTATAAAAAATGAAATTCTATTAAAAGAAGAAATAGCAGACGAATATTTACTTATGTCTTTACGAACAAGACAAGGATTAAACATAGAAAGATACAAATCAATGGGGAGAACTATCAATAATAAAATATTTGATACCTTTAAGGAAGATAACTTTATTAAAAAAAGCATGGACAATGCATATTTGCAATTAACAGAAAAAGGATTTCTTTTTACAAATAAAATTATAACCGAATTAAGCAATTAATAAACAATCACTTACGAGAAATTAATGCTAAATAAAGATCAAAAATTAATATCTGGACTCTATATAGTATCCACTCCTATTGGAAACCTTGAGGATATAACATTAAGAGCAATTAGGATTCTTAAAGAGAGTGATAAAATTTATTGTGAGGATACAAGGATAACTAAAAGACTATTAAAACAATATGACATAATAACAAAACTAACGATATACAACGATATTAATGGGGAACGTATTAGACCAAAAATTATCAAAGAACTATCAGAAGGAATGAAAATTGCATTAGTATCAGATGCAGGAACACCTCTCATATCAGACCCTGGGTACAAATTAGTTAAGCTATGCAGAGATAAAAATCTAGAAATATATACCGTACCAGGCCCTTCCGCTCTCATTTCATCCCTATCTATATCAGGGCTTCCTACCGATAAGTTTTATTTTACTGGCTTCTTGCCAAAAAAGAATAGCGCGCGAGTAAAAGAATTTAATAAATTTAATACAGTTAATTGTACTGTTATAATCTACGAAACAGCTAAAAGAATTAAAAAGACACTATTAGAAATAAAAAATATTTATCCGTCATTTAATGTAGTTATTGCGAGAGAATTAACTAAAATCCATGAAGAAGTAATCAGCGGTGATATAAATTTTATGCTAAATTATTTATCAAATCACAACCTAAGAGGTGAATTAGTTATTTTAATTAATTCCCTAGTAAATGATGAGATAACATCTGAAATTATTGACATTGAAATCAACAAATATATAGGGAAAATTGCCATAAAAGAAATTACAAACATATTGGCTAACAAAACAAATATTCCTAAGAATATTATATACAAAAGATGCCTTGAAATAAAAAAGAAAACCATTTCCAATTAATTAGAAATTATATTAGTTTGATATATAAATATAAATATATGTAAGTTAAAAATGAATAAAAAAATCGCAGTACAAATGGATCCAATAGAAAACCTAAATCTTTCAGGAGATTCAACTTTCTCTATATTGTTAGAAGCTCAAGATAGAAATTATAGTATTTTCTTTTATATGCCTGAAAATCTTTCAATGAGAGAAAATATTTTATATGCTAAAGGGCATTATATAAAAATTCATCAGAAACCTATAGATTCAATAATACAAGGAAACCAGGAAAGCATTAGACTTGATGAATTTGATGTTATTTTGATGCGACAGGACCCCCCATTTGACATGTCATATATTACTGCGACACATTTATTGGAAACAATAACAGATAAAACAATGATAATAAATAATCCAATAAGCGTAAGAAATAATCCTGAAAAAATTTTTGCACACAAATATTCTCAATACATGCCGCCAACATTAATAACAAGAGACATGGATGAAATTATAAAATTTAAAGATGAATATAGGGATATAATTATTAAGCCATTATATGGAAATGGTGGCGATGGTATTTTTTACCTTAAAGAAAGTGATCAAAACCTTGAATCCCTAATTGAAATGTTTAAGTCAATTAATAAGGAACAGTTTATAGTACAAAAATATTTACCATCGGTAGTAGCTGGTGACAAAAGAATTATACTTGTTGATGGCAAAATTGCAGGTGCAATAAATAGAATACCAAAAAAAGGTGAGATTAGATCAAATATGCACGTTGGCGGCACAGCAACAAAAACAATAATTACCAAAAAAGAAAAAGAAATATGCGAAGCTATGGAAGCTGACTTAAAAAGCTTGGGTCTAATGTTTGTTGGAATTGACGTTATAGATGGATTCCTGACTGAAATTAATGTTACATCTCCTACCGGAATAAGAGAAATCCAAAGATTTGATAATGTTAATATTGCTTCAATACTATGGGATTCAATTGAAAGTTATTTATAAAAATTAAAATAGGCGTACAATGTGTTTTCAATCAAACATTGATACTGTATAATCTATATTATATACGGAAAACTATAGATGAAAGAAACTATAAAGACAAAAATTGCTAAGCATATGCAATTTAAATCTCAGAAAAATTCTAAGAAAATAGATCTATGTGTAAGGTTATCTGAAAATAAAAATGATATTCATGCTGCGCAATCTCTAAGATTTAAGGTTTTTTATAAAGAGATGTCAGCTCATCCAAATGCTTTAACACGAGTTATTAGGAGAGACAGAGATTCTTACGATAAAATATGCAACCATATGCTAGTAATTGACCAATCTTCTCAAAAAAGAGGGGTTCCTTTAATAGGGAAAAAAAGAGGTCGTGTTGTTGGAACATATAGACTTACTCCACAAATTGCTGCTGAAAAGAATTATGGATTTTATAGTCAACATGAATATGAACTTACTCATTTACTTGAAAAACATAAAAATAAAAAATTTTTAGAACTCGGCAGATCTTGTGTTTTAAAAGAATATAGAAATAAATCAACAATAGAGCTTCTATGGCAAGGTGTTTGGAAATATCTTAATGATAATAACATTGATGTTATGATTGGTTGTGCAAGTTTTCAGGGAACTGATCCTAATGAGCTAGCTTTACCTTTAAGTTTTTTATATCATAATTCACTCGCTCCTGACGAATGGCTAGTAAGAGCCCAACCGGATAGATTTGTTGATATGAATATAATAAAAAAAGAAGACATTGATACTAAAGAAGCCTTAAAAGCACTGCCACCATTAATAAAAGGTTATCTAAGATTAGGTGCCTACGTTGGAAATGGCGCGGTAATTGACCACCAATTTGGAACCACAGATGTTTTTATCATAATGCCAAGAAAATTAATTGAAGATAGATTTGTTACAAAATTTAATAAAGCTAAACCATAGTATAATATAATTTTAAATTAGTAAATATAGTGAAAAAAAACAACAATATTGATATTTTATTTGATTCAGATCTCATAAGAGAAAATATCAAAGATATAACAAAAAATAAAAAACTAAAAACTGAAGAACTGAGGAATAGCGTTCTAGTTCTCTTAAAAACTGTTATCTTAAATTCAAAAAAAGAATCCGAAAAATACCTTTTCAGCCATGGGAGTGGAACAAGGTGTGCCAGAAGCTTTTCTAGCTTTCAAGACGAAATAATAAAAATAATTAATGATTTTGCTATATTCTGTATTCATAAATCTCAAAATCCTAAAAAAAACGAGCGTATCGCATTTGTAGCAGTAGGAGGTTATGGAAGAGGAACCTTGGCTCCATATTCTGACATTGATTTATTATTTTTATACCCAGATAAACTAACACCTTGGGGAGAAAATATAATTGAATTTACATTGTATATGTTGTGGGACCTTGGTTTTAAAGTTGGACATGCAACAAGAAATGTTGACCAATCAATACATCATGCAAAATCTGACTTTACAATTAGAACTTCAATCTTAGAAGCACGTTTTATTTGGGGTGACGAAGAGTTATTTAATAGATTAATTGATAAATTTAATACTGAGATTGTTGCAAAAACAGCTGATGAATTTATAGAGATGAAATTAATCGAAAGGGACAAAAGGCATGAAGTATTCGGTTCTTCAAGATATTTGATAGAACCAAATATAAAGGAAAGTAAGGGTGGTCTCAGAGACTTACATACTTTATTTTGGATTGGTAAGTATCTATATAGACAGGATAAAAGAATAGATCTTATAGAAAAAGGTCTTCTTACCAAAAATGAATCTAGAAGATTTGAGAAAGCTGAAGATTTTTTATGGGCTATCAGATGTCATTTACATTTTATTGCAAATAGAGACGATGAATTATTATCTTTCGATAGGCAGCCGGCTCTAGCTATCAGACTAGGTTATTCAGAAAGACCTGGACAAAAACATGTAGAAAGATTTATGAAACATTATTTTCTGATTGCTAAAGAAGTTGGAGATCTAACTAGAATTGTTTGTTCAGTTCTTGAGGAAAATTCAATAAAAAAAGAACCTGTATTTAAAAGAATGCTTGAAACGTTTAATATAAAAAAAGAATCAAAAAATCTAAATAATGGCTTTTCAATAGAAAAAAATAGATTGCGAGTTGAATCTCATCTTGTTTTTAAAAATGATCCTATCAATTTAATAAAATTATTTCATATAGCCGATACACATAATGTTCTATTAAGCCCAGAACTAGTGCAAAATATATCCCGATCACTTTATTTGATAAACAGAGACTTAATAAAAAATAAAGAGGCAAATAAATTATTTCTAGAAATACTAACCTCACCAAGAGACCCTGAAAGCATTCTCAGGAAGATGAATGAGACTGGAGTTCTTGGTAAATTTATACCGGAATTTGGAAAAATTGTATGTATGACACAATTCAACCTCTACCATCAATATACTGTAGATGAACATCTTTTAAGAACTACTGGTTTTGTTTCTGATATGAAAAATAATAAATTAAAAGATCCTCATCCAATATCTAATAGTTTGATAAAGAAAATGGATAATTTAAAAATATTATATGTTGCAGCATTTTTACATGACATAGCAAAAGGTGGCAAACAAGACCATTCAATTAAGGGTGCTGTTATAGCAAATCAAATATGTAAAAGATTTGGAATGAACCAAAATGAAATTGAAATAGTTTCATGGCTTATAAAAAATCATTTAGTAATGAGTGATATGGCACAAAAAAGAGATTTATATGACCAAAAAACAATATCAGATTTTGTAAATATTGTTGAAAATACGGAAAAACTTAGATACCTATTAGCATTAACAGTTGCAGACATTATGGCTGTCGGTCCTACGGTTTGGAATGGCTGGAAAAATGGATTACTAATTACGTTATACCAACATACAGAAATAAAAATAAATGAAAGTAACAGTTTATATAAAAACCAAAGAGAGAAAATATTGATTGCAAAAGAACTGTTTATGAGAAGCGTAGGTAATTGGGGAAAAGAAAAAATAAACAAATATATAAATAGATTTAATGAATCTTATTGGATTTCTAATAGTTTAGAAATACAATTAGAACACGCGTCTTTAGTAAACAATACTTACAATAAAAAATTTCCTGTAAATATTTCTTCAAAAATTAATGCAAATAATACATCAACCCAAATTACGCTTATTGCACCAGATTATCCAAATCTTCTATCTACTTTAGCTGGGGCTTGTTCACTTTCAGATGCAAATATAGTTGATGCTCATATAGAAACAACTACCGATGGTTTGGCAATTGATACTATATTCATTAATAGAGATTTTGGTGAGAATGATGAAAATAGAAGAGCTAAAAAAATAGCAAACACAATAGAAAAAAGTTTAAAAGGTAAATTATCTCTAGAAAAAGATATTGCTCTAAAAAAAAATACTTGGAAAGTACATGCCGCTTTTGATGTAAAAACAAATGTTATTGTAACCAATGAGCTTTCCAATCATTCAACTGTTATAGAAGTAGAAGGAAGGGATAGATCTGGATTGCTTTATGATATTACAAAAATTCTACAAAAGGCCAATATTAATATTAAGTCAGCACATATTGCAACATTTGGCGAAAGAGCAATTGATGTTTTTTACGTATGTAACTTATTTGGTGACAGAATTAACAGTAAAGAAAAAAGAAAAAGAATAGAATATATGATTAGAAATATGCTTGAGGCCAACAATTCATAAACACAGAATAATCAAAAATGAATATATTTAAAACTAGTTTTAATATTGCAATTGTGACTCTAATTAGTAGATTACTAGGTTTTTTTCGTGATATATTAATTGCTGCTATACTAGGAACAGGGATTATAGCAGATGCTTTTTTTATGGCATTTAAATTTCCAAATATATTTAGAAGATTATTTGCAGAAGGAGCATTTAGTGCGGCATTTATACCAATTTTTTCAAAAAAACTCACTGTGAATAAATTAGATGCTAAAAAATTTGCTTCAGAAACTGCTAGTGCATTATTTTGGTTTCTGCTGCTATTGATAACCATTGCAGAACTTTTTATGCCATTTATAGTCTATGTGATAGCGCCCGGTTTTATAGAAGATACAGAAAAGTTTAATCTAACAATAACCTTAACTCGAATTGCTTTTCCTTATTTATTATTTATGTCGCTTGTAGCCCTTATCTCGGGAATATTAAATTCTATTGGAAAATTTACTGCTGCCGCTTCCCTACCTATAGTTTTAAACACAGTTTTAATCTTTTTTTTGATTATCATAAAAGAACTAAATATACCAAATACACCTGTAGCAGCAAAATATCTAATCTCTGGTGTATTCATATCTGGAGCACTTCAATTATTATTAATTGTCTATGTATGTAAAAAAACAGAATATTTACCTAACATAAGAATACCCAAATTAACTCCTGACGTTAAAAAATTTCTTTTTCTTGGTTTTCCTGCTATCATTGCAGGAGGAATCACTCAAATAAATCTATTAATAGGATCAATTATTGCATCATTTGAAAATGGGGCAATATCGTATTTATATTATGCTGATAGAATATACCAATTACCACTGGCACTCATTGGCATAACAATTGGTACAGTATTATTACCTGAGCTATCAAGAAATTATAAAGCAAAAGACTTTGCAAAAGCTTCATTTTCACAAAATAGAGCGATAGAACTATCTCTTGTACTAGCTATTCCAGCAACGTTTGGTATGATTATTTTATCTTCAGATATCATACACGTATTATTTGAACGTGGGTACTTTACATCTGCTGACACTCTCGCTACATCACATGCGTTAATTGCTTTTTCTTATGGACTTCCAGCATTTATTTTAATCAAAATCCTTCAATCTAACTTTTTTGCTAAAGAAAATACTATAACACCGATGTGGTTTTCTTTAATAAGCGCTATTATCAATATAATATTATCAATAATTCTTTTTAAAAAAATAGGATTTGTTGGAATAGCTATATCAACAAGTATCTCCGCTTGGGCAAATACAATCTTACTATTGCTCGCTATATCTCGAACAAAAGATATTATCTTTGATTACAGAATTAAAATAAACTTTCTACTTGCGATAATTTGTAGCTTAATAATGCTTGTTTCTTTGTCTTTCGTCAAAAAAAATATCTTGGTGATTGAAGAATATTTTTATTCTGATTTATATAGTTTCTTAATTTTATCATTTTATGTATTGATAGGTATTATAATTTATTGGATAATGGCACATATCATGGGTCTTCTAAACACAAAGAAAAATGATTAATTAATCTTATAATAATTTTTTTAAATAATAAGTATAAGCTAAAAATATTGACAGGATTGGATATTAATATGCGAGTTTTTTCTGGAATACAACCCTCTGGTAACCTTCATTTAGGTAACTATTTAGGGGCAATTGTAAAGTTTGTTTCGCTACAAGAGATAAGTGAGTGTATTTACTGTGTTGTTGATCTACATGCGATCACAACTTGGCAAGACCCTGATATATTGAAATCAAATATAAGACAAATTACTGCAGGATTTATAGCATCAGGAATAAATTCAAAGGAACATATTATCTTTAATCAGAGTAAGGTACCATGTCATGCAGAAATGGGATGGATATTAAACTGCGTAGCGAGAGTTGGTTGGTTAAATAGGATGACGCAATTTAAAGAAAAAGCTGGGAAAAATAAAGAAAATGCGTCTGTAGGATTGTATACATATCCAATATTAATGGCTGCAGATATATTAGCCTATAATGCAACACATGTTCCTGTTGGAGAAGATCAAAAACAACATATAGAACTAGCCAGAGATATTGCAAAAAAATTCAATATGGATTTTAATAAAACAATTATTAAAAATGGATATAAAAATGATTTTTTCAATCTCCCTGAACCACTAATCAACGGACCTGTTCCAAGAGTAATGTCATTAAGAGATGCTAGTAAAAAAATGTCTAGTAATGATCCCTCAGACTTATCACGAATTAATTTAATTGACGATGAAGATCTGATTCAATTAAAAATTAGAAAAGCAAAAACAGATCCTGATTCATTGCCAAGTGAAACTTTAGGATTAGAAAATCGTAGTGAGTTACGTAATCTAATAGATATATATGCAGGACTCTGCTCCTCTGACAGAGATTCAGTATTACAAAACTTTGGAGGCATCCAATTTTCCAATTTCAAAAAGGAGTTAACAGACTTAATAATTGAAAAAATATGCCCTATTGGGAAAGAAATGAAAAAATTAATGAATGAAGAGAGTGCTATAGATAAAATACTAACAGATGGTGCTAGTAGAGCTTACGAGATATCAAAACCTATCTTAGAAGAAACAAAAAAAATTATAGGTTTCTAAAAAATATGATAATATAATTATCTTATTATATTATCTCTAGAGGCTTCACATGGTTAATGTTAGAATTAGAAAATTTTTAGTGGTCGTAGATAATACTACAGAATGTCATAGTGCTATTAATTATGCCAGTCAAAGAGCCGTAAGAACTGGCAGAAAATTAACACTTTTGAGAGTTATAGACCCTTCTGATTTTCATCACTGGCTAGGAGTTGGAAAGCTAATGAAGCAAGAGGCAGAGGCAGAGGCTAGCATAGTTTTAGAAAGATTGTCATTGTTAGTTAATCAAGAAACTGGTTTGATACCTGAAATAATAATACGTCACGGTCAACCTAGTAGCGAAATTATAAATTTAATAAAAGAAGATAAAGCTATCTCTCTTCTTGTTCTTGCCGCTGGCACTGAACTTAATAATCCAGGGCCTTTAGTTTCAAATTTCACAGGCACAAAATCTGGCATTTTTCCAATACCAATTACTATAGTGCCCGGACATCTATCTGAAAAAACTATAATCGAACTCACTTGATATTTATCATAACAATGCCTATTATAAAATATAGAGGCAAAGGAAATAAATAAAATGTTTATAGAAACAATATCAACGCCAAACCCAAATACTTTAAAATTTATACCAGGGTGTGATGTTTTACCAAATGACACGCGTGATTATAGAAATATTGAAAATGCTAAAGAGTCACCCTTAGCAGAACGGTTATTAGAAATAGATGGGATATCTGGAGTTTTTCTTTCTGGTGATTTTATTGCAGTTACCAAAACTGATAAAGAATGGAATCAATTAAAGCCTATAATACTTGGTGAAATAATGGATCATTTTTTATCAAATAATCCAATAATTATTGAGCACGGTATAAAATCGAAAAATACAAAAGAAGAATTTTTTGATAAAGTTGATGCTGTGATTGTAAAAACCATAAAAGAATTAATTGAAACTAGAGTGAGACCTGCGGTAGCCCAAGACGGTGGAGATATAACATTTCAAGGCTACGAAAATGGAACTGTGTATCTAAATATGCAAGGTGCTTGTGCAGGGTGCCCAAGTTCAACAATGACTCTTAAAAATGGTATTGAAAATTTATTAAAGCACTATATACCTGAAATTAAAGAAGTCGAAGCTTTATAAAGTATTAAACCATGCTTACACTATCAATAGATGTGATGACAAAAGTGTCTTGTGTAGCTCTATGGGAGTCAGATAAATCAATAAAGAAACCTCAAAAATTTATAAAAAAAATATCGGATAATAGGAATAGCGAGACAGTCTTTGAACTTATTGAAGAATTATTTTATAAAAGTAATTATAAAATCAATGAAATAAGTAGAATTATTACAATTAATGGTCCAGGTAATTATTCTAATATAAGAATAGGGCTTGCAGTTGCTAAAGGTTTTTCAATAGGATTAAATATCCCATATTTTGCAATAACATCGCACCAATTAATTGCCAATCTAGCTATAAAGAAAAATATAGTGAACGAGTTATTGATATTAATTGATGCAAAAAATGATTGTTTTTATACTCAATATTTTGACACAAACCAAAACTCAAAAACAGAAATTACTCTTGAATCATTTGAATCTATAGAGAGAAAAATAAAAGAGAAACAAGTAAATATTATAGAAAGAGATATAGCCTTCTTAACCTTATGTATAAAGAATAATTATTCACCAGCGCTTCTAGAAAGCAATGTTGAAATCCCAGGATTTTTATTAGCAGAAATTGGTTCAAAATTAGAAATAAACCATACTGACGTGGACCCATTGTATATAAGACAACCAAATGCAAAAGTACCCGAAAGCGTCGAGATCTATAAAAAATGAATGATAATTTTTATAATAAAAATATTAGAGAAGTTATAATCATCGAGGAAGCGCAGTATAGAGACTCAAAAAAAATATCAGAAATTCATGAGTCACGTTTTTTTAAATCATACGAGTTAGAATACATCCAATCCCTCATTAAGAATGATTTATATCTAAACTTAGTGGCAAAAAAAGAAAATACAATTATCGCTTTTATAATTATACAGAAAGTACTAGATGTATCTGAAATTATAACTATTGCAGTTATAAAGAATTATGAAGGGCTAGGAATTTGTCATAAACTTATTTTAGATGCAATTGATAGATTAAAAAAATTGAATGTAAAATCAATCACTCTAGAGGTTTCAAATACTAATCTTAGAGCTATAAATCTCTATAGTAAAAATAACTTTAAGAAAAAATCTTTAAGGAAAAATTATTACACGGATCGGATTGGTAAAAAGACAGATGCATATTTATATGAACAAAAACTATAGAAATAAGTATTTATTCTTGGTATATTAAAATAATTCAGTAAATACTTATTGTTAATTAAGTGTAATTTATGATGGTCGAAAAAAATACGATTGAATTTAGATGTGTGCAGCAGGGTATGCGCATGACTGAACAAAGAAAAATTATAGCAAAAGTGCTATCATCATCAAAAGATCATCCAGACGTTGAGGAATTGTATAAAAGATCGGCTAGGATAGATAAAAATATTTCGTTAGCAACAGTATATAGAACGGTCAAATTATTTGAAGATGCTGGAATTCTTGAGAAACATGAATTTAAAGATGGCAGATCCCGTTATGAAAAAACACCTGATGGTCATCATGATCATCTAATTGATATAAATACTGGTGATGTTATTGAATTTCAGAGTGAAGAAATAGAGAAATTACAAAAAAAAATAGCTCAACAATTAGGGTTTGATATTATTGATCATCGTCTTGAAATATATGCTGTAAAAACAAAAAACAATAAGTAAAAAATATTAAATTTTATTTATTCTTAGAAACACAATAAAATGATCAATAGCATAAGAAGTGTACTTACCTCTTTATTAATATTAGCTTTAACTATAATAGTTATGCCTTACCAATATTTGTTGAATTTATTGAATTTAAGATACTCATCAAAATTTCCAATATTATATCATAAATTAATACTAAATTTATTAAATATTAAAATAAAAGTTAAAGGTTGTCTTATGGAGAACCCAGGATTAATTGTCTCTAATCATGGATCGTGGGTCGATATATTTTTGCTAGGCTCATTAGGCGAACTATCATTTATAGCAAAAATGGAAGTTTCAAAATGGCCGTTTATATCATTTCTAGCTAAACTACAAAAAACAATCTTTGTTAATAGAAAAAGACCAAATCAACTTAAAGCGGTTATTGGCGAAATAAATAAAAGAATACATAATGAAAAAATTGTATTGTTTCCTGAAGGAACATCGAGCAATGGTAATATTGTCTTACCCTTTAAATCATCATTATTTGGAATATATAACATAAATAAAAATACTAAAAATTATGATCCTATTCAACCGATATCAATTGCCTATACAAAATTAAATGGACTTCCTATGAGCCGAGCCGACAGGCCTATTATCGCTTGGTACGGGGATATGAACTTAATATCTCATCTTTGGGGTATAATTAAATGTGGACCTATTGATGTTGAAATAACAATCCACGAACCTATCCATTTTTCAGAAACTATGTCTCGAAAAGAAATTGCATTTAAGTGCGAGTCTAAAATTCGATCTGGTATGATTAATTCTCTTTACGAAAGAAACATAGTGTAAGGATGATTTATAGAACAAATATAAGTGCATTTATTAAAAAAAAGATATATATATTAAAAATAAACAATAATAAAATATTCTAAATTATGAAAAAAATATACGCAAAAACATATGGCTGTCAGATGAATGTTTATGATACTGATCGTATGCTAGAAATACTGTCCAACGAAGGTTTTGAGGAAACAAAAAATCTGCAAGAATCAGATGCCGTATTATTAAACACTTGCCATATAAGAGAGAAAGCTGCTGAGAAATTATATTCAGACATAGGACGTATAAAAAAAATATCAGATAAAACATCACAAAAAAAGAAAACTTTAATAGTTTCTGGCTGTGTTGCTCAAGCAGAGGGAAAAGAAATTACAAAGCGGTCGCCATATGTAGATCTTGTGGTTGGGCCTCAATCATACCATAAACTACCTCATCTAATGCAATCTCTTAAACAAAATAGAAAAATAGTCGATACAGATTTCCCCGTTGAAAGTAAATTTGATCACTTAATTAATCAAAAAAATAAAATAAGAAAATCTTCTGCCTTTTTAACAATACAAGAAGGATGTGATAAATTTTGTACATTTTGTGTAGTGCCTTATACAAGAGGATCCGAGTATTCAAGGCCAGTAAATGATATAATCGATGAAGCTAACTTATTGATTGATTCTGGGGTTAAAGAGATCACATTGCTTGGACAAAATGTGAATGCTTACCATGGAGTAGATGCCTCTGGTAAAGCATGCAGCTTAGGTGAATTATTATTTAAATTAGCAAAATTAACTGGATTAAAGAGACTAAGATATACTACCAATCATCCTAGAGATGTTGATGATATTATGATATCTGCACATAAAGATATAGATATATTAATGCCTTATCTGCATCTTCCAATACAATCTGGATCAAATAAGATATTAAAATTAATGAATCGCGGACATACCAGTAATGATTATTTAAAAATAATAGAAAAAGTAAGAAATGTACGTCCTGATATTGCAATATCGAGTGACTTTATTATTGGCTTTCCTGATGAAGAAGAAAATGATTTCAACGATACATATAAATTGATTGAGGATGTAGAGTATTCTCAAGCATACTCTTTTGCATATTCTGAAAGACCTGGAACTCCAGCTGCAACTATGGAAAATCAAATATCAAAAGCAATAAAAATGGAAAGGCTTCATAAAGTCCAGGAACTCATTAAATCACAACAAAGGTTATTTAACAGTAATATGGTTGGAAGAACCATGGAGATATTGGCCGACAGACTTGGTAAAGATAAAAAACAAATTATTGGAAGATCCCCATATCTCCAATCCGTGCATTTTGATGGACCAAAAGAACTTATTGGTAAAATTATAAATATAAAAATAATTTCATCTAATACTAATAGCCTGGCAGGAGAGGTAGTATAAATAAAGAAATTAAAAAGTGAATAAAATTATGAAATTAGAAGATATAAATATAACTGAAATATCAAATAATTGCATTACCTTAACTTTTAATAATATTAACCACCTTGTTGATATATTTGGAAAGAATGATGAAAATCTAAATGTAATTGAAAAACAATTATCCATTGAAACAATTCCTAAGGGAAATAAAATACAAATATCTGGTAATTCCAGGTCAGTTATAATTGCTAAATACACACTATTTGAATTATATAATCGCCTTAAGGTTGGAATGAACATCAGTTTGAACGAGGTAAATGCCTCAATAAGACTTGCGCGAGAAAAAATGGAAGAAAATAATAAAGAAATAATATATAAATCTATTATCAGAACACAGAAAAAAACTATTCTCCCTCGCTCTATTAACCAAGATGTTTACATTGATTCACTCTATAAAAAATCATTAACTTTTGGAATTGGACCCGCAGGCACTGGTAAAACTTATCTTGCTGTTGTTGCTGCTGCATCTTTTCTTGAAACCGGTACTATATCAAAAATTATTCTATCCAGACCCGCAGTTGAAGCTGGAGAAAGACTTGGTTTTTTGCCAGGTGACATGAAAGAAAAAGTAGATCCCTATCTAAAGCCCCTTTATGATGCTTTATATGATTGTCTTCCAGACATAAAAGTTGAAAGAGGCTTAAACAATGGGACTATAGAAATAGCCCCCCTTGCATTTATGAGAGGAAGGACATTAGAAAATGCTTTTATAATACTGGATGAAGCACAAAATTGTAATAAAATGCAAATGAAAATGTTTTTAACAAGATTAGGAGAAAATAGTAAAATGGCTATTACTGGAGACCCAAGCCAAATAGATTTACCTAATAAGTCTGAATCTGGATTAAATCATGCCCTAAAACTGACAAAAGATATAACGGAGATAAATCAAATTAATTTTACATCTAATGATGTCATCAGACATCCTTTGGTATCCAAAATTATCAAAGCTTATGAAAATGAATAATAATATAAAACTAACACTAGATATAAAAATTGATGAAAATAAATGGAGAAAAATCAAAAATATTGAAGAATTTACAGAAAAAATCATTTCACATATTACAAAATTAATTGATATCAAGGAATACCAAGAAATCAGTATCTATTACACAAACAATAATACTATTAGAAACTTGAACAAAAAATATAGAAATATTCGAAAACCCACTAATGTATTATCTTTTCCAGCAGAATATCCTCTATTAGGCGATATAGTATTATCCTACGAATACATTAATACCGAATGTAAGAATCAAAACAAAACACTTGAAGCTCACGTTACTCATATGATTTTACACGGTCTACTTCATTTATTAGAATTTAATCACGATACCAATAAAGAAGCAGATACAATGGAAAATATAGAAATAAATATATTAAAAATATTAGGACATAAAAATCCATATATCATTTATGATTAAATCATTATAGAAAGTTAAAATAGTCTTCAATGTTTAATCTAGTAAAAAAAATATCAAATTTATCATTAAAGAATAAATACTTACTATCATTTTTTTGTGGATCATTTACTTCGCTAGCCTTAGCGCCAATAAACTTTATATTCGTATTATTTATAACATTCCCATTATTTATTTTAATAATAGATTCTCAAAAGCCATTTAATAAAAAGATTTTATTTAAACTTTTTAAAATTGGTTGGTCATTTGGATTTGGATACTCTTTATTTGGACTATATTGGATTAATATTTCTTTTTTAAATGATGTAAATTCCTATTATTTTTATCTACCACTAGCTGTAATTATCATGCCCTTAATGCTTGGGCTATTTTATGGATTTATTCCTCTAATAGCGTCATTATTTTATCCGAATAATACTTATAGATTATGGTCTATATCTGTTTCATGGACATTTATGGAGTGGGTTAAAAGTGATTTATTTGATTTTCCTTGGAATCAAATTGGCCATGTTTTAATTGATATCAACCCTATTCTACAAATTACTTCGATATTTGGGGAATTAAGTTTAACTTTACTAGTTGTATATATATGCTCTTTTCCAGTTATTATTTTAAAAAAAAATAGTAAAAAGTTATATTTATATTGCTTACCTATAATACTATTAATAATAATTTATTTTTTTGGCTACCAGTCTCTAAAATTCAATGAGACATCGTATGAAAATATAGATTTATTATTAGTCCAGCCTAATATTGAACAAAAAATAAAATGGCTTCCTTCTTACAAAGAGTCAATTACTAAAAAGTTATTAAACTTATCTAATCAAGTAAACGAAGAAGATACTTCATTTAACGAAAAATATATTATATGGCCAGAAACTGCACTACCTACTCTAATTGATGAAGATGATATAGTAATGGATAAGATAGCATCTTTGTTAAACAAAAATACTTTTCTTTTAACTGGTGCAGTCAGAAGAGAAAAAGATAATAAAAATCACTCCTATAAATATTATAATAGCTTCTTTATAATTAATGAAAATAAACAAATTATAGATAAATACGATAAACGTATACTCGTACCTTTTGGGGAATATATTCCTTTTTCAAATCTTATTGATAAGTTTTTTGAATTTGATATAGCTGGTCTTACTGGTTCCTTTTCTAAAGGCACAAAAAAAATACTAAATACATCTAAAAATTTTAGCGTCCTAATATGTTATGAAATAATATTCTCTGGGAGAGCTTATTCAAAAGAGAAAAGACCCAATTGGATATTAAATATAACAAATGATGCTTGGTTTGGTAAAAGCGCAGGACCTTACCAACATCTTGCGATGTCTAAAATTAGGGCGGTTGAGGAAGGTTTGCCTGTCATTAGAGTTGCAAATACTGGAATTAGTGCAATAATTGATCCAAAAGGAAGAGTTTTAAAAAAATTATCTTTAGGAGAAACTAGTGTTATAAAATCAAAATTGCCAAAAAAAATGGATCCAACATTTTATACACATTATGGCAAGATGAGCATCACTTTAATTATGGTAGTAATATCATTGATTGTATACTATATCCATATTAGAAGAATAATTATAATTAAAAAAAAAAATAGAAAATTTTAAACCAATGAAAAGCCAATATTTATTTACAAGTGAATCTGTTTCTGAAGGGCATCCAGATAAAGTTTGCGATAAAATATCAGATACTCTGCTTGATGCCTACATAAGAGAAAATCCAGAATCCAGGGTAGCAATCGAAACACTTGTTACAACCAATCTAGTCGTTCTGTCGGGAGAAACAAATAATACAAAAATATCTAAGAATCAGATTGAAGAAATCGTACGCAACTGTATTAAAAAAATTGGCTATGAACAGGAGCATTTTGACTGGAAAACCGTTGAAATAATATCAAAAATACATTCACAGTCAGCTGATATAGCTCAAGGTGTGGATGAGACAGATTATAAAGAAGAAGGGGCTGGGGACCAAGGAATTATGTTTGGTTTTGCTTGTTCAGAGACAGATTCATTAATGCCAGCTCCATTATATTATGCAAATAAAATACTTATGCAGATAGCTGAAGCCCGACATAGTGGAGAGATAACAGAGCTTGGGCCAGATGCAAAAAGTCAAATAACCCTCTTATATGAAAATGGAATACCCATCAAAGCAGAAAAGATTTTAGTTTCCAGCCAGCATAAAGAAAGTATTGATGCTAATAGAGTTCGTCAAATAATTAGACCTTATATTGAGAGAATACTTCCTAAAAATTGGATGTGCTCTGAAGATGATTTTTTAGTAAATCCTACAGGAAAGTTTGTAATAGGCGGACCTCATGGTGATACAGGGCTAACAGGAAGAAAAATAATTGTGGACACTTATGGCGGAGCAGCTCCTCATGGTGGTGGGGCTTTTTCAGGAAAGGATCCAACTAAAGTAGATAGATCGGCATCTTATGCAGCTAGGTATATTGCAAAAAATATCGTTCATGCTGGTTTATCTAAAAAATGTTTAATACAGGTTTCATATGCAATTGGAGTTTCAGAACCTCTATCACTATATGTTAAATTAGGAGATGATGCAAAAATTAGCGAAGATAAATTAATTAATGTCATTAATAAAATAATTGATCTTAGACCTAAAGGAATTAGAAAACATCTACAACTGAATAGACCGATATATAGCAAAACAAGCGCTTATGGGCATTTTGGCAGAATACCTGAAGATGACGGAAGCTTCTCTTGGGAAAAAACAGATTTAACAGAAGATATATTAAGTGAACTAACATAAAATTTATATAAATTGCTAATTAAATGGAAGAAAAACAAAGCGCAAATAGATTACATGGGAGAAAAAAACTATATAAACTAAGTGATGAAAAAACAACTTTATTAGATGATGTCCTTCCTAAATTTATCATAAATATTGATAATAATAATGAAAATTTATCTAACTTTTCTCAAAAAAAAGAAATATTCCTTGAAATTGGTTTTGGATACGGAGAACATCTAGCTTTTCAGGCTTATAATAATCCAAATATTGATATCATTGGTGCAGAACCATTCCTAAATGGCATTACAAACCTACTAAAAATAATTGTAAAAAAAAATATTAAAAATATTAAAATATATAATCACGATGCACTAACTCTAATTAAATCAATAAAACCTGAAACGATTTCAACAATTTATATACTCTTTCCAGATCCTTGGCCTAAAACGAGACATAATAAAAGAAGGATTATTAATGAAAGTTCAATTAAAGAATATTCAAGGATTTTAAAAAAAGACGGTAAAATAATAATTGCAACAGATTCAAAGGATTACCAATATTGGATATTATTACATATGCAAAAAAATAGATTATTTGAATGGTTAGTAAATGATGCCAATGACTGGAGAACCCGTTTAATAAAAGGACCCCTAACAAAATACGAAAAAAAATCTATTAAATCTAATAACAAGCCCGTATATTTTATGTTTAAAAAAAATATTATTTAAAATGACTTGTATTTCTTATAATAGAAATTTATAATATATTATTCCTACTTATAGTTTTATATAAATTTTCGGGCTCTTTAAAAGCCCTTTTTTTGTATATAAAACAAAAAAAGAGAAAAAAAATTAAAGAGAATAATAAGAAAATAAGAATTAATAATGAAACAACAGAAGAAGAAAAAATTTCTTCTCTGGTTGAACCCTTAATAGAAAATATGGGTTACCAACTTGTCAGGATTAAAATGATAGGCGGAGACCACAATATATTACAGGTTATGGCTGAAAAAGAAGATGGGACTTTAGCTATATCCGATTGCTCAAAAATTAGTAGAATTCTATCTCCTATTATGGATATTGAAGACCTTATAGAAGATCAATACAGATTGGAAGTCTCTTCTCCTGGGATAGACAGGCCCCTTGTAAGAATTATTGACTTTGAAAGAACTATTGGTTTAGAGGCAAAAATAGAATTAAGTGAGATGCTTGCAGACAGAAAACATTTTCGTGGCATGATTGAAGGAACCCAGGATAGTGAAGTCTTATTAAAAATGGAAATTGATGGATATGATGAACCTCAAATTATTGGCATACCTTTTAAAAAAATAAGTTCAGCTAAATTAATTATGACTGACGATTTAATTGCATTAGCAAATAATAATTAAATAATTATAAGATATAGAATTGGAGATTAAAATGGCTCAAAGTGGTGTAAGTGCAAACCGTTTAGAATTATTGCAAATAGCAGATGCTGTCGCACGTGATAAATCTATAGATAAATCAATTGTTATAGAAGCAATGGAGGATGCAATACAAAAAGCTGCAAAATCACGTTACGGTTCTGAAAATGAGATTCGTGCTGAAATTGATCCTAAAACAGGTCAAACAAACCTTGCGAGGCTTCTTGAAGTAGTTGAAACAGTTGAAAATGATTCTACAGAAATTAGCCTTGAGTATGCTAAATTAAAAAATTTAGAAGCAGAATTAGGAGACTATATTTCAGAAGAACTGCCACCAATAGAATTTGGAAGAATAGCAGCACAAAACGCAAAGCAAGTAATATTTCAAAAAGTTCGTGATGCTGAAAGAGATCGTCAGTTTGAAGAGTTTAAAAATAGAGTTGGAGAGATAATATCAGGTATTGTCAAAAGAGTTGAGTATGGAAATATTATTGTTGATCTTGGAAAAACAGAAGCTATAGTGCGCAGAGATGAGCTACTACCTCGCGAAGTCTTTAGAAATGGGGACAGAGTTTTAGCCTATATCCATGAAGTTAAAAGGGAACAAAGAGGACCTCAGATATTTCTTTCTAGAACACACAATCAATTTATGACAAAATTGTTTACTCAAGAAGTTCCTGAAATTTATGATGGGATTGTTGAAATAGTTGCTGTTTCAAGAGATGCTGGTAGTAGAGCTAAAATAGCCGTTAGATCAAATGATACAAGCATAGACCCTGTTGGTGCTTGCGTAGGGATGAGAGGAAGTCGCGTGCAAGCAGTTGTCAATGAATTGCAGGGTGAAAAAATTGATATTATTAAATGGAACCCAGATATGGCAACCTTCATTATTAATTCTTTAGCTCCTGCGGAAGTATCAAAAGTAGTATTGGATGAAGAAATCGAGAGGATTGAAGTTGTAGTTCCCGACGAGCATCTTTCGTTGGCAATTGGTAGAAAAGGTCAAAATGTTAGACTAGCTTGCCAATTAACTGGATGGGATATTGATATATTAACTGAAGCCAGTGAATCTGAGAGAAGACAAAATGAGTTTACTGAAAGAAGTAATATATTTATTGAAGCGCTTGATGTTGACGAAGTCATAGCACAATTATTAGTTTCAGAAGGATTTACATCAATTGAAGATTTAACTTATGTAGAAATTAAAGAAATAATTGATATAGAAGGATTTGATGAAGATACTGCAATAGAAATTCAACATAGGGCTAAAATTTATCTTGAAGAGAAAAATATAAAACAAGATAAAAAAAGAATTAAAATAGGTGTTTCAGATGACCTACTTGCCATAGATGGAATAACAACAGACATGTTAGTTAAGCTTGGAGAAAACGATATAAAATCATTAGATGACTTTGCTGGTTCTATAACAGATGATTTAACTGGTTGGGTTGAAAAAAATGAAGACGGTAATAAGAAGCATCCCGGCATATTCAGTGATTTTAATATTAATGCACCAAAAGCAGAGAAAATGATCATGGACGCGAGAGTAAAAGCAGGATGGATAACCGAAGAAGATCTTAATCAAAATGAAAGAGTTAATGTAATAATTGATGAAGACAAAGAAAAAGAAAAAGAAAAAGCTGCTAAACTAAGAAATGCAAGAATATTAAAATAAAAAATATGGATTATAAAACCTGTATAGCAACGAAAGAATTTTTATCTATAAATGACCTAGTGCGTTTAGTGATTACATCAAATGATAAAATTGTACCTGATTTAAAAAAAAAGTTACCCGGAAATGAACTATGGATTAAAGCAAAGAAAAATATTATAGAATTAGCTATCAAAGAAAATATTTTTAACGACCAATTGAACAAAAAAAATATTGAAATAGACGATTTGGCTTTAAAAATAGAAAATTTATACAAAAAAGAAATTTCGAATAATATCAATATTGCAATAAAAGCAGGTGACGTGGTATTGGGATATACAAAAGTTTTAGATTGTATAAAAAATAAATTAACAAAAATACTTTTTACAGCTAGCGATGCTGGTATTGATGGGAAAAAAAAATTAGTGTCAGCGTGTAGAGAGGATATTTATATATTTAATATATTTAATATCGATGAAATAAGTAAAATTATTGGAAAAGAAAATACTGTGCATTTATGTGTTAAAACAGGTAACATGGCAAATATAATAATTAACTCTATCGCCCAATATAACAATTATATAAGATAAGAAAATATGACAGATACAAAAGATACAGCAGACAATAAACTTACGATAAAAAGCAAGAAAACGCTTAGTCTGAAAGGTTCTATAAGCTCAAATCAGACTAAACCAAGCTTTGCCCAGGGTCGAGGAAACTCTGTAGTTGTAGAAACAAAAAGAAAAAGAATTATTAGACCTATCGATAATAATAATGAAGTTAATAATGTTTTTAATAACGAAAAATCTAAAAGTGAAGATCCATTAGATGCGAGTATAAATAATAATATTCTTACATCAAATGAAAAAGACGCACGTACGCAAGCCTTAATTGAATCTAAAAATAATAAAATAAAAGAATCTAAAAATAATAATAAAACTGCTGACGAAGAAGATAATCTAATATTATCCATAGATTCAGAAACAGATAATCAGAAAAATCAAGACGACAAAAATAGTATTAATACACCTAAAGAAGTTGTTGTCGATAGTGAGGTGGAATCTTCAAGAAAGAATAAAAGAACACCTGTTAGTGAAGATTTAACAGACGATGACCAGGAAGGAAGAAAAAAGACAAATTTAAAACAGACTAAAACACTTGGACAAGATGAGCGAAGAAAAACAAAACTAACTATTACGAAGGCTTTAGATGATACTCCTCGACATCGATCATTAGCATCCATAAGAAGACGACGTGAACGTGAAAAAAGACAATCTCTCGGCTCTGAGATTCAGCAAAAAATTAGTAGGGAAGTTATTCTTCCAGAAGCAATAACAATACAAGATCTTGCAAATAGAATGGCAGAAAGATCTGTTGATGTGATAAAGCTTCTGATGAAACAAGGACAAATGTCCAAAATAACCGATATAATCGATGCAGATACTGCTCAATTAATAGCCGAAGAGATGGGGCATGTAGTTAAAAGGGTTTCTGATGCTGACGTTGAAGAAGGTCTACACGGTAGCGATGATTTATTAGAAAATCTTGAATCTAGAGCGCCTGTTGTTACAATAATGGGGCATGTAGATCATGGTAAAACATCTTTATTAGATGCCCTGAGACAATCCAATGTTGTTACTGGCGAAGCCGGGGGGATAACTCAACATATAGGTGCCTATCAATTAACTACGGATTCAGGCAACATAATTACATTTCTTGATACAC
>JABIEF010000013.1 GCA_018651345.1 Rhodobiaceae bacterium
AAAGGTAATGTTATCGATCCTCTGACACTAATAGATAAATATGGTGCAGATTCATTAAGATTTACTCTAGCGTCAATGGCTGCTCAGGGTAGGGATGTAAAATTGTCGACATCTAGAGTAGAAGGTTATAGGAATTTTATTACAAAATTATGGAATTTAGCGAGATTTGTAGATTTTAATAATTTAGAAAATACTAAAAATTTTAATGTTAATAATGTAATATATGTTGAAAATAAGTGGATTATCCAAGAATTTGATAAATTAGTTAAAAGTGTTTCTCACAATATTGATAATTACAAATTTAATGAAGCCGCAAACGACTGTTATAAATTTACTTGGCATCTATTCTGTGATTGGTATGTAGAAATTATAAAAACTACAATGTCTGATAAAAGTAATTCTAAATATCAAGAAACATCGGACACAATAATTTGGTTATTTACAGAATTGTTAAAAGTTCTTCACCCTTTTATACCGTTTGTTACCGAGGAATTATGGGAATTTGCAAATAAGAAAACACCCAAGAAAATGTTAATTGCTAACTCTTGGCCAGCAACTACCACTATAGTAGATCAAAATAGTATTTTAGAAATGAATTGGATTGTTAATTTTATTACAGAAATTAGGTCATTAAGAGCTGAATTAAATATTGCGCCTTCTTTGAAAATTAAAGTTTCTGTTAAGAATTTATCAAAATCATCAAATAATTATATTAATAATAATTCTATTACGATTAAAAAAATCGCAAGAATATCTGATATTAATATCGTAGAAGATTTGCCTGTTGGAACAATTGAATTAAATTATAATGGAGCCATCTTTGCATTACATATTAATGATATTATTAGTATATCTGATGAAATATTAAGATTAGAAAAAGAAATAGAAGTCATAAAAAAAGATTTATTGTTTATTGGGGGCAAGCTTTCAAATAAGAAATTTATAGAGAATGCACCTAAGGATATAATTTTAAAACAAGAAAAAAAATATTCAGAGTTGACTGAACTATTAGCTAAGACAGAAAAATCACTAAATAAATTTAGATTAATGGAGAATTAGTCAATCAATTGTAAGTGTTGCTGTTACTGGGACATGATCGGATGGTTTATCTTTTGATCTTTCATTTTTGTCAATTTGATAATCACTCAAATATTTAGTTGCATATGAAGATAAAAGTATATGATCTATTCTAACTCCATTATTATTTTGCCACGCTCCTCTTTGGTAATCCCATTGGGTGTATTGCTTTAATGGGATTTGTTTTAGAATATGGCAATCGTACAAGCCAATATTAATTAATTCTCTATATTTTCGAATACTTAGCTTATTAAATAAAGCGTCATCAACCCATTCTTCATAATTTTTTGCGTCATCTCTTGTTGGTATAACATTAAAATCTCCCAGAGCAATATATGGGATTTCTTTTAATAATTCTTTTTCAATATAATTTTTTAACTTATCCATCCATTCTATTTTATAGGTAAATTTCTCTGTATTAATAGGATTTCCATTGGGCAAATAAATACAACAAACTTTTATACTTTTAGAGTTAATATTAAAAGTACATTCAATCATTCGTGATTGAATGTCACTTGTGTTACCGGGGATATTTTTTTTTGTATCTTGGGATACAAATTTAGAAATTATTGCAACACCATTAAAAGATTTTTGTCCAAGTAAATAAACATTATATCCTTTTGAGGTAAATAGTTCGTTGGGGAAATCTTCTTCTAGGCATTTAATTTCCTGTAAACATAAGACATCTGGATTGTTGTTATCTATCCATTCTAAAACATTTTCAATTCTTGCTCTAATGCCATTAACGTTCCAAGTTGTTACATTAATTTTCATTTAAATTGAGAAACTTGTCCCACAACCGCATGAAGATGCAGCATTTGGGTTATTAATTTTAAATGATGATTCTATTAGGTCTTCTTTATAATCGATGGCTGATCCAAGCAAAAATTTAATAGAAACCTTATCTATAAGGATTGTAGCTTCTTTATGTTTATAGATTTCATCATTGGCTGTTAACTTTGAATCTGTGGAAAACTCATATTGGAATCCTGAGCAACCACCGCCAGTAACAGAAATTCTAAAATAAATATCTTTATTTTCTTTTTTTAATAATTCACAAATCTTATTTGCTGCATTATCAGATATTTCTATTGATTTAACAGTAATTGTGTAATTCTCCTATATATAATATATTTTAACATTAATATGTAATATATCTAAAACAATAAATTTAATTATAATAACTTATATGAATGTATACAATAAAATAAATAATGATACTCTTCAGAAAGATATTAGAAGATTTCATACTGAAGAACCTCTTTTGCATAGATCTAATTATCATAGAGATAGAGATAGAATAATGCATTCGGTTGCATTTAGAAGGTTGGCCAATAAAACTCAAGTTTTTACAACTGATAAAGGCGATCATTATCGTAATAGACTTACACATAGTCTTGAAGTTTCTCAAATTGCAAGGTCGCTTAACTTATTTATTGGTGGAAATGAATCTTTGACTGAAGCTATTGCTCTGTCTCATGACTTAGGTCACCCTCCATTCGGCCATGCTGGTGAGGATATATTGAATCATATAATGATAGACGACCAAGGTTTTGATCATAATATACAAACATATAGAATTGTCACAAGTATAGAAAAAAGATATGCTAATTTTGCCGGTCTCAACCTTACAATTGATACTTTAGAGGGTGTATTAAAGCATAATGGACCGATTAATGCTAAAGCTATAAATAATAAAAAATTCTATAAAAAATTAGAACAAGAATCAAAAATTAATTTAATATCTCAACCATCACTAGAAGCACAGATCGCAGCGATATCTGATGATATTGCATATAATTGCCATGATCTAGATGATGGTATAAGGGCAGGTTTTTTTTCTATAGACGATCTAAAAGAGATTCATATTATCAATAAAATATTGGATACAAATGATTTAAAGTTTGGTTCAATGGATAGTAATATAAAAACATATGAAATGATTAGAAGTTTAATTAATAATTTAATTCATGATGTTGTTGATGAAACTATAAGAAGGATGGAGAAATTAAATATTAATAAATATAGTGACATTAAGAAAACTAATGAATTAGTGGTAAATTTTTCGGATAATTTAAATATTGAAATAATTGAAATTAAAAAATTTTTACACAGAAACATGTATAAAAATAAAAATGTCTTAGTTAATTCGGATTATGGTAAAAAAGTATTAAAAGATTTATTTATTTTCTATTCTAAGAATCCAATTATGTTGCCAAACAATTTGTATAACAGTTATGGTATTAAAGATAACACAAATAAAAGATTGATTTGTGATTTTATTGCTTGCATGAGCGATTCATTCGCAATTAAAAAATTTAATAATTTATAAAATATGTGGTTTATAAATTAAACATTTATTTAATTAATTTAAGATAATTATAAGAATATGAGTACTGATATATTTTATAAATTCGATAATATTTTGCATGATTTGTGTAAAAAATTAATCAATAACAATGTTATTAGAGATGATATAAAGCTTCAAAATATAAAATTTGAGATTCCCAAAGATGAAAATCACGGTGATCTCTCTACAAATGCGTTATTAGTCCTAGCCAAAGAATCAAATATTACGTTTAAAGAATTTTCTGATTTTTTAATATCCAATCTAATGGATACAGAAGAAGTTGAAAAAGTTGTATTGGCTGGCCCAGGTTTTATAAATTTATATTTGAAAAATTCTATTTGGCATTCATGCTTAGAATCTATCAATAATCAAAAGAAAGATTTTGGTTTTGAAAATATTGGAAATAATCAAAAAGTTAATATTGAGTATGTTTCTGCAAATCCAACAGGTCCTTTACATATTGGCCATTGTAGGGGGGCAATTATTGGAGATACAATTGCAAACCTTTACAAAAAAATGGGTTTCGATGTTATAAAGGAATATTATGTTAATGATGCTGGTGGTCAAATAATAGAATTAACAAAATCAGTAATCTATAGATACAAATTATTATCTGGCTTAACTGAAACATCGAATGATGAAGATATTGAGTATAAAGGTGAATATCTTCAACCAATAACAGAAAATATCTATAAACAATATGGTCCTGAGTTACTAGATATGGATAGTGATAAATACACGTCTATAATTAGAGATCATACTATTAGCTTTATATTAAAAATCATAAAAAAAGACCTTAAAAAAATTAATATACAACATGATTTATTTTTTTCGGAAATGTCGTTGATCAGAAATAACGAACTAAACACATGCTTAGATAATTTAAGAAATAAAAATTTACTTTATCATGGCGTATTGCAAAAACCTAAAAAAATAATAGTTGAGGATTACGATGAACGCGAACAAGAGCTATTTAAATCAACTAACTACGGTGATGATATTGACAGGGCTGTAACCAAGAATGATGGGTCTCATACTTATTTTGCTAGCGATATAGCTTATCACTATAATAAATTTAATCGGGGTTATTCAAGAATGGTCAATGTTTGGGGTGCTGATCATGCGGGTTATTTAAAGAGAGTTAAGGGAGCATTAGATGCAATAACTGATGGCGAAGCTAGCTTGAACATTGTTTTATGTCAATTAGTCAAGCTCTTTCGAGAAGGTAAGCCCGTAACGATGTCTAAGAGATCTAACCAATTTATTACTATTAATGAAGTTGTTGATGAGGTGGGCTGTGATGCCCTTAGATACATGATGTTGTTTAGAAAAAATGATGCACCTTTAGATTTTGATTTTTCAAAAGTTACAGAAAAATCAAGAGATAACCCAGTTTTTTATGTTCAATACGCTTATGCAAGAATATTTTCTGTATCTAGAAAACTACAAGAACTTAATATTAATATAAGCTTTGATTATAAAGATCTTAGCGATACTGATTATACTTTACTAAATGATATTCAGGAGATTAAGTTGATAAAAAAACTAGCTCATTTTCCTAAAATTTTACAGCAAACATTACAAAATCACGAGCCTCATAGAATTGCTTATTATCTATACGAGTTATCTTCAGATTTCCATACATTGTGGAATAAAGGAAATGATAATGAAAACCTAAGATTTATTAACATTGACAATAAAGATCTAACAAAATCAAGAATCTCATTACTATTAGCAATAAGTAATGTTTTAAAATCAGGCTTAGATATAATTGGTGTAAATTCACCACAAGAAATGAATTAGATTAGCTGCATATTGAGGTTTATATTGAATAAAAATATATTAAATCAAGATAAAAAAAATAATTTATCTAAAAAAGAAAATAATTCCAACTCCAATAGGTTAAATTTTAGCTTATTATTATTTATTTCATTTTTATCTATTATTATTATCTTTTCCTATATTTACTATACTACCTCTTCTGATGAAGTTAGTATTGTAACTAAGGGTTCCACTTATCCATTTAAAACATTTCCTTCATCTGATGTAAATTCTGATAATAAAATACGCTTTCAGAATACCAAAGTTTATAAAGCTATAGTAGAACCTGATAACATAGAATTAATGAACGATGAAATTATCAATACCTCTTATACAGATGGAACTTTATTAGATGAGGCTGAAGAATCCTTTTTAGTAAGTTCTGTTATTGAGAATGAAAATTATATAGATCGTGAAAATAATATTGGCATTATAGTTACAGAAATTGAGCTTCCAGAACCAATAGCTCCCAGTGATAATAACTCTGGTGTATTTATAAAAACCCCAAAGTTAGTCCCTACAGTAATTATAAGCAAAGATTTATCTATACTTGATCAAACAATTACAACCGTTGAGGCTTTTATTAATGAAAATAACACATTAAATATCAATCCAATTAAAGTATTGGATAATGGTAATTTTAATATTCCTGCCAACGAAATTAACAAGGAAATAATAATAAAAAATGATGCAACCAAAACACAATCAATCATTGTCTCAGATGAGTTAAATATATTAAAAAAAATAGAAAACCAAAATAGCTCGGCTAAAATAATTATACAAAATTCTAATACTAATCAGAATGATGGTAATTTAGCTCAACTTTCCGCATTAGAAGAAGTTAATGATATTGAATTTGAAAAAGAAATTAATAAGTTACCTTTATTAAAACCATTAAATATAAAAGATAAGATGTTAAATAACCAATTATTTGAATCTTTGTCGGTTGATTTAGATAATACTGAGATATTTGAATTTAAAAAGGATTTCTATGGAATACAAGTTGCTTCAGTATCATCTTTACTTGAAGCTGATAATTTTTATAAAAATATGCTCCTTAGATATCCAGTATTATTAAATTCTAAAAATCCCGAACACATTAATCTAGTTAAAGTAGATAATTTAGGTAATTTAGGTACTTGGTATAAGGTTAGAATAGGTCCGTTTCAAGATAGATCTAAGGCAATAAAATTATGCTCATCTCTTCGGGATGCAGGTCTTGATGGCTGTATCGTAAGGGAGTTAGAATAGAGATGAATGCATCCGCTATAATTGTTAGTATACCAGGACTATCTCTAACCAAGAAAGATAAAGTTTACTTAAAGAAAATCAATCCATTTGGCATAATACTTTTTGATAAAAATATTGAAAATAAACAACAGTTAATATCCTTAATAAGAGATATTAAAATATTATTAAAAAGAGATGTCTCCTTTCTAGTTGATCAAGAGGGCGGAAGGGTTCAAAGACTTAAAGAGCCAATTTGGGATCAATATATTAGTTTTCAAAATATAGGCTATATTTTTGACAACTCTCAAGACATTGGCAAAAGAGTGGCTTTTTTAACGGGAAGTTTAATTGCAGATGAACTTAGCGAAGTTGGTATCAATATTAATTGTTCTCCAGTACTAGATTTAACATTTTCTGAAACTCACGCTGTCATAGGCAATAGATCTTTTGGTACTAATCACGAGAAAGTATCACTCCTTGGCATGGAAATGTCTAAGGGCATTATAAATGGAGGCTGTGTACCACTAATAAAACATATTCCTGGCCATGGAAGAGCAAATAAAGATAGCCATATAGATCTACCAATAGTTGATACATCCTTGGATATCCTTAGTAAAACAGACTTCCGTCCTTTTGTGTATCTGAATAAACTACCATTGTGTATGACTGCTCATGTGCTCTATAAAGATATTGATCCATATAACCCAGCAACTTTTTCAAGTGTTATTATTAAACTAATTCGCGAATCAATTAATTTTTATGGAATAATAATTACGGATGATATCACAATGGGTGCTTTAGAGGGGACAATGGAAGAGAAAATTTCTAAAACTTTTTTAGCTGGTTGTGATATTTTATTAGATTGTAGCTCAAATAACGAAGAGATTTGTAATAATTTAGAGTTAATACCAAAATTAAGTAATAAAAAATTATATCATTATATGAATCTATGTCAGGCAAAAAATAGTAACATCGATCGTATTGAGTATAAAAAAGAGTTAAATATTCTAACAAAGTAAATATAAATATATTAATTATTAGTTTAAATAAAAATGGTGAATAAATTAAACGAAAATAACATAATAGTATCAAATTATGACAGTAAAAGTTTTTTACTGGATATTGATGGGTTCGAAGGTCCTATCGATTTACTTTTAATGTTAGCACGAACACAAAAAGTTGACTTAACACAAATTTCAATCTCTGCCTTAGCATTGCAATACATAGATTATATAGCCAACATGGTTAATTTGGAAATTGAAGTAGCGGCAGATTATCTTGTTATGGCAACGTGGCTTGCCTTTCTTAAAAGTAAGTTGCTTATACCTAATAATAATGAAGAAGAGGTTGATGCAGACTTCTTAAGCGAGCTATTAACGCATAGATTAAAAAGATTAGATGCAATGAGGAAATCATCAAGGCTATTATTTGAAAAAAAGATTATTGGAAGAGATGTTTTCTTAAGAGGTATGCCTGAATACGTAAATGAAATTACAGATACCGTTTATCATAATACTCTTTTTGATTTAATTAAAAGATATATGTCTATAAATAAAATAGATAAACCTAAGGCATTATCTTTTATAAAGTTAAATATAATTACAATTGATGACGCAAGAAGAAATATAATCTCACTATTTTCACTACTAAAAAAATGGATAACCTTTGATAGTATTTTGAATCATGCTGATGCTACTAGTGATAATGACCTTAGCAAAAAAGCAAGTTCATTTATTGCTATTTTGCAACTTGCTAAGGAACGAAAGATAAATCTTAGACAAAATAAAAATTTTGATGATATATTTATAAAAACTGATTAATTTAAATAAAAATGATACAAAAATGACGTTAAGAAAAAAGTTACTTTCAAAGATTAATTTTAATAAGATTAATAAAACGGAATCTAGTCTTAATGAGACCTCGGATTATTATAATCATATTGATAATGATATTCGTATTATAGAAGCATTAGTTTTTGCTTGCAACGAACCATTAAGTCATGAATATTTATTGTCAAAGATATCCGGTGGAGATAGTAATTACCTCTTTAAGATTTTCGAAAAAATAAAAATTATATACGAAAATAAGGGTATAAATTTTATCTATAGAAATAATTGTTGTTTTTTTGTTACTGCTAGTGATCTAACTTATTTAATGGAATTTAAAATTAATAAAAACAAGGAATTGTCCAATGCAGCAAAAGAAACATTGGCTATTATAGCTTATCATCAGCCCTCAACAAGGGCTGAAATTGAAGAGATAAGGGGTGTTAGTATTAGTAGTGGATCGTTAGACTCTCTGTTGGAGTTAAATTGGATTAAAATAGCCGGAAAGAAACAAAGCCCTGGAAGACCAATATTATATAAAACTACTGATAAGTTCTTAATAGATTTTAGTTTAGATGATATAAAACATTTACCAAACTTAGATGATTTAAAAAGAGATGGTCTTTTAGATATTTTAGACAAAGATAATATTTTGAATGAAAATTTAAATATTATTAATGATTTATAATTAAATAGATATATAGCTTAACTTAATGGAAAAAATAACAAATTATCTCTGTATACCAAGGCTTCGAATAGATTCATTATGCAAGAAAATAGAAGATAAACATATATTATCTAATATTAATGTAAGCTTGTATCCTGGAGAAGTTCTCTGTTTGCTTGGCAATTCAGGTTGCGGTAAAACTACCCTCCTAAGAGTGGTTGCTGGTTTAGAGGACCAATCATTTGGTGCGATCTACATCAATGAAAATGAAATATCAGGTCCAAATATAAATATTCCAGCAAACTCTAGATCAATAGGTCTAATGTTTCAAGAGTATGCTCTGTTTCCACATCTTACTGTTGAGGAGAATATTGCCTACGGTCTTGATGGTCTTAATAGAACCGATCGTGTTAATAAAATAAATAAAACAATAATAAATGTTGGATTAGAAAATTATCGTAAATCGTATCCTCATATGCTATCTGGGGGGGAACAACAAAGAGTTGCCTTAGCTAGAGCTATTGCTCCCGAGCCTTTAATATTATTAATGGATGAACCATTTTCAGGATTAGATCGCTCGCTCAGAGACTCTCTTAGAGAAGAGACAATTATGATATTAAAAAAAAGTGATGTTTCAATTATTCTTGTAACACATGATCCTGAAGAAGCAATGTTAATGGGCGATAGAATTGTTTTAATGAGAGATGGAGAGGTTATACAAGTCGGAACAAGTGAAGATCTTTTTTTAGATCCTGTAGATAAAAATACTGTTAAGTTATTCTCCGGTGTCAATGAATTTAATGGTGTTATTCTCGATGGTTTTGCTCTTAGTAATATCGGAAGGTTTAAGGCTCCAAAGTACACAGATGGAGATAAAGTCGATATTTTAATCAGGGATCAGGCTTTTATGCTAACTAAGCCATCATCTGACAATAATTTTAAAATTAAGTATGTTAATTTTATGGGCGAAACGACTCGATTAACATTAATTAACATGATCGATGAATCAATTGTTAGGATGACAGTGCCAGGTATGGTAAAAAATAAAATTAATGATATTGTTGGATTAAATATTGACGAAAGATTTGTTTACTTATTTTAAGCAAGTGATATATATTGATGCTTTAACTTTTATAAATGATTAATAAAATGATTATCCCAAACAAGACCATTAGCTTAAATAATTATAGTATTTCTAATAGTGATCCCCTTACCCTAATTGCTGGACCATGCGCCTTAGAAAGTAAACAACATGCAATCGATATGGCTTGCAAATTAAATGAATTATCAAATAATCTTGATTTAAATTTTATTTTTAAAACGTCTTTTGATAAAGCAAATAGAACAAGCATACATAGTAAAAGAGGAATAGGCCTTGATAAGGCTTTGGATGTGTTTAATGAAATTAAAAATATCCATAATATTCCAATTCTTACAGACGTACATTTACCTGAACAGTGTGATTTAATTAAAGATTTTGTTGATGTAATACAGATTCCTGCATTTCTAATTCGTCAAACAGATTTATTAATTGCAGCTTCTAACAGTGGTGCGATTATTAACTTAAAGAAAGCTCAATTTATGTCAGCCCATGATATTGGTAATGTTATTGAAAAAGTTACCTCTAGTGGTAATAAAAATATTTTACTTACTGAAAGAGGTACAATGTTTGGTTACAATAATTTAGTTGTTGATTACCGGTCTCTGAAAATTATGAAAGATTATAATATTCCTGTTGTTTTTGATTCAACTCACTCCATACAATTACCTGGAGGATCTGGCTCTAAAAGTACTGGAGAAAAAGATTTTATTGAAACGCTTTCGATCGCTGCAGTTTCAATTGGTTTATCGTCTATATTTATAGAAACGCATGACAATCCGGCAAAAGCAATTTCGGATGGCGATAATATGGTTAATTTCAAAGACATGCCTAATTTGCTACAAAAATTAAAGGCGTTTGATAATCTCGCAAAAAAATAATATTTTTATATAAATAAAGAGGATATTAATGTTTAAAATAATTGATATTAAAGGTAGAGAAATACTGGATAGCAGGGGTAATCCTACTGTTGAAGTTGATGTAGTCCTAGATGACGGTTCTAAGGGGCGAGCATCGGTTCCTTCAGGCGCATCTACAGGCGTACATGAAGCTGTTGAGTTGAGAGATGGTGGAATAAGGTATAGTGGTATGGGAGTTCAAAATGCAGTTCGTTCTATTAATTCGGTTATTAAAGATGCTCTGATAGGAATCGATGCAACGAATCAAATAAAAGTAGATAAGATTTTAATTGAACTTGATGGTACAAAAAATAAAAGTAATTTAGGTGCAAATGCAATACTAGGAGTTTCGCTCGCGGTAGCAAAAGCTGCAGCAGCTTCTAATAACCAGCCACTCTATAAATATCTGTCAAGCTCTGTCGAATCAATAATGCCTGTTCCTATGATGAATATATTAAATGGTGGAGCGCATGCTGATAACCCAATAAATATCCAAGAATTTATGATCATACCATTTAATGTCTCCTCTTTCAGTGAAAGCTTAAGAATTGGTGCTGAGATTTTTAAGGTATTAAAAGGTAATTTAAAAAAATCTAATTATAATACATCAGTTGGAGATGAAGGTGGATTTGCGCCAAACATACAAACAACTGAAGAGGCGTTAGATATTATTATGAAATCTATATCTGATGCGGGATACCAGCCCGGGAAAGATATACTATTAGCAATAGATGCTGCATCCAGCGAATTTTATAAAGATAAACTATATTATCTAAATGCAAATGATGGTTACACCAGTTCTGATATGGTTTCATTTTACAATAATTTGATTAAAAATTATCCTATCATATCAATTGAAGATGCTATGGATGAAGATGACTGGGACGGATGGGCAAGTTTAACTAAATCCATAGGATCTAAATGTCAGCTTGTTGGAGATGATCTGTTTGTTACAAATAAAGATAGACTTAAGCAGGGCATCGATAGAAATATTGCGAACTCAATTCTCATTAAGGTAAATCAAATAGGCACTTTAACAGAAACGTTAGAAACTATAAAATTAGCTCAAAAAGAAGGTTATAATTGTATATTATCTCATCGATCTGGAGAAACTGAAGATACCACAATAGCTGATCTTGCTGTAGCAACAAATTGTGGGCAAATTAAAACAGGATCTCTATCACGTTCTGATAGAACAGCAAAATATAATCAGCTTTTAAGAATTGAAGAAGAGCTAAGCGGTTCAGCAAAATTCCCCGGTATTAGTGTATTTGACAAATTTATTTAATAATTTTTTAATTACTTTCATATTAAGATTCAAACTATGTTTTATGTAAAGTTTAAAAAATATTTATTGCTATCACTAATACCCGCTGTTTTTATAATTTTTTTTATATACATCTCGTATCATAGCTATATAAGCGAGAGTGGTTACGCAAAAAATACTAAGTTACATACACAGATGGTGACTTTAGAAGAAGATTTAGAAGTATTAAGGTTAGAAAAGAATAAATTAAAGCACCATATATACCTACTAGATAATCTCGATTCTGATATGCTGGAAGAGCAGGCAAAAAAAATATTATATTACGCACATCCTGAAGATATTATTATACATCATAATTAATTTTTATTATTTATATTGTTTTTAGAACGATCGTTTTGTTTTTGTTTAATAAAAAAATATTAAGTCTGATATATATATTTAAATAAACTGATATAAAAGTGAACTATGATAAATACTAAAACTAAATCGAAGAAAATAAATAAAAAACTTAGTAATTCTGATGAGATTGCATCTTATACTGAAATGCTAAAAATTAGACGTTTTGAAGAAAAAGCTGGGCAGCTTTATGGAATGGGTAAAATTGGTGGTTTTTGTCATTTATATATAGGCCAAGAAGCAGTGGTAGTTGGTTTGCAGATGTCTATTGAAAAAGGCGATCAACTTATAACTACATATAGAGACCATGGTCATATGATAGCATGTGGTATGGACCCTCGAGGTGTAATGGCCGAACTCTTCGGAAAAAGCGATGGTTACTCAAAAGGTAAGGGTGGCTCCATGCATATGTTTTCAAAAGAAATGGATTTTTATGGTGGTCACGGTATTGTCGGCGCATCTGTTCCCTTAGGTACGGGTTTAGCTTTTGCTAATAAGTACAGAAAAAATGATAGAGTAACTCTAACATATTTTGGTGATGGTGCTGCAAATCAAGGTCAGGTCTACGAAAGTTTCAATATGGCTAAGCTTTGGAATTTACCTTGCATATACATAATCGAAAATAATAGGTACGCAATGGGTACAAGCATACAGCGATCATCTGCGCAATCAGATTTATCCCAAAGAGGTCTCAGCTTTGGTATAGAAGGTGAACAAGTTGATGGGATGGATATTAATGCCGTAGTAGAGGCTGGAAAAAGAATAGTAGATAGAACCAGAAATGGTGGAGGCCCATACATACTAGAGATGCTAACATATCGGTACCGTGGGCATTCCATGTCTGATCCTGCGCAGTATAGAACTAGAGATGAAGTAAATGAGGTCAGAGATCAATCTGATCCTATTGAAAGTGTTAAAAATAGAATTCTTAAAAAGAAGATTCTATCTGAAAAAGAAATCAAAGATATCGATATTAGTGTAAAAAAACAAATATTAGAAGCTGCCGATTTTGCAGAAAATAGCCCACTTCCTGATCCAAGTGAATTGTGGAACGATATATATATTAAATAAAGATAAGGTCTAAGTAAGTGTCTACAAAAATATTAATGCCAGCAATGTCTCCAAGTATGAAATCAGGTTCCTTGACCAAGTGGCTTGTTAAGGTTGGCGATAATATTCAGTCTGGTGATATTATTGCTGAAATAGAAACAGATAAAGCTGGCATGGAAGTTGAATCTATGTATGACGGAGTTATATCTGAGATATTAATTGCTGAAGGTTCTGAGGATATAGAAATTAAAACACCTATAGCTATTATAGAATTAGATGTAGAATTAAATACCGGTAAAGATACCGAAGAACTTAAAGGAAAGCTTTTTACTAACAAAGTCAAACCAATTAAAAAAGAAACAGAAAATACCAAATCGATAAAAAAAATACCATCAAACGACAACCAAACTAGTGTAAGGGAAGCCCTTAGAGATGCAATGGCAGAGGAGATGCGTCTTGATAAGGATGTTTTTGTTATCGGTGAAGAGGTAGGTGAGTATCAAGGTGCCTATAAAGTTACGCAAGGATTATTAGAAGAGTTTGGCCAAGATAGAGTTATTGACACTCCTATAACTGAAAATGGATTTGCAGGCATAAGTATTGGCGCTTCTTTTACTGGATTAAAGCCTATTGTTGAGTTCATGACATTCAACTTTGCTCTTCAAGCTATGGACCATATTATCAATTCTGCAGCTAAAACTTTATATATGGGCGGGGGGCAAATTAATAGCCAAATTGTTTTTAGAGGTCCAAATGGAGCTGCAGCAAGAGTTGGAGCGCAACATAGCCAAGATTTTTCGGCATGGTTTTCACATATACCAGGGTTAATTGTTATAGCACCATACACAGCTCATGATTCCAAGGGTCTATTAAAGGCTGCTATACGAAATCCAAATCCTGTAATTTTTTTAGAAAATGAAATATTATATAATGATAAAGGTTTGGTTGAAATTGATGACCAAGATATCATAGAGATTGGTAAAGCTAATATAGTTAAAGCCGGCGAAGACATTACAATTATTTCCTTTAGCATTGGTATGAAAATTGTAATACAAGCTGCTGAAATTTTATTAAAAGAGGGCATTAATGCTGAGGTGATTGATTTACGTACACTTAAACCTCTTGATAAAGATACAATTATAAGCTCTGTCAAAAAAACAAGTAAATGTGTTATTGTAGAACAAGGTTGGTCTCAATCAGGAATTGGCTCAGAGATCACAGCTATTCTAATGGAAGAAGCTTTTGATTATTTGGACGCACCTGTCTTACGTGTTACAGGTAAAGATGTTCCAATGCCATATGCTGAAAATTTAGAAAAACTCGCACTACCAACAGTTGAAGATATTCTTGATATAGTAAAAAAGATTATTTAATATATTATAATTAATAAAAATAAAGGTTTTTAAATGCCATTAGAATTATTCATGCCAGCTTTGTCTCCTACCATGGAAGATGGTACTCTAGCTAAATGGCTAAAAAACGAGGGTGATATTATAAAATCTGGCGATGTTATTGCTGAAATAGAAACAGATAAAGCAACAATGGAGTTTGAATCAATAGATGATGGTATTTTAGGAAAGATACTAATTCCATCTGGTACTGAGAATGTTCTTGTCAACACCGTTATAGCACTAATGCTTACCGATGAAGAAACACAAGAAGATCTCGATAATTATAATACCAAGTCGAATAAAAGTATTTCTTCTATAAAGCAAGATACCGAAACATTGAAAGAGTTTTCTGACCCGGATTCTGATTTAAATAAAGATAATAAATCACTAGATGATTCAGATGATAATCAAGACATTAGTATTGAAAGTAATTCAAATATTAGTAAAAAAATTCATAAAGAAAAAATTACAATTAGTCCCCTAGCTAAACGCTTAGCAATTGAAAAAAATATAGATTACAAAACAATAACCGGTACTGGTCCTTATGGTAGAATTATTAAAAAAGATATTATAAATCCAACGGCTAAATTAAATGATGATATCAAAAATGATAAATCTAATTTATCCAGTTCTAATGATGCGGTAGATTATTACAATCCAAAGAATTACGATGTTTTGCCGCTAACTAAAATGAGAGAGATTATAGCATCTAGGCTTACAAAAACGATATCCGAAATACCACAGTATAGTATAAATATAGATTGCAGCGTTAGTAGCTTAAATAAGATTAGAGCACGAATGAATCAAGAATTATCTAATCAAGATATAAAGTTATCTATTAACGACTTTATTGTTAAAGCGTCTTCAAAATGTTTATTGGAGGTGCCGGAAGTTAATTCATCTTGGGCTGGTAATTCTATTTTAAAACATCACACTGCAGATATTGGTTTTGCTGTTGCTATTGAAGGCGGCTTAATAACTCCAATAATTAGAAATGTTGAAATAAAAGGTTTAAAGGAAATTTCTGTGGAGTCGAAAATTTTAATAAACACTGCAAAGGAAAGAAAATTAAAATCATCTGATTATGAGGGTGGAAATTTTTCTATCTCAAGTTTAGCGTCTTATGGAATAAAATCTTTTAACTCGATTGTTAATCAACCTCAAAGTTCTATATTATCTGTTGGGATAGCTGAAGAAAGACCAGTTATTATTAACGGCGCATTAGCAATTGATAATGTTATGACAGTAACATTGACTTCTGACCATAGAGTGATTGATGGTGCCGTTGCAGCTAAATTTATTAGTTATTTTAAACAATTAATTGAAGATCCGTCATTACTACTATTATAAATTTTAAATTTTGGAGTTTTTTATGAATGATAATTACGATGTTGTTATAATAGGTTCTGGTCCTGGTGGATATGTTGCTGCCATTCGATCTGCTCAGCTAGGTCTTAAGACCGCAATTGTTGAGAAGGAAAGTCTTGGTGGAGTTTGTTTAAATTGGGGGTGTATTCCAACTAAATCTCTTTTAAAATCAGCTGAAGTATATCAAATGTTAAAGCATTCAGATTTTTATGGAATTAAAGCAGATAAAGTTAGTATTGATTTTAAAAAGATTATTAAACGATCAAGGGGCGTTGCAAAAACCCTATCGGATGGTATAAGTTATTTATTAAAAAAGAATAAAATAGATCTTTTAATAGGATCGGCAACCTTTGTTACAAATAATCATCTTAAAGTAAATAATAACGGTAATATATATGATATTAAGTCAGATAATATAATTATTGCAACAGGAGCAAGGGCTAAATTATTACCAGATGTAAAGCTAAGTAAAAATATTTGGACTTATAGGGAGGCGATGGTTCCGGAAGAACTGCCTAAAAATATTGCTATTATTGGTTCTGGTGCAATTGGTATGGAATTCGCTAGTTTTTACAATGCTTTAGGTTCAAATGTCAGTGTTATTGAGATTGCTGATAATATATTACCTAGTGAAGATAAGGAAGTATCTGAACATGCTAAAAAAGAATTTTCTGATCTGGGTATAAAATTTTATACTCAAACTAGTGTTCAAAAAATTTCCAGTAAGGACAGTAAGGAAATTTTAAAAATTAAAGATAAAAAAAATAAAATTAATACTATAGAAGTAGACAAAGTCATTATTGCTATCGGTATAATAGGAAATATTGATAATTTAGGTTTAGAAAATATAGATATTAAGACTGAAAATGGTCACATAATTACAGATAAATGGTCAAATACAAATATTAAAAATATATATGCTATAGGGGATGTCGCTGGCGCACCATGGTTGGCTCATAAAGCTTCACACGAAGCAGTTATATGTGTCGAGAAGATAAGTGGGTTAGAAAATTTACACCCTTTAAATAAAAACAATATACCTGGTTGCGTTTACTCAACCCCGCAGATAGCTTCGATTGGTCTGACTGAAAAAATAGCATCTGAAAATTACAATATTAAAGTTGGTAAATTTCCATTAATGGCTAATGGTAAAGCTCAAGCTATTGGTTCAACAAGTGGTTTTGTTAAGGTTATTTACGATGAAAAGACAGGAGAATTACTCGGCGCACATATGATAGGAGATGGTGTAACCGAACTCATTCATGGATACGCAATAGCTAAAAATATGGAGGGTACAGAAGAGGATATTAAAACAACGGTTTTCCCTCATCCTACGCTTTCTGAATCACTACATGAAGCTGTTTTAAATGCTTATGATATATCGATTCATTTTTAACAAATTAATGAGGTGTATTAAATGGTCAATATTATAGACAATATATCCTCTAAAGATAAAACTTTAAGACAACCACAACACGTTGGAAAACCAGACGTAGAGATAATTAAAAGACCTGACTGGATTAAGGTTCGTTCTAGATTATCAGAAGGTTATAATTTTACAAAAAATACACTCGATAGATTAAAATTAGTTACTGTATGTGAAGAGGCTGCATGCCCAAATATTAGCGAATGTTGGGAAAAGAAACATGCTACTATGATGATAATGGGTGATACTTGTACAAGAGCTTGTTCGTTCTGTAATGTAAAAACCGGGATACCTAAAAGTTTAGATCAAACGGAACCGACTAATATTGCAATAGCTGTGAATGAACTTCAATTAAAACATGTTGTTATAACATCTGTCGATAGGGACGATTTGCCTGATGGCGGAGCAACCCACTTTGCTGAAGTTATTAATAAGATTAAGCTATTATCACCAAAAACAACTATAGAAGTTTTAACTCCAGATTTTCTTAGAAAAGACAATGCTTATAAACTGGTTGTAAGGGCATCCCCTGATGTCTTTAATCATAATCTAGAAACTGTCCCATCTAATTATTTAACAATTAGGCCAGGTGCTCGTTATTATCATTCCTTAAACCTTTTACATAAAGTTAAGTCAATAGATCCAAAGATATTTACAAAATCAGGTTTAATGCTTGGTTTGGGCGAAAAAAGAAATGAAGTTCTTCAAGTTATGGATGATTTAAGATCAGCTGGTGTAGATTTCTTAACTATAGGTCAATATTTACAACCAACAAAAAAACATGCTCCAGTTATGGCCTACATACATCCAGATGAATTTAAAGGTTATGAAATAGTAGCAAAATCAAAGGGATTTCTATTAGTTTCTTCCAGTCCTTTAACACGTTCATCTTACCATGCTGACGAACATTTTAAATTACTGCAACAATCGCGAAATTTAAGTGTAAGTTAATATGCCAATACAGTCAGTTACAAAAGCAGTTAACCATAGTGCATCACTCATGTTTGATCTTGTTAGTGACATAAGAGAATACCCTAAATTCGTACCAGCATGTAAAGAAATCATTGTTGCTAATACAAGTATAGAAAATAAAAAAAATATAATTATAGCAAGGATGACTGTTGGTATTGGCTTAATAAAAGAAGATTTTACATCAAAAGTAATCTTAGATAGAAAAAATAAAATAATTTTAGTAAATAATTATGATGGATTATTTAAAAACTTAAATAATGCTTGGTCTTTTAAAGATAAGGATGGCGGATGTATAGTAAATTTTACTATTGATTTTGAGTTAATGGATACACCGATTTCGCCGATAATAACACTTATGTTTAGTAAGGTTTTTAATAAATACGTTAGTGCATTTGAGAAAAGAGCAAACGAGTTATATTTTTAAGCCAAGATATTTGTTTTAGCTAAGTCTATAGCTTCTAAAATAGTTTTATTTCTAACATTATCTCTGCCAATATTTCCAAAATTAAATTTTCTACAAATTATGTTGCCTTTGTAGTTAGTTGCAACATAGACTAAGCCTATCTGTTTGACAGCATCACTTCCTGTTGGCCCCGCTATGCCAGTAATGGATATTGATAAGTTAGCACTATACTGTAGCGTTTTTTTAACCATTTCAGTGCAAATTTCTTCAGAAACAGCACCATATTTATTTATCATTTCTATTGGTATATTAAGTATTCGGTGTTTAGCATCATTAGAATATGTTACAAATCCCCGATCAAATATTAAAGATGATCCTGGTAAGGAAGTAATATATGCAGCTAAAAGACCGCCGGTACAAGATTCTGCCGTAGCTATATATATTTTATTTTTAACACACAAATCCATGAAGTCTTTAACTTTACTAATTATTGTTTCATCGAACATATAAATATTTCCTATGTAGGTATATTAATTGATATTATACATTGTACTGCAATGCCTTCTTTTCTTCCTGTAAAACCTAGATTTTCTGTGGTAGTTGCTTTAACAGAGATTTTATTATCCTCTATACCAACTAATTTAGATAAATTATTTACCATCAGTGGTTTGTATTTACTAAGATAAGGTTCTTCGCAGATAATAACAATATCGATATTTGATATAAATGCTTTTCTTGATTTCAATTTATCTAAAGCATGAATAAGAAAAATTTCTGAATTAGAATTAGCCCATTTTTTTTCAGAAGGAGGGAAATGCTCCCCTATATCACCGTCACCAATAGAGCCATATATTGCATCTGTAAGAGCGTGTAGTGCAACATCTGCATCTGAGTGACCCAATAGCGATTTATGGAATGGAATATCTATTCCACACAGTTTAATATTGTTGCCGTCAGTGAATTTATGAACATCAAACCCCAAACCAACTCTTGAATTCATATCAAATCTTTCATTAATCAGGGATTCAAATTTAATTATATCATCTGTAGTTGTGATTTTATAGTTATCAATATTACCATCAATTGTATATATAATTAAATTATTGTGTTCGCATATTTCGGCGTCATCTGTATAAATATGATCTTTTATGGCCAATTGGTGTGCATTAAATAATTTTCGAAAACTAAATAATTGAGGTGTTTGTGATAAAAATAATTCATCTCTATTTTCTGTGAAGATAGATGAATTTTTAGATAATCTTTTTACTGTATCAAATATTGGTACAACAGGTATAACTCCATCTCTATTTTCTAAATTAGACAGCAAGTCATCAATAATATTAGCATCAAAATTTGGTCTTGCTGCATCATGTATAAAGATAAGATCAGGTATGTTGTCTTTATCGTTATTAATAATCTTTAAGCAATTATAAACACTTTGTTGACGTGTTAAAGAACCTTTAATTATAATAATTTTCTCTTTAATATCACTATTAATACTATTAATTAAGTCATTGTAATATATGTAGTGATCTGTATTTATACATAAATAAATTCTATTAATATTTTTATTTAAAAAGAATTTTTCAATTGAATATAATAATATATATTTACCATTTATCTTAATATATTGTTTTGGTATATTGTGATTATTTGCTATCCTTGAACTGTTTCCTGCTGCAGTAATAATTACATTAATTAGTTTGTTTTCGTACAATGTCACAAATTTATCCGATATTAAAAAATTTATTTATTATAATAAACTATAGAATATATATTTACAAATGCATTAAAATAAGGCAATAAATAGATATGTATAAATAATAGGCATTTTATTGTAATGAGTAGCATAAAGATTAATAGTTCAAAAACAATATCTAATGTTTTCTTGGCTCCAATGTCTGGTATTACTGATTATCCATTCAGGGTGATTTCATCAAAATTCGGTAACCCTAATTTAATTTGTGAAATGATTGCATCAAAAGAATTAATTAAAAAAGATAAATCAACATTACTACGAGCAAAAAAACATACAGATAATAACAATATTCCATTTCTAATACAGCTTTTAGGAAGAAATCCGGATGAGATTCTTGAAGCTGCAAAAATATCTGTAGATAATGGTGCTGATGTAATTGATATTAATATGGGATGTCCTGCAAAGAAAGTTACCAGTGGTGATGCTGGTGCATCTCTAATGAGAGAACCAAAACTAGCTGTTAGTATAATAGAGTTATTGGTAAAAAAAATAAATGTTCCCATAACTGTTAAAATGCGTCTTGGGTGGGATAAAGATAATATGAATGTTATTCCATTATCAAAGGATTTAGAATCTTCTGGTATGTCAATGTTAACGGTTCATGGAAGAACTAGGGATCAATTTTATAACGGTCTTGCTGATTGGAGTTATATTTCAAAGATCAAAGACAATATCAAGGTACCGCTAATTGCAAATGGCGATATTTCTTCAATAGATAGTGCAAAAGAGTGTCTCCGCATAACAAAAGCAGATGGCGTTATGATCGGAAGAGCAGCCTTAGGTGCACCATGGTTACCTGGGCAGATTCAGTCGTATATAAATGACAACATAAAACAAGAAGATCAACCCTTGAATACTATCTGCAATACAATAATCACTCACTACGAAATGTTGTTATCCTGTTATGGTATTGAACGAGGGAATAGAATCTCACGTAAACATATATCTTGGTATATATCAAAATTAAACACTACACATGATGTTAAAGTTTTTCTGTCCGAAATATATAAACAAACAAATCCAATAAAAGTAAAGTCTATGATTAAATCATATCTTTTAAGTAACAATGAGATATATTTAAATGGTTAAAAAATTTACTCAAAAAAATAATATCAGTATTGACTTACTTCTCCGTTCAATAAATCATCCGCTATTATTCGTTGATAAAGAGAATAATATTGTAATTAGCAATAATGCTGCTGAAATATTTTTTGGGGCAAGCAGTGTAATATTAGAGAAAAATAAAATTGATGCATTTTTACCGTTTTCTAGTCCGTTAATAAATCTTATCAATCAAGTGCAGAGCAAAAAAATATCAATCAATGAATATTCTGTAAAAATCAATACAATAAATAATAAAGTACTTAAAGCTCTAGATATACAAACTACCTATGTTGAAAACAACGACCCATATATAATGATATTACTTATTGAAAGGGATATAGCTGTTAAATTTGATAAACAGTATCTTAAAATGGGTTCTACTAAAACTATAGTTGGTTTATCTTCATTGTTAGCTCATGAAATAAAGAACCCACTCTCTGGAATAAGAGGTGCAGCTCAATTATTAGGAGATAATGCAAAGGAAGAAGATTCATTACTAACCGATCTTATATGTGACGAAACTGATAGAATTACAAAATTAGTAGACAGTATGGAAGTATTTACTGATGAAAGAACATTAAAAAAAGAAACAATTAATATTCACTCTGTTTTAAATAAAGTAAAGAGAATTGCAGAAAATGGTTTTTCAAAAGATGTAAAATTTATAGATATATTTGATCCATCTTTACCTTGCATTGAGGCAAATAAAGATCAATTAATACAGGTTTTTTTAAATCTTATAAAAAATAGTACAGAGGCTATTATTAAAAATAATATATCTGGAGAAATTATATTAAGAACTGCGTTTCTCTCAGGTATGAGAATTGCCCTACCTTCTAGTAGTGAAAAAATAAATATATCGCTATGCGTTAGTATTGAGGACAATGGCCCTGGTATACCTAATTCTATTATAGATAATTTTTATGAACCTTTTGTTACCAACAAAACAAATGGTTCCGGACTTGGTTTAGCAATAGCTATGAAAATAATACAAGATCACGATGGCATTATTGAATTCAATTCATCGCCATCTGGAACAAAAGTTGAGATCTTATTACCTATTTATACTAATACAATTGGAGAAGTGATATGACTAAAGGATTAATATTAGTAGCAGATGATGATACAGCTATTAGGACTGTACTTAATCATGCCTTAAATAGGGCAGGCTACGACGTTAGACTTGCATCTAATGCTGCTAGCTTATGGGATATTATTAATAAAGATAAAGTTGATGTTATAATTACCGATATTGTTATGCCGGACGAAAATGTTTTTAATCTGATACCCAAAATTAAAACTTTAAAACCTGATCTCCCAATAATTACAATGAGTGCAAAAAATACTCTAATGACTGCAATTACTGCCGCAGAAAAAGGAGCATTTGAGTATTTGCCAAAACCTTTTGACCTAAATGAACTTTTAAACATAGTTAATAGAGCGATAAGTGAAAAAACAACCAAAAAAAATAAAAACACCCAACTTGTAGAGCAGGAAATTATTCCATTAGTCGGAAGGTCGGATGCTATGCAAGAGATATACAAAACAATGGCAAAGCTAACACAAACAGACTTAACTGTTATGATAACCGGTGAATCGGGTACAGGCAAAGAATTGATTGCAAAAGCATTGCATGATTTTGGGAAAAGAAAAAATGGTAACTTCGTAGCTATAAATATGGCAGCCATCCCAAAGGATTTAATTGAATCAGAATTATTTGGTCATGAAAAAGGATCTTTTACTGGAGCAATAAATAAAAGTATTGGAAAATTTGAATTAGCGCATAATGGAACTTTATTTCTTGATGAAATTGGTGACATGCCATTGGAGGCGCAAACTAGATTACTTAGGGTATTGCA
>JABIEF010000014.1 GCA_018651345.1 Rhodobiaceae bacterium
CATCATTATCTGCCCTTGAGCTTGAATAACACCCCCTAGAACTTGTCCTTCAACAAGCATTGGATTAATTAAATTTCCAAAATCATTAACAGCAATATGTCTTACTAATTTTACAACTCCCGTATTTGGATTTATTTCAACTTCAGATACATGACATCCGTTTGGAAATGATTGAGGCGGAGTATCTTCGGCTAACTCCCCATCAAGGGATTGTGGCAAATGCTCTGGTATTTCTTTATTTTTAGATAAACGCTTCACTTCATTGCTTAAATCTAAAACGCTTATTTTATGATTTGTTCCAGGTATTTCAAAATTACCATCATTAAACTCAACATTATTAGAATCAGTATTGTGTAGATGTGAAATAATTTTTTTGCCATTTTCTATAACGATATGACTAGCTTTTAATAATAATGTGCCGCCACCAATAGCTGTCCTAGATCCACCGGTTCCGGCACCAGCAGTTAATTCACGACTATCACCCTGAATTAATTTAAAATTTTCCATTGGAATACCTAATTTATCCGATACAATTTGAGAGAATGAGGTTAAATGTCCTTGACCATAATCAAGATTACCGCTTACTAAGGTAACCTGATTATTGTCGTCAAATCTAATCCTTCCCATTTCCTTAGCACTCGGTGCCGTAACCTCTAAGTAATAGGACAATGCTCGACCCCTTAGAAGGCCATTCTTTTTTGATTCAGCAGATCTTTTTTCATAAGTATTCCATTCTGATGTGATTAAAGCATCATCGAGAACATTATTAAAATCACCGCTATCATAAGTTAAACCTGAAACAGAATTATAGGGGAACATGGTTTTCTTTATAAGATTTATTCTTCTTAGCTCAACGGGATCTATTGACATTTCTGTTGACGCTTTTTGTATTAAGCGTTCCATTATATAAACACCTTCAGGCCTTCCTGCTCCCCGATATGCTCCAATTGGTGTTGTATTTGTAAATGCCGCAATAGTATTTACATATAGTTCTGGTAGATTATATGCCCCTGGAAAATTATTTTTAATGTTAGCAGATTGTGCCATTGGACCCATTAATCCTAAGAATGCACCACAATTAGCAACTACATTGATTTTTCCTGCAATCATTTCTTTTTTTTCGTTAAATGCCAGAGTAGCAGTTGCCCATGAATCTCTACCATGTGTATCCGAAATAAATGAATCGGTACGAGTATCTTTCCATTTTACACTCTTTCCAGTTATCTTGGATCCAATTAAAGCTGCTATATATTCTGGATAAGGACTAGATTTCATGCCAAATGATCCGCCAACACTATGAGTCAGTACATGTAATTTCTCTTTAGGAATATTTAATATTGGTCCAGCTAATATATTACTAAAGCCAAATAAACCTTGAGAAGGGGCATGAAGTTCATATTCATCTTTATCGTTATCATATTTTGCAAAACAGGCTCGGGGTTCCATTGGAGCAACGATTAATCTGCTATTTCTAAGGTCTAGTGTTGTAGTATGAAATGCGTTTTCAATGATTTTATCTATTTTAGATTCGTCTCCGTATTCCCAGTCAACTGCAATATTATTTTTTGCTTCAGGATGTATGGTTGCAATATTTTCTTTTATAGCCTCTCGCGGATCCACTATTACATCAAGTTCCTCTATATCCAATATGATTTTTTCAGCAGCATTTTTTGCATTATTTATAGTATTTGCAATTACAAAAGCAATTGGTTGTCCAACATAAACAATTTTTTCTTTTGCAAGCGCCATAAGCGGAGGTACAACAATAGGGGTGCCGTCTTTACTTTTTAATTTATCAGCTGTAAGGCATGGTATTGGTCCAACATTTTCTTTTTCAAGGTCTTTATAGGTAAGGATTTTGATAACACCTTCTGATTTTTTTGCATCTTCAATGTCAATATTAAGAATCTTAGCGTGTGCATAAGGAGATCTAAACATAAAGCTGTTATAAAAGTCATCGCTTTTATAATCATCTGTAAATGTGCTCTCTCCTTTTAGTAGAACAGGGTCTTCAAATCTTGATACAGATTGTCCTACCGAGAATTTGGTAAATGAGTATTCATTTAAATCGTCCATAATGTTTACCTTTATAAGAATTATTTATAATTATCTAATATCATTTCAGAGGCTTTCTCTGCAATCATTATTGTTGGTGCATTGGTATTTCCTGATACCAGCGTTGGCATTATTGAGGCATCAACAACTCTTAAACCTTTAATGTTTTTCACTTTCAATGTCTCGTCAACAACGGAGAGATCATCTTGGCCCATTTTACATGTTCCAACGGGATGATAACTAGTTCTAGACATCTCTTTTAAATATTCTAACAGAGATTCGTCGGTATTTATATCTTTACCTGGATATTTTTCTTCTACGACATATTTTGAAAAGTTTTTATCCTCGCATACTAGACGAATTTTTTTGATCGCATCTACTAAGGTTAATCTATCGCTTTCTTCCGATAGATAATTAGGTGCGATTTCAGGGGGGTCCAATGGATTGTTAGACTTAATATGAACGTATCCTCGACTTTGAGGTCTTAACAGTGTACAGACAACGGTAACTCCTGGGTACTTATGCGGTTCACCACCAATTCCAGTGGTTGAAAACATTAGAACAAGGCTTTGTATGTCCGGTGAAGCAACTTTATCGTTTGTTTTGAAGAAACCGCCTACATAAGCGACTCCCATTGAGAGCATACCTTTTCTATTTAAAAGATAGTCAATTCCAACTCCAATTCTTCTGTGCAGGTTATTGTAAACATCGTTAACTGTAAAAGGTTTGTTTAACTTGTACATAACGGGTGCATTAATGTGATCTTGTAAATTTGAACCAACACCCGGAAGATCTTCAATAATATCAATATTATGTCTTTTTAATAAATCAGCTGGACCAACCCCTGATAACTGAAGTAGCTGAGGTGAATTAAAAGCTCCAAGTGATAATATAACTTCCTTATTAGCAAAGACTTGCTGCACTGATCCCTGGTTAATGTATTCAACGCCTATTGCAGTTTTTCCATCAAAGATAATTTTAGTTGCGTGGGAATTTGAAATAATTGTTAGATTTGATCTTTTTTTTGCTTTCTTTAAATAAGCTACTGCAGTGCTGCACCGTCTTCCGTTTTCAGTAGTCCATTGGTATGGACCAAAGCCTTCCTGTTCCTCTCCGTTAAAATCATCATTCCTCTTATAGCCTTGCGATTCAGCGGCGTTAAGAAAGGCTTCGCTAAGAGGATGGTTGTCCCTATGATCAGATACATTAAGCGTACCATCAGTACCATGGTAATCATTTTTACCTCTTTCCTGTTTTTCTGCTTTTTTAAAATAAGGCAAGATATCATCGTAGCTCCAGCCAGTATTACCTAATTGCCTCCAGTGATTATAATCCTCTTTTTGTCCTCTTATATAGATCATACCATTAATTGAACTAGACCCCCCAAGAACCTTACCCCTTGGAGCTGCCATGCTTCTTTGAATCCAACCATCATCTTCTTTTGTTTTGTACATCCAGTTGACTTTAGGGTTTTTAAATAACTTTGCATAACCTATAGGGACATGTATCCATGGATTTGTATCGTTTCCACCTGCTTCTAATAAGCACACATTATATTTCTTATTTTGAGTTAATCTTGCGGCTAGCGTGCAACCCGCACTACCTGCTCCAACAATAATAAAATCAAATTTTTCTAACTGTTTCATTTCACTTATTCCCATTGTTGATTCTAATAGTTATAATTTTTTTTATCTTCGGTATTGTCATACATTAAAATTAGATCTATCAATATACAATATGTATGTAAAACCTATATTAATAGAAGGTAGAAAAAATGCCAATACAAAAACCAGCTTTATCAGAACACCCAATAAATACATTAATCAATGATAGATGGAGTCCTAGAGCATTTAACAGCAAAACTGTTGAAAATACTACACTTATGAGCTTATTTGAAGCTGCTAGATGGGCCGCTTCTTGTAATAATTCACAACCTTGGAGATTTATTATAGCAAAGAGCGAAGATAAAGATGCGCACGATAATGCAATTTCATGCTTCAATGAAAGAAATCAACGATGGGTAAAAAATGCACCTGTTATTGGTTTTGTTTGTGCATACAAATTAATGCCTAATGAGAAACCAAATAGAACTTATTTTTACGATACTGGCATGGCTATGGCGCATTTCTCACTGCAAGCCCTTGAACATAATTTATACCTACATCAAGCAGGAGGTATTTTAATTGATAAAATTATTGCAGACTATTCTATTCCCGCTGATGTTGATGTTGTGTGCGGATTTGGTCTTGGTTACCAGGGTGAAGCTGCAATCCTTCCCGACGAACTTGCCGAGAGAGAGTTGGAACCAAGAAAAAGAAATTCAATAACTGAATTTACTTTTTCTAATAGCTTTGGTGAAAGTTCAAATATATTTAAAAAGTAATTTTATGAAGGTGTAATATGAAATCAAATAGAAAAGAAACCGGTGTAGCTGTTATTGGTGCTGGTGGAATAGGAAATCTAAGGGCGCATTCTTGTCAACAAATATCACAAGTTGACTACATAGCTATGTGTGACATTAATGAGGCAAAATTAAATACTGTTGCTGATTCTATAAAAGCTGATGTTGCAACAAATGATTACAGAAAAGCAATTCTTGATGATAGAGTGGGTGCTGTAATTATATCTACAGATGAAGAAAACCATTACGAAGCTGCAATGCTCGCTGCAGAACTAGGTAAATCTGTTTTAATCGAAAAGCCTTTTGTTTTAGACTTAAATGAAGCAGATAAGATTTTAAATAAAGCAGAAGAAACCGGTGCTGAGATTTTTGTTGGTTACACACAAAGGTTTCGTAGAAAATTCTTATTAGCAAAAGAAGCGGTTAGAAAAGGTCAGCTTGGTGATATTGTATTTGCAATGGGAAAAATCTATGTAACCAGGGCTGTAGGAGAAGCTGTTGCTGCTCGATCACCGAATACAACACCATCTATAAATACCGGAACATATTTAGTCGATTTAATGTTATGGTATATGGAAGGAAAGACGCCAGTCGAAGTTTATGCAAAATCTGGTAGTAATGTCTTTAAACCATATAATCGGGATGATTTTCAATGGATGCTGGTAACCTTTGATGATGGTGCGGTCGTTTCTTTGGGTACGAGTTGGTTGCAACCAAGACATTGGCCTGCATATACAGCAACTATGGAAATCGATCTCCAAGGAACAACAGGCTGTCTCAGCATAGATGATGCTCACAGAGATGTTGTGCTTGTTCCAAATGAACCGATACCATGCCCATACACACCTCAACATGAAGTAAGTGTTGCTTTTTTAGGATCAGCTATGCCTGGTGATTTTGTATTAGGTGAATTCTTTGGTCCAATGAAAGAAGAAACTGATGCCTTCATTCGCCATACTTTAGGTATTGGTGGTGTTGGTTTAACAACTGGCAAAGAGGCTAGGCAGATATTAGCATTAACAATGGCTGCAGATCGATCAGCCAAAGAAGGTGTGCCGATAAAGCTCTAATGTTTGGGTAAAAGTAATGACTTTAATTAATATAAATCCTGATGATTTAACTAGACCAGATAGGTATAAATTGATGTGCGGATTGGTTATACCGCGGCCCATCGCACTTGTTACTACCATATCAGAAAGTGGTATAGTAAATGCTGCTCCTTTTTCCTTTTTTAATGTTTTTTCCGATCAACCAACAATTGTTGCGTTAGGAATTAATTCTAGACCAGACGGTGGTATGAAAGATACAGCAACAAATATTGATTATACCAGAGAATTTGTTGTTCATATGGTTACCAAGGATATTGCAGAGCAAATGAATATATCTTGTGTAAATTTTCCTCCTGAAATTAGTGAAATTGAAGAAGCAAATTTTACACTAAGAAAATCTCATGTAATTGCAACACCGTCAATCAAAGAAAGCCTTGTAGCGCTAGAATGTAAATTGCATTCAATTACTCCATTAGGAGTTGATAGAAATATAACTCTTGGAGAGGTCGTTAATATCACAACAACATCTGATGTCGTGGATGTTGATAAGACTTATATTAATATTGAAAAATATCAGCCAATCGCTAGATTATTTGGTAATATGTATGCTAGTATTTCCGATATCTTTCAACTAAAAAGATTAAATTATCAAGAATGGACGAAAGATAAAGATAATAAATAATTTTAAAACAATTTAATAACAAAGGTAGAGTAAGATAATGGATTTTTCGTTTACGCAAGATCAGAATGAAATGAGATCTCACATAAGAGATTTATTAGAGAAAGTATGTCCACCTGAGTATGTTGAGAAATGTGATAAAGATGGCGTTCCTCCATATGAAGCTTATAAAGCACTGTGTGATGCAGGTTGGATTGGATTGATTATTCCAGAAGAGTTTGGCGGTGCTGGTGGAAGTGCAACG
>JABIEF010000015.1 GCA_018651345.1 Rhodobiaceae bacterium
CTATTTTATATTCAGGATCATAACTATCTAAAGGTGTAATAGATATTTCCCAATCGGGATAAATAGTAGTAAGTTGAATAACTAAATTTCTATTAATAATAGAAAGCGAGTGGTTATCATAGAATTTTCCTACAAAATCAATAATCATATTAGTATGCTCTATCTAAGTGTTGCTCTATATAGTTTGTTACTGCATTATTATCTACAGCTCTAAGTATAGGCCATTGGGCTTCACCAAGTCCTGATGATTTAAAATTATGTAACTCATGATAATTATCCATAGTTACTTGATCCCAGATCTGATAAAAAGGATCATTTTCAACCAGATCAGAATGTCCTATATTATTAATCTTCTCATGTAGTGCATCTCTGTCTCTACACAGACTCCAATGTATAGCTACTAAAGGAGACATTATTCTATTTACACCTGCAGCACTTTTATCTGTCCAGCGGGCATAAGTAAAAGTACTATCATTTGAAGTTGCCATACCTTGATTTTCTCCAAAAAAAGGTGTTCCATCTTCATTAGCAATAACTAAGGTAGTATCATCAATAGTTTTATAAGGAGTAGCCCATGTCATACAAATATCTACTTTATTATAATAACGCTCTACAAGAGGACAATAATTATAAAAAAAGTCTTTTGCATTAACTAAGTATTCATCTGCATCTATACTAAAAATCCATTCATTAGTACATTGTGATTTAAGAAAATTTCTCTCGTAGTTATCATTTTCAATAGCTACTTTACTTTTTACAAAATCTTCTTCTATAATAGAAATTTTAGAATCTCCATCAATAGCACTTAAATCTGCCCATAATTGTTTTTCATCAAAAGAAAAACTATTACCACTCCATGTAGTTCTATTCTTATCAAGACCTAAAATAATTTCATCTACATAATTATAATACTTAGAAACACTTTCTGGTAAATAAGCTGCATCATAGCTTATTAAACTTATTACTGATTTCTTTTTCATCTAAGCCTCTTTTTTAGGTGTTGCAACTTTTTTAGGCGTGACAGCTTTTTTTACTGTTGATATAAGTTTCTTTTTTAATCCCATAAGTCTAATACCGTTATAATAATGTTTGTGATTAGCCATACTATGAGTTATTCTTATAACTTCATATTGTTCTGTAAATTTATCTTGATGTCTTAGTAATGCTTTATTAATTATTTCCATTTTGTCTTGATCAGATACTCCTGCAAATATAACTACTGACTCATGTGATAAATGGGGTAATACTTTTTCAAAAAAAGTATCATAAGTGTCAGGACTATTTGGGAAAATGTCCATAAAACATAGATTAAATTTAGGAAATTTAGAATAATCTACTTCTGCAAAATCACCTTCTACTAAGGTAGTTGCTTCAGGATTAATATCTGGTGTTTCTTTATTGTGTCGATTAATATGGTATGATAGTTCATTTTTCATACCCTCCCAAATACCTCCAGGCCCATCAGGTTCGTTTGGACGTATTTCTGTTTGTTCATAACTATAGTTTTCTACGCCAACAGCAGTAGCAGTAGGGTTTCCCATAGTAGCTGCTAACAATGTAGCACCTCTATAAGATCCTAAGTCAAGATAATTTACATTATCTGCAGCACATAAATTATTAATTAATGCCAGTAGTCTAGGAGATGCTGCCCCATATATTTTATTATGAAATTTATCTAATTTAGAATTAGACAAATCTGCTTCTTGAAACGCTGCATTTACCCATGCTTCATTTAACTTACCCATTATTTCTCCTTTTAAGAATTTTTTTATCTACAATAAAGAACGGTGCATATATTACAAATAGTAATACTAATGATATAAAAGCAGGAATTACTAAAAATACTAATGCCCATAAAATCCATATCCATAATAATATAGCTAATATAGGACCACTATCACCTGATTTTAATTTTTTAGCTTCTTTCTCAATGCCATCGTACATTTCTTGTTTCGTTATGTATACTTTATCCACTTTTTATCTCTTTGTCCAGCGTTTTATAAAATTTTGAATTTGCCCATTTCGCCAGTAATGTTTGTAAGTTTCTACTTTCCATATCAGCTTTAGATTGATCTTTTATTCTTTTATTATCTCTTGATTCATGGTGTAATAGCCTAACAGGTATTTGATATATATGTTCTCCTGCTTCTCTTGCTTTCAAACAATAATCAACATCTCTATTATATGTCCATTCATATTCTGGACTAAAATCTCCTACAGTATTAAGGAAGCTACGTCTTAGATAACATCCCCCAAATGTTGTCCATGCTACTTCTCTGACTGTTGTATATCTTCCATCATCAAGTTCTAGATCTTCTTTAAATTGAGATTTATTTTCAACTATTAAACCACTACCAAAATGATCTGGTTTTCCATCCGTAAATTTACCTCCAGCACATTGAATATAGTGTTCGTAATTATTATTTTGTAAAGGATATAATAGTAATAAACCTAACATTCCTGCTTCTGGATATTTATCTACATATGTTAACATTTCTTCCCACCACCCATCTTTAAATGGGTGCATATCTGCATGAAGTATAAAAATATCGTGTTCAGGAAACTGATTCCACATTTTTTGATACATTAAATCAGAGCCGATTCCAGCGGTATCTTTTTCGTAATATATATCAAGATCCCAAAATTTATCTTTATGTTCTGCTATCTCATTATCATACACATAAGGTGTAATTATTTTAACTGCCATCTTTTATTCTTTCTTCTCTA
>JABIEF010000016.1 GCA_018651345.1 Rhodobiaceae bacterium
AATGGCGGCGTCTATTTTGTACCGGGCTTTGTGGGCCTTGGTGCTCCTCATTGGGACCAATTTGGTACTGGATTAATTATTGGATTAACACGTGGCACAAAAAAAGGACATATTGCTAGGGCTGCGCTAGAAGCACTTGCTTTACAAAGTATGGACGTAATTGAAACTATGTCTCTGGATTCTAATATTAAAATAAAAGAACTTAGAGTTGATGGTGGCGCGTCAGCGAATGATCTACTCATTCAAATACAATCTGATATAGCTGGGTTAAGAATTGTAAGACCGAAGATCATTGAAACAACAGCACAAGGAGTAGCTTTTCTTGCAGGGTTAAGTGTCGGATATTGGAAAAATATTGAAGAGATACAATCGCTCTGGGGAGCAGAAAAGAAATTTATTCCATCAAAAATAGACCTTCATTCGATCAAGAAAAATTGGCAAAAAGCAGTCCAGCGGGCAAAAAGCTGGGTAGAAAAAGAAAAGTAAAACATTCAACTTAAAATTTAGTTAGACTTTGTCTTAATTCGATTTTTTTCCAACTCTTCTTTAATTTCGCTAATATATTTTTCACTTAATGGGTAGTAATACATAAATGCAACTGATAAAAGAGCTCCGGCTGCAGCAAAAAAAGTTATCATGAGCCGGATTCCCATAATAGACTCATCTGTTTGAACTTCATTTGCTATAAATCCAAAGGCTGATAAAGTCCAGCCACTTATTGCGCCTCCTATTGTCCAGCCCAATTTTTGAGACATAGAAGAAGAAGAGAAAATTAATCCCGTAGCTCTACGGCCTGTTTTCCATTCAGAATAATCAGAGATATCTCCATAAATTGACCAAATCAGGGGAAATACTATGGAAGAGCTCATACCAATGAATTGGTTAATTAAAAACATAAATACAATCTGATCGTTTGGAATAAAAAAGAAGAGCATAGATAAAAAGGCGCAAACAAGTCCGGATAAAATGAACGTATTTTTTTTACCAATTCTTCCAGCTACTGGAATAGCTAAAATGACTCCCAATATGGAAGCTATCTGGCCGCTTGTCATGAACGCTGTAGATAAAGCTCCGTGTTCTAATTCTCCAAAAAATATAACATTTTGAGTTCCAACATAATATTTAAAGTAGTAGAGAATAGCATTTCCTTTTAAAGAACTACAGACCAATATAGATATTGTAGCTCCAAGCATAATAAACCATGGTTTATTTCGCAATAAGTCTTGTAAATCCTCTTTAAAAGAGGACTTTTCTACTTCTTCTGGATCCAGCCTTTCTTTTGTACCCAAAAAAGTAAAAATGAAAAAGATTGCTGCAACAATAGCGTAGATAGCAACTGTATTTCTGTAGCCAGTTTCCATATTTGCATCCGCGCTAAAATAATCTATTAAAGAATTTGCTGTCGCGGTTACAAATAGACCTCCAGCAAAACCTCCAAGAAATCGAAAAGAGGCTAATGAGGTTCGTTCTTTAGAATCTTTTGTCATAACACCTAGCAACGAAGCATATGGTACATTAATAGCGGTATAAACCATCATCATCAATGTGTAAGTAACGTATGCATATATAAGCTTATTAGAGCTGCTCATATCGGGTGTGGAGAAAGTTAAAATCCCTATAATTGCAAAGGGTAGAGCAATAAATAACAGATAAGGTCTAAATTTACCCCATTTTGTTTTTGTCCTATCTCCGAGCATTCCCATTAGCGGGTCATTCACGGCGTCCCACAATCTTGTGACCAAGAACATCGTACCTGCTGCCGCTGCTGATATACCAAAAACATCTGTATAAAAGAAAAGAAGAAACATGGAGAACAATGACCAAAATATTGATGACGCAAAATCACCAGATCCATAAGAAATCTTTTCAATTAAAGTTAATTTATTATTGTTACTCATTATTGTCCTCTCCAATTAAATAGATTAATATTTTTATACAATATAGTAAGTTCTGGTTTTCACTAATTATTATGCAATCTATACTTTTTATATTTAAAGTTCAAAACTGATAATTAGGCTAATATTTTTTTTACTACTTTTCGCCCTAGTAGCATTGATGTTGTCCATTTCCCACCATATATGTTGATTATTTTACCCATTGTTTCTATTTTATATTCTCGTTTAATATTTTTTGGATTACTTGAAGAAGAAATTAGTGGTCTAACACCAGCAAACTTTTCTATAATATCCGTAGTCGTTTTTTGGTTCAGAAAATAGTTATTATACTCATGAAGCAAGTAAGCAATCTCTTTATCTGATGGTGCAATTGGATTGTTCAAATTTTGCCGCACTTCGGTCGTCCCAACTAATGTGTTTCCATTGTACGGTAATACAAAAAAGATACGTCCATCCTTTTCTGCCTGCAAAAAGTATGGTTGACTCGGCTCACCTTTAAAAATAATATGGCTTCCTCTAATAAGGTCTAATTTGTATTTACCTTTAAATCCTGAATTATTTAGTAATTCGGATGCCCATGGTCCACATGCATTAATAATATAATCGTATTTTTTTTCTTCGCCATTAAAAGTGATATTCCCATCTAAGTCAATTTTTTCAACGGTTGTATCATTCATAATTTTTACCCCATCATTTTCAGCTTGTTCTGCAACCCACATACCTAGTTTGTAGTCATCCATTTGACCATCAGAAAACTGAAATCCTCCAATTAAGCCTTTTGTATTCAAATCAGGAGATAGAATAGCGAGTTCTTCTTTTGATATCCATTTATGCTTTGATATATTGTATCCTCCTGAAACAATGTCATAGAAAAAGAGTCCTAGTTTAATTATCCACCTGTTTCTAGGACCATTTTCATAAATTGGTAGAATCATGTGTAGCTCATTGGTCAAATCAGGAACATTTTCTAACCACCAATTACGTTCTTTTAGAGATTCATAAACTAAATTAAATTCAAAATTTTCTAAGTACCTTAGTCCTCCATGTAATAATTTTGATGAAGATCTACTAGTCTGACTCATTAGGCTGCCTTTTTCTAGTAGTGATACCGATATATTATTTAAAGCTAGTTGCCAGGCACAGCAAAGTCCATTAATTCCTCCACCTATTACAACAACTTTCAAAAAATTACCCCACCCTTTAGACTAATATAATAGCAACATGAAGGATAGCTAAAATATGTACAAAATGAATTGAAGGTGGGGCAAAATTTTCATATATAAATATTGAATTTGTAGATCTCACATTGATTTTAAAAAATTACGATTTGCAATTATTATCTCTGTATTACTCTTTTCACAAATTTCTCTAAAAACTTTTGGAGGTTCTTGGTCTGTAATAAATATATCAATATCAGAAATATTACAGATTACATGCGGTGCTGTCTTTAGGAGTTTAGAACTATCACAAACAAAAATCTTTTTTTGAGCATGCTTTAAAATGGCTCGCGCAATTGAAACGGCTCTTTCATTAATATCAAGTAACGCTCCACCATTTTCAAAAGCAGGTGCACCAATTATCCCATAATCTGCTTTAAATTGAGATATTTTGCTCACCGTATTCTCTCCAATTAATTCTCCATCAGACTCTCGAACAGTTCCGCCCGTAATTATTATTTCTTTTGCTTTAGATCCAAACAGAACATTTGCAATGTTAAGATTATTTGAAACAATCACTAGGTTTTCATGATTATAAAGTGCTCTGGCTACATTTTCAGTAGTTGTTCCGGATATGAGCATGATGGAAGAATTATCTGGAATTAAAGAAGCTGTTACTCTTGCTATTTCCCATTTTTCGTCTTTTGATGTTAATCTTTTCTGTTCGTAAGTCGGATTAGATATAGCATTTATTAACCTTGCTCCACCATGGGTTCTTGCGGCTAATCCTCTCCCACAGATTTCGTTTAAATCTTTTCTAATTGACTGCTCAGAAACATTAAAACTAGAAGATAAAATATCTACCTTAATAATTTTATTTTCTCTGATGATGTCTAATATTTTTTCTTGTCTATTTGTTAAATGCTGCAAAATCAAAATACAATGGTAAAAATTTCAATAATTTTATTTAATGGTTAAAAGTAATCTAATTAGTATAAATAAGAAATCATAGAAGTAAATAGTACTTGACTTTCACTTATCTTCATTCGAAACTAAGGGTGTATAATATGATAATATGTGTTTATATAAACAAAGTGTTTAAATGATCTACCGTAATAGCGAATATTATCCTAGGCTATCGCTTTTATTGTTTGCTCTACTATCCTTGCCAAATGTTATTTACATGCAGCAAGTAAACGTTGGCATCTCAGGCGAGGTAAGGGATGTGAGTACTGGAAAAGAATTATCTTGGGCAAACATTGCTATAGTAGGTACAAACATGGGTGCTGCTACGAATGAAGATGGAAGTTATACTATTTCAAATGTACCTCCCGGTACTTACACCTTTAGAGTAACTTACCTCGGTTATGGGAAATTAGATTCCACTATTGTATTAACAGGTGAAGAGCCTATAAATATTAATTTTAAATTGGCCTATGGAGAAGTTCTTGAGGGTGAGGAGGTAGTTGTTGCCGCTCAAGCCAGTGGAGAGTGGTCTGCTATAAATAAGCAATTATCATCTAAGACTATTACGAATATTGTAGATGAAAGTCAAATTAAGGAACTTCCAGATGCTAATGCAGCGGAGTCAGTTGGTAGACTGCCTGGTGTAGCAATCAAAAGGTCTGGTGGTGAGGCTACCAAGGTTACGATAAGAGGTATATCACCAAAATACAATACGGTAACAGTTAATGGTGTGACGATTCCCGCCACAGGGGCAAATGATCGTAGTGTTGATCTTTCGCTGATATCCTCGAATATGCTGAACGGTATTGAAGTGATTAAAGCTGCTTTACCAGATAAAGACGCAAATTCGTTTGGAGGCACTATTGATCTAAAGCTAACCGAAGCAAAACCTGAAGCATCTTTTGATATCTCTCTTAAGGGTGGTTATAGCCAGTATAGGGATGTCTATGGGAATTATGACTATAACATTTCTTATAGCAATAGGTTCTTGCAAGAAAAACTTGGGGTAGTCGCTTCAGTCCACTCTGAAGAATATGATAGAAGTGCAGACAAGTTTTCTGGGAAGTATACTCAAACAGAACATCCAACGAAAGGAAGAGTAATAGAGGTTAGCGGTATTGGTCTTGTTGAGGAAAATGTCACTCGAACAAGAAATGGTGGCGTTTTGTTTCTGGATTATAAACTTCCATATGGCAAAATCATAGCAAACTCATTCTACAATCAGAAAGACAATAATGGCATCTACAACAAGCGAACGATAAAAAGCGAATCTGGTAATCAATATTGGGATACCGATTTAGGTAAAAATAGCTCCTCCATTTTTACAAACATAATGAGTCTGAATCAGGATTTTGATTGGATTAAGTATAATGCGACCATCGCTTTAACATCTTCAAAGTATATAAAGCCTGATTATTATAGATGGAGAGCCATCATGCAAAGTGGTGTAATGACCGCTATTCCTGAC
>JABIEF010000017.1 GCA_018651345.1 Rhodobiaceae bacterium
ATCATCTAAATCTAATTTTTTAATCCGTGACATTTTTTTCCTCCAAACCTAAAAGGCTATTTCACAATATCTTTTAAAGATTTTCAATTACTAAATAAATAAAGATTATTTTTTATCGGCTTCCATTAGTGCTATTGAGATCAGTGGAATACCCATTAATATTGTTATTAAAACTACCCAACCAATTCCAGTAAAACCTTGCCAATCTGACACATAACCCATCACAACAGGGCCTGCGGCACCACCCATGGTAGAGAAAGCTGGATGAGCAGCTGCTAAACCACCTGTAGGATCTAATTTTGCCATTGCCCCAAGATAAAATGGCGTCATAATCATTGGAATCATTCCACAAATAGGAACTGCAATATAGAAAATTATAGGTGATGTCACATTAGGTATAATTACACCTGTAACCAATAAAACAATAATCAACAAAAGACATGGAGCTAAACTTCCAAACCTCTGACCTACAAAGCCAGCAACTAGCGGTCCAAATATTGTTAAAACACCACCTGACATAAAAATATAACCTATTTGTGTTACAGAAATCCCTAAGCCAGCTCCGATTTTTGCAGAGAAAGAAAATATACCGGCATGGGCTAAAAATACTAATGATGTTCCAAACATAGCAATCCAGCCAGTAAAACCTTTATAAGACTCCATAGAGTTTATTTCATCATTTTCACCGTCCTCTAATTTAATCAGATATAAAAATAAGAAAGTAAATAACGAGATTAAAAAATGAAGAGAATATGCTCCTTCCATTCCATTGGATGCGATTATAATAGGAAGTAAGAAAGGTAATAAAATTCCCATAACTCCAACACCTGAATTTAATAAGGCAAAAGTCATTTGGCCATTAGAGCCTCTTGCTATAGTAGCAACTACAGTAGCAACAATAGCACCAGAACCTAATCCTGATATCATTCTAGAAAGAATTACATAATTTAATTCTGGAGCAAAAATTGTTAAAAAATTACCAGCCATTACAAAAAGGGAGGCCACAAAAAATATTTTCTTTCTATTAAGCTTATTTACAAATCTTGAAAGAGTAATTGATGAAATCGAGATAAATAAGGTTTCAAATGTTGCTATTAAGCCTATTTGACCATTAGTAGCGCTAATAAATTTTTCAGAAATTGCAATAATATTAAGAGGCATTATGAGCGGTGATGAAAAGGCACATAAAAGTAAGCCAATCAAACCTATTTGATTATTAAGTGGTATTTTCTTTTGTAAACTTTCTACTGATGACATTTTAGACCCTCTAATCTTAGTTACTCTTTAAGCTCAAGTTTAAAAATTAGGAGAAATTTACCTAAAGAATTAAAAAAGATATTTAAATCTAAACTCTTTCAATTATCACTGCTGGAGCCATTCCACCTGCAGCACACATAGTAACTAAGCCAAATTGAAGATCTCTTCTTTCTAACTCATCTAATACTGTACCTACTAATATAGAACCAGTTGCCCCAATAGGATGTCCAAGAGCCATAGCACCACCATTAACATTAATCTTATCTCTATCAATATTAAGGTCTCGAATAAATTTTTCTGTAACAACTGAAAAAGCTTCATTAACTTCAAAAAGATCAATATCATCAATTGTTAAATTTGCTTTTTCTAAAACTTTCTTTGCTGCAGGAACTGGTGCATTTAGCATAAGGGTTGGTGAATCGCCCATATTTGCCATAGCTTTTATGCGTGCGCGTGGCTTCATGCCGTTAGCTTTAGCATAGTTAGGTGAAGCAAGAAGTAGAGCCGCAGCACCATCAACAACTCCTGAGCTATTACCCGCATGGTGAACATGATTAATTTTTAAATCAGGGTATTTTTGTAGAACTAATTTTCTAAAGGTTGATCCTTGTTCATCCAAAGGATAATCAGCAAGAGATTCAAAGGAAGCCTTAAGCTCCGCCAAACCCTCAAGTGTTGTTTGTGGTCTAGGAAACTCTTCTTTATCTAAAACTAATTCACCTTCAGCATTATAGACAGGTATTAAAGATTTATCAAAATGACCACCTTTAATTGCTTTATCTGCATTTTGTTGACTAACAAATGCCAATGCGTCTACTGCTTCTCTATCTATTCCTTCAAGAGTGGCAATTGCATCTGCGCAAACCCCTTGATGAGGTTGTGGATGCTCGCTTCTTAATCTTGTATTTCCATTATCCATAAAGGGTGATGGAGTATTGCCATCTTGACCATAAGTTGACATCATTTCGGTGCCACCTGCTAAAACTAAATCTTCCATTCCA
>JABIEF010000018.1 GCA_018651345.1 Rhodobiaceae bacterium
AATGTTGGTTGGAATACTATCAGGTATGTTTGGTGTAGGCGGTGGCTTCCTGATGACACCCTTATTAGTTCTTCTTGGTATTCCGCCTGCAGTTGCAGTTGCATCAGAAGCAAATCATATTGTTGGATCTTCATTATCAGGAACGATAGGACATTTAAAAAGAAACTCAGTAGATATTAAGCTTGGCAATCTCCTTTTGATTGGAGGTATCGTTGGTTCTTTCGTTGGTATTACTATTTTTAATTCTCTTATAAAAATAGGACTGATAGATCTTTTGATAACCTTAACATATTTTTTATTCTTAACGGGTGTTGGTTCCTTTATGCTTTATGAAAGTCTTGACAGCATGGGATTATTCCATAAAAAAAAGCGATCTAAGACATATCATCATTCTTGGATCATGGGACTACCGTTTAGAATGAGGTTTAAAAAGTCTGGTTTATATATTTCTATATTACCTCCTCTTTTGATTGGTTTCATTGTTGGAATTTTAGCTTCCATAATGGGTGTTGGTGGAGGGTTTATTATGATCCCTGCCATGATATATATTATAAGAATGCCAACTTCTGTGGTGATAGGAACTTCATTATACCAAATAATTTTTGTTACAGCGATTGTAACACTTCTTCACTCATATCATAATCAAACCGTTGATATACTATTAGCATTAATCTTGTTATTAGGCGGAGCTATTGGTGCACAAATCGGGGTTAGATTAAGTAGTAAACTCCAAGGACCCATGCTTAGAGCTTCACTAGCGATTCTTGTTTTGAGCGTTGGAATTGTTATGGCTCTAGATTTATTAATAAGGCCAAGTGAGACTATTACTCTCCTTATAGGTGGGGGGTCACATTAATGAAATTATATTTTAAAATTACCTTTATCCTTGTAATCTTATGCGCGCAAGCTCCACTAGACTTAGTTATTGATACTAATGAAAGAGATGTTCAAATTAATCCAGGTATTGCTGGTACGCGCGTTGTTCTGTTTGGGGCAACGCCAACAGGGAAAAGAGATATTATTATTGAAATTGTTGGGCCACCAAAAAATCAAACTATGCAGGAAAAAAGAAGGTTTTTTGGATTATGGCTTGGCCGAGGAAAATCTTATTATAAAAATGTACCAAGTTATTATAATATACTTAGCTCCAAACCATTTTTAGAAATTGCAAGCCAGGAGAGTCTTAATAAATTAGGATTAGGTATAAATAATCTTCCTCTTGGAAGGGCAAATATTAAGCACAGCACAATTAAACAAATTAAATTTGATGCAAGATTAAGATCAGAAATGCATGATAGCGGACAGTTTTTAGAAAAAGAGGGGAATATAATTTTGAGATCTGGTCCAGGAAAAGTTGGCCTTTTTAGAACTGAATTTCTTTTACCCCCAAACTCCCTGCAGGGTAAGTATTTTGTTCGATATTTTCTTTTCCAAAATGGAGAAGCTATTTCATATGCAGAAAGTTCTATAGATTTAAAACAAGCAGGTTTTGCAAGATTAATTTGGCTTTTTGCTAATAAATTTCCATTGCTATACGGAATTATTGCTATTATTTTATCTGGACTATTAGGTTGGATAGTTTCAATATTGTTCACACGTTTAAAATTAATATAGGAAAATCATATGTTTCAAAAAGACATCCTTAAAGGAAAAAGAATTCTAGTTACTGGTGGTGGCACTGGTTTAGGAAAAGAAATGGCATCAGAATATGCTGAGTTAGGTGCTGAAGTTTATATTTGCGGTAGAAGGCAAGCGGTCTTAGATGAGACTGTAAAAGAAATCACTGATCAAGGCGGTAAAATAAAAGGTTTTGCTTGTGATATTAGGGTTTCGGAAGCTGTTAATGATATGATAGATACAATCTGGAATGATGGCGGGGCTTTGACAGGACTGGTTAATAATGCAGCTGGTAATTTTATTTCTCCAACAAAAGATATTAGTCCAAAAGGGTTCGAGGCAATTTCTAATATAGTCTTTCGTGGGTCTTTTTATCTGACACATGCATGCGGCACTCGCTGGATTGAGCAAGAAGTTAAAGGATCGGTTATATCAATCCTAACTACTTGGATATGGAATGGTGGGCCTTTTACAGTTCCTTCAGCAATGTCAAAGGCAGGGGTAAATATTATGACTAAATCTCTTGCGGCAGAATGGGGTCACTATGGCATTAGATTAAATGCTATTGCTCCTGGACCTTTTCCTACAAAAGGTGCATGGGAAAGACTAAGTCCCGGTCAGGATACAGATTCAAATGAAAATGATGCAAAGATACCAATGAGAAGAAATGGTGAAATGCAAGAGCTTCGAAACCTAGCTACATTTTTAATGGCTGATGGTTGTGATTATCTTACCGGTCAGACAATAGCTATTGACGGCGCAAGCCATCTTGGGTCATCTGGAAATTTCTATCAGAGTCTGGATAAATTATCTGATGATGATTGGGACGGTATTCGTAATATGATAAAATCATCTAATGACGCTGATAAAGCTAAGAGATCTGTTTAAATAAACAGTATAATTGCTAGTAGTAACATTTGTATTAAATTGATTGTTACACTTTGAAAATGGAGAGAATTGAAAATCTTTTTTGATTTTTCATCTCCTCCATTTGCTAAGTCTCTATTTTTATTAATCTTTGGTACTAGGATCTGTCTAGAATAAAGATATCCTATAACAATGATTGCCATTATAAATGCTTGCTCTTGTTCACCTTTCAGTAAAAAAATAATCTCAGCCAATATAGAAATTAAAATTCCCCATAAGAAATAGATAGGAAAAAGTTTTCTTAAGAGCTTACCTGCATTTTCTTTATCTAAAGTTCTATGCACATTAATAGCTATTCCGAAAGAATAAAAAATCATTATTGATAATAGAGCTGCTGTTAAGTAATTAGCCATTTATTCTCCTACTATATATCATACCCGATAGTTGGTATAAAATCTTGATCATTACTAAAAGCTAATTCCAAATCTAAACTATAACCATAGCTTGGTGTTGAAGAACTATTAGAATTATCATTTCCTAAAATAGTTCCATTATCATTATTATCAACAATTTTTATTACACCCGTCATATTGCTATGAATTTGACAAATATAATATAAAGTTGATGGAGCATCATCAGAAACAGTAAAGGTTAATTTTCCATTAGATAATCCGTTATTACTAATACCTTCGTTGTATTGGCTAGACGAACCAGTAACTTGATCAGTTTTTATCCAAAAGGGGTGTCCTTGCGCAGAAACATCAAACTCATATGTCTTACCTCTTTCTAATGTTAATACTGGATCATTCGCCTGTTCGCCCTCTACAGTAAATCTATAGTCAGATGCTCCTACACTTTGTACAGATATACTAGTTGCAACAGCTTCAGGGATTTTTTCAACATAATCATCAATAAGAATTTTCGCCTCATTTGCCATGCCGTTATGAAATAAACAATAGTAATACAGTATTGTATCATCAGATGATGGTTCAAAAACTACAAATGCATTTTCAAGACTATTATCAGGAGAAAATGAAGCAGAGAATTCTGCCTCGGTTACATCATAACCTTTTATAAAATAATTTATACCCTCACCTACAGAAGATCCTTCATTGTGAATACCATTTTTTGTTTCTGAAATAGAAAGTGGATGATTTGAAGCTGTAGCATCATTAAGATCGAAAACATATTTCTCTCCTGATGATAGTGAAAGATCTGGGCTCAACTCATCATTGATATAATATTTATTACCATTATCTTCTGCTTGTACTTTAACCTCATATAGAGTCCTAAAGGAGTCGTCATAAACGATTTTATTTGTAGATTTTTTAACTGACCCTTCGGATGGCGCCTCTAAATCAAAAATATTAACAAATTCATCAAATGTTTTTATTGAACCCAAACTATTACTTGTTGAATTCCCGCCTATATCATATGAAAATTTATCGGCTCCATTTATGGTAAAAATTGTCATATCATCACATGTTAACCTAATAGCATCATTTGATACTAAGATTGATTTTACTTTTGACCATTCAGGTAGCTGAATTGTATTACTGCCTTTAGTGTCAATAATTGATACTGAAGATGAACTTTCTTGCGATACCAGTATGTATGTATCATTCCCCTCATTACCTCGGTAAGTATCTCCATCATTTGTTGGGATGATAATATCGTCTGCCTTTGATAAATTTATTGTTGCCATTGTATTCTCACTATTAAATTTTATATTAGAATTAGATATCAACAACTTAATCTACATGGCATGCGGTAATTCGTCCCACTGCGTTGTATATCTTGGTGATAAGTAATGCTTCTTACTATCCCATTTTTCTTTATTATTTGACCTTAGGCTGCCGTTAGCGATAGTCCCAGGTCCAAATTTTCTATTCAAGGAATCAATAACCTGCATACGTATGTCTGAGGGGTGATAATTTGTATTTTCAAAAAAATCATACTGATTTATATTTTCTGGTATTAGATCAAGAAGCATAATTCCAGCTTTCTGGTATAAATACCCTGGCCTATAAATCATATCTATCACAGTAGTTGAAAGCTTTATTATTTTAGCTGTATCACTACAAGGTGTATTTAATCCAATAATTATTCCTTCGTTATGCTGTTTATCTTTATTAAACCTATTTGTTTGTAAAAAAATATATACACTTTGAGCTCGAGTATTTTGACTTCGCATCTTCTCACAGGCACGTATTGTATATTCAGTAATAAATTTCTTGATAGAATCTTTGTCGTTAACAGTGCTTCCAAAAGAACGAGAGCACATAATATTTTTCTTTGGTAATATTTCGTTAATATCGAGACATGCCACACCTTGTAATTCATAAACAATACGCTCCACAACGACGCCGAGATATTGCCTTATCCTACGAGGTGATGAATCACGTAATTGCAATGCATTACCAATGCCTATCATTCTGAGTTTAGAACCCCAACGTTTTGAAATACCCCATATACTTTCAACATTAATATCTTTGAGAATTTCTTCTTGCTGTGTTTTCGAGCTCAAATCAAAAATACCATCATAATTATTTTTTTTGGCAAGTGTATTGGCTATTTTTGCAAGGGTTTTTGTTGGCCCAAGACCTATTGAGACCGGCACCCCAGTCCATTTAAAAATACTTTCTTTAATTTTTAAAACATCGTACCTAATGTTAGTTCTGAAAGTTTGATTAAATTTTAAAAAAGCTTCATCAATTGAGTAAATCTCTAAATTCGGATTAAATTCAGAAAGGGAGTTCATAACTCTATTCGACATATCGCCATATAATGGATAATTAGATGAATGAACCTTTACCCTATGAGCGTTGATAAAATCTTTATAGATATGAAAAGGTGCTCCCATAGGTATATTGAGAGCCTTTGCCTCATTAGAGCGGGCAATAATACACCCATCATTATTAGATAAAACGACCACGGGCTTGTCTATTAAAGAAGGATTAAAAACCCGTTCACACGATACATAGAAATTATTACAATCAACAAGAGCAAACAATGTATTCAAAGCTAAACTTTATGGATTACATTGGTAACTACACCCCAAATAACTACATCATTATTTTCTGTTAGCTTTATAGGTTTATAATTATTATTCTCAGGGGAAAGGAATGTATCCTTTCCACGTTTTTGTAATCTTTTAACAGTCAGATTACCATCAACAGCCGCAATAACTACCTTTCCATTCCTAGCCTCTAAACTTCTATCAACAACTAAAATATCTCCTTCGTGGATGCCTGCGCCAATCATTGAGTCACCAGTAGCCTTGACAAAAAAAGTTGCAGAAGGGTGTTTAATTAAATGAGTATTCAGGTCAAGCTTTCCTTCCATATGG
>JABIEF010000019.1 GCA_018651345.1 Rhodobiaceae bacterium
GATATATAAAAGCTATTAAGAATAGTAAAAGCGATTATATGTTTATGGTCGAACATGATTGGTTATTCTTGCCAACAATAGAAAATTCATTAGAAGAAATCCTATTAGATATGGAATACAAGGATTTGTGGTTTTTGAGATTTAATAAAAGAAGCAATACCATCAAGGCAACTGATAAATGGTTAAATGCAGGCAAAGGTAAATACATTCATTATTGTGAAACTCCGTCTTTAAGTAATAACCCTCATATAATAAATAGAATAAAATATATTTCTAAAGCGCTACCCTATACTAAGATATCAAAAGGAAGCGTTGGTCTGGAGGAGCGTTTTACTAATCAAGATATATCTGGTTTTTTATATGGACCTCTAAACCACCCAAGTACAATTCAGCATTTAGATGGAAGAAAGAAATTCAATTTAAGGTTATTGTTAAATTATTTGAAATTCTTAAAGATTTAATGCTATAATAATATAATGAATAACTATATATTAAAAAATGCTCAAATTATATCTATGGATGATAATATTGGTGATTTTAATAATGCCGATATACTAGTAAATAATGATAAAATCACTAGTGTCTCTAAGGATATACATACAGATTCTAATGTAGATGTAATCGATTGTTCCAATATGATCATCGCACCTGGTTTTATAAATACTCATATTCATACATGGCAAACTGGATTAAGAGGTGTTTCTGCTGATTGGACGCTTTCTGACTATCTAAAGGCAGTTCATTCGGGTCTTGCATCTTATTTTAAACCTGAAGATATTGAAATTGCAAACTACGTAGGCGCACTTCATCAAATACATTGTGGCACAACAACATTAGTTGATTGGTGTCATAATAATCCTACGGCAAACCATACAAATTCTGCAATAAACGGATTAAGAAAATCAAACATAAGAGCAATTTTTTTACACGGATCTCCTAAGCACCCTCCAAAAGAAGATCAAAAGCATTTCAGTGAAATACCTATGCCAAAATCAGAAATTGTAAGGTTAAGAAAAGATGAGTTTAATTCAAATGATGATCTATTGTCATTAGGTCTAGCTGTTTTAGGCCCCCAGCAGTCCATTATGGCAGTGTGTGAAGAAGATTTTCGGTTAGCTAATGATTTAGATCTATTTATTAGTATGCATATTGGAGGTCAATTCTTAACTCCAAACGGGTTTGATGATTTAAATAAATTAAATCTATTGAATTCAAAAACAAATATCGTGCATGCAAACAGAATAACAGATGATATGTTAAATATGTTAATAGAAGCAAATGTTACATTTTCTTTAACTCCTGAAGTAGAGTTACAGATGGGCTTTGGAAATCCTCTTACAAAGAGGTTAATTGAACACAATGGTCGCATGGCTTTTGGTTCAGATATAGAATCAGCGATGGCAGCCGATATGTTTTCTGTTATCAGAACTTCTTTACAGGCAGTTAGACATGAGATAACGCTAGAATCTTATGAGAAAACAAATAAACCGCCAGATAAAATGTCAGTATCATCTAGGAATGCTCTTGAGTGGGCAACTATTAACGCCGCATCAATTCTTTCAATGGATAATATTATTGGTTCAATTTCTCCCGGTAAAAAAGCTGATTTAATCATGTTTAAAAAAGATGAAATTAATTTTACGCCGACCCATGATCCAATAGCATCTATACTATTCCATTCAGGGCCACGTGATATAGATAGCGTTATAATAAACGGTTCATTTGTAAAAAGAAATGGAAATCTTATTGACAAAAAGTTGCCATCTTTACTTGAAAAGTTAAATGAAAGTGGCAAACGTATCGTGCATGATTTTTTAGCTCGTTAAATTAATAACTCTTGTATGCACATGAAATTTATATTCAAAAATTTATATAACAAAAAATTATTACAACTTTCTTTTATAATATTCGCTATTTTCATCTTGTTATCTATTGTTTTAAATCCTTCTAAAGGCGATTTTAAATATTATTTAACAGACATGGTAAAATCTGAAATTATAAAAAATGGAGGTACTATTGATAATGCGAATTTAATTATAGGTTTAGCGAACTTATTGATAGACGCAGATAAAACTTTCATACAAAGAAATAATTATTATATATTCTCATCATATAAAATTAATTTATCCATAATTCGAGGCTTTGGATACAGTATCGATGATGTTCATGCTGTAGGATTTTTCAAAAACTTTGTAATAATAGATAATACGGAATAATTCAAAATGAATAGCTACACTAAATATATTAAGTGGGTTAGTACATTTTTAGTATTAATTGGAATATTATTAACAAATTTAAATATATATCCTTTAAATCTTATTTTTCATGGATTAGGCGTATTGGGTTGGACATATTCAGGATTTAAGATGAAAGATAAAGCAATATTAACAAATTTTGGTTTGCAGATACCATTATTTATAATTGGTTTTATTAATTTATTATCGTAAAATAGATATATCTTTTAGTTATTTAATTTATAGAGCCGCCCCAGAAATAATAACCCAATCCTATGTAAAACAATGTATTACCGTAAAGGCTGTGCTCAAGAGTTACAAGGGCCAAAGAATTTGTTTTTCTATAAGTGTGTGCGAATATTAATCCTGCAAATATAGAGAGAGTAGGGGCTATTAGATTTATAAAGAAGAAATGACTGAAGGTGAAAAATAAAGCGCTCATTATTGGGGTGTAAGCAGGAGTGATTATGTTTTTATATCTATTGAAGAAAAATGTACAAAATATGAACTCCTGTGGAAGAGCGCTAAAAAAAGGATAGAATATAAATAATAACCAAATAAAGTTTGGGTTGTTCTTTTGCAAGAAAAGGAACTTATCTGGAAAAAAATGATACGTAAAAAATGTTAAACATATACTTATAATAATCCATCTAAATAAAATTAATCTAAGATTTTTACGATTTACTTCTTTAAATAAAAAAATATCTTTAATTTTATTTCTGTTATATTTAATGTGAATTACTAGGCAATACAAACTAATAATCCATAAAATTATTAATGTATATCCTGCTAATTTGTAAATTATCACGATACTTGGAATAACTATTCCAATTATAATTAATTCTATAACTTTAAAATTCATAGGCTATATTTCTATTTTTTTTTATAAGTTTCAGGTTAACATATATTTATAATGATTTTATTCAAACATCCAATTTCAACTTCTTATATATTATTAGTATTTTAAGAAATGAGTTGAAAATAATATATTAAAACTATTTAAGCTGTATTTAATGCCATTAAGATGCTAACAATTATATAAATTCATATGTAACTCAACGTGGTTAATTACAATGTTTATTCGGCAATTGCAATTATTTATAATAATTATTATTATAAATTTTACTCTAATTAGTACATCACAATCTCAGACTGATGGCTCCAACTACGATTATGCCCTAACTCTCTACAATAGTGATAAATTTGACGAATCTATTGTAACATTTACTGATCTAATTCAATCAGGAGATTTAGACGAGAGTAAATTATCTACAGCTTTTCTATATAGAGGTATTTCTTACTATAAAACTAATAATTACGTTAATTCTATAACAGATTTAACAAACTCACTTTGGTTAAATTCACTAGATGATGAAAATAAAAAATTAGCATATGAAACTAGGGCTTCTGCTAGATATAATATTGGACATAGTGAGTTAGCTGAACAAGATAAATTATATGTTTCTAATACAGAAAAAGATAATGATTTCAAATTTAATATTAGCGAGAACCAAGAGAATATTGTTAATTTAAGTGATATTGAGGTATCTAATAAAATTAACCTGATGAACAATAGCTTCAGCAAGAGTTTTAATAATTTTTTTGGTAGAAAAAATGCTGATGACAAAAAAACGTACGAAAATACTGATATTGAAGAAATAGTCAGCGAAGATATAATTGTTAGACCTGGTCTTTTTGAAAATATTGTTAACAATGATTCGAAACAACTATCAACAATAACATTAAGTGAGGTTCCTGAAACATCAGATAGTTTAGTTACTCAGAATAATGATCCTTCAATAAAAAAAGAGACTCAGGTTAAGACTGTAGATATTATTAGAAAAATTGATGAAGATCAAAGTGATAGGGTCACAATAGATAAGTCGATTTTAAGTATCGTATCTTTCTTTAAAAATAATATAAAAAGTAATAAAGAAGTCCCAAAAGTTGCTAGTGAGCCATTAAAATATCATGGATATATTGAATTAGGAATGTTTAATAATCAATATGATGCTAAGGTTAGTTTAGGTGAAATTATTATTAAACATTACGTAGCATTGAGCGGATTAACTCCATATATTGAGGAAGTTATTGTTGATGGCATTCAAATGATGTATGTTATTAAGCTAGGTCCATTTAATAATAGAGAGCGCGTTGATTTTATTTGTGATAAATTTATTGCAGCCTCAGATTCATGTATTAAAATATAATGATAGTGATTGAAAATGAAAACAATTGATCCAGAAGATAAAGTAAAATTAACTATAACGAAAAGAATTAGGTCATATTTTTTAACTGGATTAATTATAGTTGCTCCATTGTATATTACTGTTGCTGTTACGTGGTGGTTTATAAATAAAGTTGATGATTGGTTTAAACCTCTAATTCCAAATGCCTATGATCCAAGTAACTTCTTACCTATAGATATACCTGGTATTGGCCTTATTATAGGATTTATAACGCTAACAGTTTTAGGATTTTTAGGTGCTAATTTTCTTGGTCGAGGGTTGGTAAAGTATGGTGAATCTCTATTAAACAAAACACCATTTATACGTATAATATACAAAGGTTTAAAGCAAATTTTTGAAACTGTATTTTCTGAAAAGGGGCATAGTTTTAATAAAGCAGGGCTAATTGAATATCCTAGGAAAGATATATGGGCAATATGCTTTATATCAACTGATACTAAGGGCGAAGTGTTAAAAAAAATATCAAATAATAACAAGTACTTATCAGTATTTCTTCCTACTACACCAAATCCAACATCCGGTTTTTTACTTTTTCTTCCAGAAGATGATGTTAAGATTATGGATATGAGTGTTGAGGATGCAGCAAAATTGGTTATATCAGCTGGATTAGTAATGCCAGATGATAGTAATACAGATTAGGCAATAATAAATTTAAAGTCAGTTTTTCCATATAATTCAAATAATATTTTATACCTGAATTTATTTAAATCATTTGAATCCATATCTTTAATTATTTGATCACTCAATATTTTCGAATATTTTTGATATTTTATTATATTTTCAGTATCGGCAACTTTAAATCCTATAAAACCACTTTGTTTAATACCAATGATATCTCCAGAGCCCCTTAAGTTTAGATCTTGTTCTGATATATCAAATCCATCATTTGAATTTCTTATTATATTAAGTCTACTAGCCGCAATTTCATTAATATTTTCATTATACATTAGCATACAATATGACTCATCAGAATTTCTTCCAACGCGACCTCTGAGTTGATGTAACTGAGTAAGTCCAAATTTATTAGCATTTTCAATAATTATTATATTGGCATCCGGAACATCTATTCCAACTTCAATAACAGTTGTAGCAACTAAAATTTGTGTTTCACTATTATAAAATCGTTCAATTTCCTTTAATCTATTGGCTATAGGCATTTTGCCGTGAGCTAATGAGACGTTATTTTTAAAGATATTATTTAAGTAATTGTATCTTGTTATTACTGAAGTTATATTATTTTCTGTGTCTTCAATTTGAGGGCATACCCAATATATTTTATTTTTTAAATTTATTATCTCACTTAATCTAATTATAAGATTATCTATCTTTGAATCCGGGATTATAGTAGTTTTGATATCCTTTCTACCTGGAATCTTTTCTAGCTTAGTTGTATCAATATCACCATATTGAGTTTGGATTAATGTTCTTGGTATTGGAGTTGCTGTCATTAATAATAAGTCACAATTCCCTGTCTGACTCTTTGATTGCAAAGCCAATCTTTGATTGACTCCAAATCTGTGTTGTTCGTCAATTACAATAAAGCCAAGTTTTTTAAATATAATATTATTCTGAAATAGAATATGTGTGCCTATAACGATATCTATTTTACCAGAATAAAGCTCTTCCTCTACTTTAAGGCGGTTTTCTTGATTTTCTTTACCTGATATATATGATATATTTATATCCATATCTTCTGTTAATTTGTCAATTGTTTCAAAGTGCTGTCTAGCAAGTAACTCTGTTGGCGCCATTAATGCCGCTTGATATCCTGCATTAACAGCTTTAATCATACAAATTATAGCAACTAATGTTTTTCCACTTCCAACGTCACCTTGCAGTAATCTGAACATTTGGTGAGGTTTTTCCATATCATTTGAAATTTGTTCAATAGCTGAGCATTGTGAATCAGTTAAGTTAAAATTTATTTTTTTAATGATATCTTTATTTATATCTTTTGTTGAAATTAAGCTAATACCTTTAGTCTTTACTCTAACAGATCTTAGGTAAGATAGACTTAATTGTCTTACAAGTATTTCATCAAACGACAATCTTTCTATTGCTTTGCTATTAGAATTTAGGGAATCTAAGGATTTTGGGATATGAATGTCTTTAAAGCTATCTATTATTCCCTTCCAACCCATCTCATCTAATAATTTTTGATCATGCCATTCGGGTAAATCATCCACATGGTTAAATATATTGTTCAGTAGTCTAACCACATTGTTATTCGTTATTCCTTTAGTTAATCTGTAAACGGGCTGAAATGGTTTTATTCTACTATATTGATCTTCTGTTAGTATAAAATCTGGATGTGTCATTTGTGCTTTACTTGTATAAAAATCTACCTTTCCTGAAATGTATCTAATGGCATCTAACGGAAGTAATTGTTTTATATATGAATTTGATACAAAAAAAACGAGATCAAGCTCAGATGAGTCGTCAAATACAATAACTCTATGCGGTAACCCTTTTCTACGAGGAAAAAGATGCTGTTTTACTTGAACTTTAAATGTAAATATTTCATTAGATGTAGCATCTTTAATGCTACTTGATAATCTCCTGTCTACAATTTTATGAGGGAAATGCCATAATATATCTATAATTCTTGGCTCCAATATATCTGTTTCATTTTGAATTATTTTAAGATATTTTTTTGATAAAGCTGGCCCTATACCGCTAAGAGTCGATATATTTGAAAAAAGTTTATTTAATTCGCTGGATCTCATATAAATTCTTCTAAATTAGTAAAATGTATTGTTAAGTAAAATAAATAACATTATGTATATAATAGTATAATTTAACGGATTTAAAATGAATAATATTTTAATAAGAAAATTGATATACAGATCATGGCATCGCGGTACAAAAGAATTAGATATGATACTTGGAAACTTTGCAGAATCCAATTTACATAATTTAAATGAAACAGAATTAAATGAATATCTGGTTATTTTGGATGAAGAAGATCCTGATTTATATCAGTGGTTAGTTAATAATCAAAATCCAAATAAAAATATTGATATGAATATAATCAATAAAATACGTAATTTTATTAATGATAATAAAATAAGTTACGATTAATGAGTGAAGAATTAACTTTAGAGAATATCTTAAATTCTATTTCAAATAAAAATAAACCTATATATTTAACTAATGTAAGCGATGGTTCTAAGGCGTATATATTATCTCAAATATATAAAAATTTTCATAAAAAAAATAAAGACTGTTTAATTTTTATAACAAACAATAATAATAATATATCATCAATTTCACGTTCAATAAAATTTCTTTATAAAAATGTAAATATAATTGAGTTTCCTGAATGGGATTGCATCCCATATGACAGAATTAGCCCTAGTAAGGAGGTTGTGTCAAAAAGAATTAATGCACTCAACAATCTAAAGAAGATCAATAGTTCAAAAAAAAATAACTTCATACTAATTACGACTATCAGCGCATTAATGCAGAAAATACCTGATAATAATGACATTTATACAACATTTGATATAACAAAAGGTACAAATGTTAATTTCAATTCATTAATTGATTTTTTAATAAATTTTGGTTACGAAAAAGTTAGCACCGTGATTGAAAAGGGATCATATGCCGTTAGAGGTGGGATTATTGATATTTTTCCTCCTAATTATATAAATCCAATAAGAATTGATTTTTTTGGCGATGAGGTAGAATCGATAAAATCTTTTAATTACACAGACCAGAAAACAATTTCTATGCATAACAATGTTACTTTAAATGTTGCAAATGAAATTTTATTGCATGATAGCAATGTCAGAACTTTTAATAGAAATTTTTATTTATATTTTAATAAAAACGATAATAAGGAATTGTATGAATCTATTAATAATAAAATATTAATAGATGGTTTTGAGCATTATTTCCCACTATTTTATGATAAAGTTACAACTTTAAATAATCTAATTGATAACCATGTTATTGTATTTGATCATCTTACTTTAGATTCTATCGAACAAAGATTTGAACAAATTGAAGATATTTATCAAGCCAGATTAAACGAGTTAAATAATAATTCATTTTTTGATGACAAAAGAAAGCCTTTGGATGCTAGTCATTTATATATGAGCCTGGATCAACTGAATGAAATTATAGATTCATATCATATTAAAATATCACAATATAAAAATCTAGATAAGAATCTACAAGAAAATTATGAAATAATCAAAATAACACAAAATGATAATCCTGATTTTTCAATATCGAGAAAGTCAATAAATACCTCATTGTTCGATGATGTTTCAAAATATTTATTAAAAAAAATAGCCAGTAATAAAAAAATTATACTATCTTCGCAAAATGAAAAATCGGGGTTAAATCTTTATAAATCGATCTTTAAAGATAAAGATGTATTCGTAAAGGTTATAAATAATATTAAAGATATAACAAGTTCACAATCATTATATTTATGTCTAAATGAGTTTGATAGAGGCGCTGATATAGGAGAATTTTGTTTTATTTCAGAATCCGATATTCTTGGTGATTATAATAATAAAATACATAAAAAAACAAAGAAATCAGTAGACTATATTAATGAGTTAACGTCATTAAATATTGGAGATTTAATAGTTCATATTGATCATGGCATTGGTTTGTTTGCAAACCTTACAAAGATAAATGCAAATGGTATTTATTATGATTGTATTGAGTTGCATTATAGAGATGGTGATAAGTTATTTATCCCTGTTGAAAATATCGAAATGATTTCATTATTTGGACATAATAGTGATGGTGTAAATTTAGATAAACTTGGAAACGCTAATTGGCAATTAAGAAAAGCAAAGATAAAAAAACGAATTAAAGATATCGCTGATAAATTAATTCAATTAGAAGCTAAAAGAAAACTATCAAATGCTCCGTTAATTGAGCTAAATGAAAGTTTTTTGAATGAATTTAATTCATACTTTCCTTTTAATGAAACCGACGACCAGTTGAATACATTAGACAGTATTTATGATGACCTCCAAAAAGGCATCCCTATGGATCGTCTTGTTTGTGGTGATGTAGGTTTCGGTAAAACTGAAATAGCTCTAAGAACAAGCTTTGCTATGGTAACAAATAATTATCAGGTTATTGTAATTACCCCAACAACTCTTTTAGCACGACAACATTACAATACCTTTGTTGAAAGATTTAGGCATTTTTCTTGTAAAATTGCGTGCATTAGTAGACTAGTATCGAAATCGGATATTAAAAAATCATTAGAAGAAATTGAAAACGGTAACGTAGATATAATAATTGGTACTCACGCTCTTTTAACCACTAAGATAAAATATAAAAACTTAGGAATGTTGATTGTAGATGAGGAACAACATTTCGGTGTTTTGCATAAAGAGTTTGTTAAAACAATATCAAATAATATTCATATATTAACTTTAACAGCAACGCCTATACCAAGAACTATGCAGCTTGCAATGAATGGGGTGAAAGATTTATCAATAATAGCAACCCCACCTGTAGATCGTATGGCTGTCAATACGAGTGTAATGCCATTTGATCCTATAACTATTAGGGCAGCGCTAATAAGAGAATTTAAGAGAGGCGGTCAAAGTTTTTTTGTTTGCCCAAGGATATCTGATTTAGGGGTCATAAAGAATATTCTCGATGAATATATACCTGAACTAAATATTCAAATAGCTCACGGTCAAATGTCTTCAAAAGAATTAGATCAAATTATAGGTAACTTTTATAACCAAAAATTTGATTTATTACTATCTACTTCCATCATTGAATCTGGTCTTGATATACCAACAGCAAATACAATTATTGTTTATAATGCAAATTTATTCGGTCTAGCTCAACTTTACCAGCTTAGGGGTCGGGTAGGGAGATCAAAGCTTCAATCATTTGCATACTTTACTATATCAACAAATAAAGACCTCACAGAACGCGCTATAAAGAGATTAGAAGTATTACAATCATTAGATTCATTGGGCGCTGGTTTTTCACTTGCATCTCATGATTTAGATATCAGAGGTGCTGGTAATATATTAGGTGATGAACAATCTGGGCATGTAAAGGAAGTAGGATATGAGCTTTATCAAACAATGCTAGAAGAAACAATATCGAATATTAATTCTAAAAATGAACAAACCTTAGAGAAATGGTCACCAGTTATAAAGTTAGGTCTAACATTCTTAATTCCTGATAATTATGTTGAAGATCTGCAACTACGACTTGGATTATATAAAAGATTGTCGAATTTAAATAATGACTCTGAATTGGAAAGTTTTTCTAACGAGATGGTAGATAGATTTGGCGGTCTACCTGATGCTTTTACTAATCTAATAAAAGTTATAAAAATTAAAAGAAAATGTAAAATATCAAATATTTCAAAAATAGAAGCTGGCCCAAAAGGAGTTGTTATAAGCTTTTATGATAAGAAATTTAATAATGCTGACGGTCTAATTAATTGGATTGATCAAACAAGACTTAATATTAAAATTAAAAATAATGGTCAGCTTATCGTATATATGAATTGGCGTAACACAAAAGAACAATTAGATTCTATTGATCTTATAGTTACGAAAATATACGATATATCTAAACTTAAGACAGTCTAATTTGCAATATGCCATGTATGAATTTTATACCCGTCTAAAGAGTGTTTTTCTGGATGAGTTATATTAATATTGTGCGCCACCCATTGGGTTGGCCAATTAAATAATGGCAGAACATAGTTTCCTGATATTAATAATCTATCCAATGAACGCACCGAATCTACAAAATCATCGGATTTCTCAGATGATATGATATTAGAGATTATATGATCTATAGCTTTTGAATTAATCCCAGGGTAGTTTCTGCTTCCTTCTTCGGTTGCAGCTTGGCTGCCCCAATAAAATTTTTGTTCATTACCAGGAGAAAGCGATGCATACCAGAAATGTTCAATCATATCGAAGTCAAAAGTTTGTTTTCGTTTCTGATATTGCGTAGAGTCTACTAATCTTAGCTTGGCTGTAATTCCGATGCTTTCAAGCGTTTTTATGAAAGATAATAGATATCTTTCTTGTCTCTTAGAGTTAATTAATATCTCAAATGAAAATGGTTCTTTTGTTTTATAATTTACCATTATTCCATTTTCTATGTTATATCCTGAATCTTTAAACATCTTTAATGACTGCAAAAATCGTTCTCGATTTTTATCATTATTTTTATTAGTTTTTGTTAATACAAAGGTACCATCTTTTACGGCATCATTGATTTCTATAACAAAGCTTTTTAATAATCTCCTTTCATTATTATTTATTGGATTTCCAATTGAAGATAAATAAGAATTGTCGTAATAACCATTGGTTCTATTATAAAGTCCATAATATAGATTTTTATTCAACCAATTAAAGTCAAACAAATTTATTAGTGCACGCCTAATATTGTTATCCATGAAAATTTCTCTTCTTGTATTAAAAGCCATGCCTAGCATACCTGCTGGAGTATTTTTGTTAATTTCTTTGAGTAAAATTTTTCCATTTTTAACATTTTTTATATTTGATGCATTTATCCATCTTGCTGGATCCCAAATCTGATATAAATCAGATAAACCTGATTTGAAGGCTTCGTAACGTGAATTTTCATCAAGATAATAATCAACTGATATTATTTCAAAATTATACAAACCTTTGTTAATACCGAGATTTTTTCCCCAATAGTTGGTATTTAATTTATAAGTTATATTTTTACCCTGATTTAAATTATCAACGACATAAGGGCCTGAACCAATTGGTATGGCTAGTGTTGTCTTTGTAAAATCCTGTTTAGAATAAATATGTTGTGGTAATATAGGCATCAAAGATAATATCAAGGGCAATTCTCTGTCACTAATGTCATTAAAATAGAATCTTATTGTCTTGTTATCAACAATGTCTACTTTTTTAACTTTGGAATAATATGCCCTATGATTTGGTCTACCGTTTTCTTTTAATAGATCATATGAATACATCACATCATTTGCAGTTATATCAACACCGTTAGAAAATTTTGCCTCATTTCGAATCTTATACTCAACCCATGATCTATCGGCTGGGGTTTCTATACTTTCTGCAATTAATCCATACAATGAAAATGGTTCATCATAATTTCTTGTAAGCAGAGTTTCAAAAACATAATCTTTAATTCCGTAAGCAGATCTACCTCTTATAATAAAAGGATTTGTACTATCGTAAGTTCCAAGAGTTGATAGTTTTAATTGTCCACCTTTTTTTGCCATTGGATCCGAATAGGGCAGATGTTCAAAATTTTCTTTTAAACCTAACTCGCCAATCATAGATATTCCATAGCTTGGTTCAGATAAAGCTGTATTTGGATAAAGCAGTACTAGAATAAGAAAAATAATAAGTTTTTTTCTTGTGTGTGAGTATTTTTTTGAATATATAGATTTCATTATTTATGTATTCTATAAATATAGTATTTTATGGATTTATACATTAAACTATATTATAAACATTTATGAATTTAAATAATAATATTATTATTAAAGTGAAAGATGTAAATTAGTGATTAATTTTTTAAAAAAATATATTTATTTAATATTATTTGTGATGTGCTTAAGTAGCATTCAATCAACTAATTTATATGCCGAAGAGACTACCGATAAGCCTCATTGGAAAAAAGCATGCCAAGTTTCTGGAGAAGGTAATGAAATATGTCAAACAAGTTATGGACAATATATTCTGTTTAACGAAGAGAACTTGTGGGTTTCAAGAATTGGTATTGCTGTTCTAAACGATAGTGTGATGAGAATGTTTGTCTATGGTCCACTTGGAGTTTTGTTAGCAGAGGGTGTTAATACTAAGATTGACGACCTTCCTGTTGTAAGTATGGATTATGTATACTGTATTAACTTATACGGATGTCAGGCAATTTTAGAGATAGATAACACGACCGTTAATAATCTTAAAAATGGTAATGAAATAATAATTGAATTTTTAAAACCAACTGGTGAAACTCTTACAGCAAATGTTTCTTTGGCTGGATTTACTAAAGCATTTAATTCAAACTAACGCCTATATTTAATGCATTAAATCACTTATAAGAATATATTCACCATTTTCGTATCCGCTAAATATCTCATCAATTTGTGGATGAGACAACGGGTCACCGGATAAATCAGCCTCTAAGTTTTGTTCGGACACATATGCGACATATTCAGTCTCATTATTTTGAGCTAATAAGTGATAAAATGGCTGATTTTTTTTAGGTCTTATATCCTTTGGTATAGAGAGTAGGTATTCTTCCGTATTGGAATAAATAGGATCAACATCAAATACGATACCCCTAAATGAATAATATTTATGTTTAACGACTTGGCCGATTTTGAAATTTGCTACTTTATTTTTTTTTGCCATGTAATTTTTCTTATTTATTTTCTTGTTTAATCCAACGCTTATGTGTCCATAGCCAATTTTCAGGAGACTCTATAATCCACTCGGAATATATATTATTAATATCATTCATAATAGTCTTAATATTATTATTTTTATCACCATTTTTAGTTATTGGTATTTCAATAAAATCATATTTATAGGATACTTTCTTTTCCCTTGTAACCTTAATTGCATATATTTTTGCTCCTGTTTTTAGGGCAATAACAGCAGGTACTGTCATTGTGGCAGCTGTCTTTCCAAGAAATGGTATGTTTATACCTTTAAATTCTCTTTGATCACATAATAGTAAAATATTTTTTTTAGCCTTTAAATGGCTAATTAATTCTTGTGCAGAAGTTTTATGCTTATCAAATAAACCTGTTTTATAGATATTTAATCTTAGTTTATATAAATAATTATTTATATATGGATTTTTAATATTACGATAAACAGCACTAATATTTATACCTTCATACATTAACGGTACCGATGAAAGCTCCCAATTACTAAAATGCGCTGTGATAAAGATATTACCAACATCTGATTCACCAAAATCTGGTAAGTTATAGATAAATCTATGTTTTTGCTTTAATATTTTCTTTAGTAGCATTAGCTCAGCTAAATTTCTTCCTATGTTACCCCACATATTAGAAATAACTTTTTCTGAATTTAAATTATCGAAAATCATATCAACATGTTTTATAGCTCTTTTATTTTTTTTAATTAACGAACCAAATTGTAACATTAGAAATGCACCACATCTTGATGCTAGGTTAATTGGAAGTAGCGATAAGAATAGTGATAGAGTCATGATAATTATATATTCAAAAATATATTTAATATTGCTCATATTATTGTAACATTATATATGGAAGGTATGATTTATTGACCATGCCCTCTGTTAGCAAGAATTTTCTAATAAAGTTAAAATTATTCAAACTATAGAGTCCAATTTTTCTTGCAATCTTTATA
>JABIEF010000020.1 GCA_018651345.1 Rhodobiaceae bacterium
ATCTAGTTTTCAGTTTATTGAACAATATAAATGGCTAAGTGGATCTATTACTTACCATATGGGTGTTGACGGAATATCAATTTTATTTGTTATTCTAACAACATTGTTAATGCCTTTTTGTATACTGGCTTCCTGGCATTCGATAAAGTTTAGAATCAAAGAATATATGATAGCTTTTTTAGTTCTAGAAACATTGATGATAGGTGTTTTCTGCTCACTAGATTTGATACTTTTTTACTTATTTTTTGAAGCAGGTTTAATTCCAATGTTTTTAATAATTGGTATTTGGGGCGGAGCTAAGCGTGTTTATGCAAGCTTTAAATTCTTTCTTTATACACTTACTGGTTCGGTTTTAATGTTGTTGGCTGTAATTTATATGTATTGGCAATCGGGCACTACAAATATCATTGATTTATTTAATTTTAACTTTTCAACAGCATCTCAAACTTGGCTTTGGTTGGCTTTCTTTGCATCTTTTGCCGTTAAGATACCCATGTTTCCAGTGCATACATGGTTGCCTGATGCTCACGTAGAAGCACCTACAGCGGGTTCTGTTATTCTTGCTGGGGTTCTTCTTAAAATGGGTGGTTATGGTTTGTTAAGATTCTCAATACCTATGTTTCCAATTGCCTCTGAGATGTTCAGTGACTTTGTATTAATTTTATCTGTTATTGCCATAATTTACACATCATTAATTGCCTTAGCTCAAGAGGATATGAAAAAGTTGATAGCATATTCATCTGTTGCTCATATGGGATTTGTAACTATGGGTATCTTTACATTTACGCAACAAGGTATTCAAGGTGGGATATTTCAAATGCTTAGCCATGGTTTAATATCTGCTGCTTTATTTTTATGTGTAGGAGTTGTTTATGATCGAATGCATACAAGATCTATTAATGCTTACGGTGGTATAGTGAAGAATATGCCTAAGTATGCAGTTTTCTTTCTTATTCTTACAATGGCTAATATAGGTTTACCAGGTACAAGCGGTTTTGTAGGAGAATTTTTAGCGTTATTAGGGGTATTTAAAGTTAATACGTATATTGCATTATTTGCAACAACTGGTGTTGTACTCTCAGCAGCATACGCTCTATTTCTATATAAGAGGGTATTCTTTGGTGCGCTTCAGGGTGCTGAAACAAAAAAAATGGATGACCTTAATTACAGAGAATTTTATATACTGTTACCTTTAATAATCTTAATCTTATTTTTTGGTATATACCCTGCTGCTCTAATTGATGTATCTGCTGTTTCAGTAGAAAATTTAATAAACAATTATAATAATGCGCTTTTAATTAAAGGTTGAAACTATTATATTATTACAATTTAACAAGTTAGGAATTTAACGTGACCGGATTATTTTATTTACCTGCATTACCAGAATTATTCATAGCCTTAGGTGCAATGGTTCTTTTAATGGTTGGAGTTTTTAAAAAAGAAAGATCTTATGAAACGGTATCTTTTCTATCAGTTTTGTTATTAACTAGCGTTCTTGTAATAATTAATTTAGATTACATACCCCTTGGCTATGCTTTTAATTTTTCATTCTTGTCTGATGACTTCTCTAATTACACCAAATCACTTATTCTACTGGCGTCAATAGGAATTATTATAATATCAAGTGGGTATCTAAAAAGTATTGGGATTGTAAAGTTTGAATATCCTGTATTGATACTACTTTCTGTTGTTGGGATGATGGTTATGGTTTCTTCAAATGACATTGTATCTCTGTATCTTGGCCTAGAGCTTCAAAGTCTTCCGCTTTATGTGCTGGCTTCTATTAGAAGAGAATCAAAGAAATCAACAGAAGCTGGTTTAAAATATTTTGTTCTTGGTGCCTTATCATCTTGTATGTTGCTATACGGATTGTCCTTAATATACGGCTTTTCTGGTTCCATAATATATTCTGATATTGCTAATTTTTTATCTGAAAACAATTCTAATAAGGGAATATTATTTGGACTAGCCTTCCTAACCGCTGGTTTGGCATTTAAAATATCGGTTGTACCTTTCCATATGTGGGCTCCTGACGTCTACGAAGGGTCGCCTACAACTATTACTGCATTTCTAGCCAGTGCTCCAAAAGTAGCCGCAGTTACATTATTTACAAAAGTTATGGTTAGTTGTTTTCCATCATTAATAGATCAATGGCAATTAATGATAATATTTATTTCTATAGCTTCAATGTTATTAGGTTCATTTGCGGCTATTGGGCAGAATAATATAAAAAGATTACTTGCCTATTCATCAATTGGACATATGGGATTTATTCTCATTGGGCTCGCTACGGGTACTCTTTCCGGTGTTACTGGTTTGCTAATCTATCTTACAATTTATATATTTATGGTTGTTGGTACCTTTTCTTGCGTCTTAGCTCTTAGAACTAATGATGTTAATATTGAAAATATTTCAGATCTATCCGGTCTTTCTAAGGTAAATCCTGTAATTGCATTTATTCTGAGTATGTTTTTATTTTCTCTTGCCGGCATACCTCCGCTTGCAGGTTTTTTTGCTAAGTTTTATATATTTTTATCTGCAATAGAATCAGGTTTATATACTCTCGCAATAATTGGAGTATTGGCTAGTGTAGTTGGTGCTTTTTATTATTTAAGAATTATAAAAATTATATATTTTGATGAAAATATTAATATATTCGAACCTATTTCTAAAAGAATGAAATTAATAATCTATGTTACCGCCATACCAGTTATTCTATTTTTTATTAGGCCTTCTTTATTAACAGATTTAGCGGAAAAAGCAGCGCTCTCACTATTTTAATAATATGATTATAGATATTAATAAGAGCAATATTAAAAAATATCATACGGTAAATTCAACAAATAATGTTGCCTTTGATCAAATTAAAAGTACTAACTTAACTTTAGATTGGATTATAGCCGAGGTACAGACAGAAGGTAAAGGTCGTCATGGAAGATCATGGGATTCTCCATCTGGTGGATTGTATATGACTAAAATACTTTATGCAGATATTAATTATGAATTAATGTCTAATCTAGGCTTTGTTGCATCCTTAGCATTATATAGTACAGTTGATGCATACGTATTGAATAGTTTTTCGCGTAATAGTATTAAGCTAAAATGGCCTAACGATGTAATTATTAATCAATTAAAATTAGCTGGTATATTGATAGAAAGTCAAATTATAAACTCCAAAAAAATAATTGTTATTGGATTTGGATTGAATGTATTTAATGAAGATATTTTTAGATTAGGTATAAAAAAAGCATATTTAAGTGATTATACAAAGACATTGAAACTTGATGATTTATACATTTCCCTTATAAATTCTTTTAATAATTGGTTTTGTAAATGGGATTATGGTAATAACTTTAACTACATACTAGAATCATGGCTATCCAAAACCTATTCTATTGGAGAAAATATACAGGTTAAAACATCTGATGAGATTATATGTGGTAATTTTATCGGTCTAAATAACGATGGATCACTTGTAGTTGAACAAAATAATATTAAGAGAATTGTTAATTCTGGAGAAATAATTTTAAAAAATGAAAAATGATATAAAAAAAAAGAAAAACTCTAAACCAATTTACTATCTTCCTCTAGGTGGGGCAGGTGAAATTGGGATGAACATGTATCTTTATGGTTATGGAAAAGAACCTGATACAAAATGGATAATGGTAGACTGCGGCATTGGATTTGCTGATGATCATTATCCTGGTGTTGATATAATCCTTCCTGATATAAGCTTCATAAAAAGAAGAAAGGGAAAGCTCCTAGGTCTAATATTAACCCATGCACATGAAGACCACTTCGGCGCAGTTTCAAGTCTTTGGAAGGAATTGGATGTTCCAATTTATGCCACTTCTTTTACAGCGGAACTATTAAAAGAAAAACTCAATGAATTTGGAGAAGAACAAAAAATTCCCATTAATATAATAAAACAAAATTCTAAATTTAATTTGGATGAATTTTCCGTTGAATTAATTAATTTAACACATTCTATACCCGAGCCCAATGCATTATTGATAACGATAGACGGATTTAATATCCTTCATTCTGGTGATTGGAAAATCGACAATGATCCAATTTTGGGAGAAAAAACTGATTTAGATAAATTAAAAAAAATTTCAGAGGAAGGATGTGATGTTCTTGTTTGTGATTCAACTAATATATTCAGAGATGGGACATCTCTATCTGAGAAGGAAGTTGGTTTAAATTTAAATAAAATAATAAAAAAAATCAAAAGTAGAGTTGTTGTTACAACGTTCTCATCAAATATTGCAAGAATAAAGTCTATTATAGCTGCAGCAAGAAGTTCAAATAGAGAAATAATTTTATCTGGTAGGGCGATACATAGATTTATAAAGGTTGCTAAGAAAACAGGATATATAGATCCTAAAGAACATTTTTATGACCACGTAGATTTTAAAAAGATAAAAGCCAATAAAGCGTTAATAATATTAACTGGTAGCCAAGGAGAATCTCGTGCCGCACTTACAAGAGTGGCTAACAAAACACATCCTCATCTTAAATTAGCTGAAAATGATGTGGTATTATTCTCATCAAAAACTATACCAGGAAATGATAAGTCGGTTTCTTATATAAAGAATAATTTATTAGAACAAAATATTAGTGTTCTTGATGATGATGGGTATCCAATTCATACAAGTGGTCATCCACGTAGAAATGAGGTTAAATTATTTTACGATGCACTAAAGCCTACTACTGTCATTCCTATGCATGGTGAATTAAGACACCTAAAAGAACATATTAATTTTGCAAAAGAATATGGTATCCTAAATCCTTTTTTAGTTACAAATGGTAATTTAGTCGAATTGATGCCTAATTCGGTTAAATTAATTGAAAAAATTAAAAATAATTTTATTTTAAGGGATGGAAATATTCATATTAGTAAAGATGATAATTCTATAAAAGAAAGAAGAAGGTTAGCAGAAAATGGCGTCATCGTAGCATCTCTAGTTATTGATAAGAATGGTGTCTTATATAGTGATCCAGTTATTGAAATTATAGGACTTCCTGAGTTTGGATCAAATGGTATAAGTATATATGATACAATTGAGGATTTAATTGACGATTGTATTGACGGTCTTCCAAAGGCAAGAAAATTAGACTTAAATAATTTAAATGAATATGTTAGAAAAAGTATCAGAAATAAGATCTATACAATTTGGGGTAAAAAACCAGAATGTAAAGTAGCTTCAACAATGGTGTAGTATATGAGTTTAGTAACGTATTTTGGTATTTATTTTCTTGTTTGGTGGATTGTTTTTTATTTAACTCTACCTTTTAAGATATCAACTATTCAAGAAGAGGGAATTAGTCTAGAAGGTCAGGCGCTAAGTGCGCCTATAAAGCCTAGGCTTGTAAAAAAAATAATCATTACAACTATTATTTCATTTATTATTGTTTTTTTATTCAATTTTTTTATAAAATTATTTGATCTAAACATATATGATATATTATTTATTGCGGATTAATATTAAAGCATTGTTTTGTTTTGTTTTATATATTAATTTTATTTATAATATTTTTTATCTAATGAAAATATAATTAACAGATCAGCTGTTTAATCTAAGGTCATATGTATGCGTCTAACAAATTATTTTTTACCATTACTAAAAGAAGCTCCAAAAGACGCTGATGTTATATCTCATCAATTAATGCTGAGAGCAGGTATGGTGAAACAATCAAGTAGTGGAATATATATTTGGCTTCCAATGGGATTGGCTGTTTTAAAAAAAATTGAACAAATAATCAGAGAAGAGCAATCCAAGGCAGGTGCATTGGAAATGTTAATGCCTACTATTCAAACTGCAGATATTTGGAAAAAAAGTGGTAGGTATGAAGATTACGGTAAAGAAATGTTAAGAATCGTAGATCGGCATGATAGGGAAATGTTATATGGGCCAACTAATGAAGAGCAGATAACAGATTTGGTAAGCTCTTTTATAAAATCATACAAAAATATTCCAAAGATCTTTTTCCATATTCAATGGAAATTTAGAGATGAAATTAGACCACGATTTGGCGTTATGAGATGCAGAGAATTTCTAATGAAGGACGCATACTCTTTCGATATTTCCGAGTCTGAAGGAAAACGTTCTTATAATAAAATGTTTATTTCATATCTTAAAATCTTTAAGAAAATGGAATTAAATGCTATTCCAATGAAAGCTGAGTCTGGTCCTATTGGTGGTAATATGAGTCATGAATTTATTATTTTAGCTAAAACTGGAGAAAGTAGGGTTTTTATTGATAAAACACTATTACGGTTAGAAGTACCTGATGATGTAAATTATAATGAAAATCTGTCTGAAATAGTAGATAAATGGACTGCTCCATTTGCTGTTACTGAAGATATGTATAATGAAGATGAATTTCATAAAAATGTTACAATAAATAATCGTGTTGAAGAAAAAGGAATAGAGGTTGGTCATGTTTTCTTTTTTGGAGATAAATACACAAAACCTATGAATGCTACTATTCAGAATAAAGAAGGTAAAGTGATACCACTTCAATGTGGATCTTATGGTATTGGTGTCTCTCGACTAGTAGCTGCTATTATTGAGGCACATCATGACGATAAAGGTATTGTATGGCCAAAAAGTGTATCCCCTTTCGATATTAGCCTTATAAACTTAAAACCTTCCAATGCAGATGTTAATAACATATGTAATCGAATATACGAGAATTTAGAGAAAAATAGATATCATACTATTTATGACGATACGGATTCTTCTATAGGGGAAAAATTTTCAAGAATGGATTTAATTGGAATACCTATACAAATTATAGTAGGTCCTAATTCAATTAAAGAAGGTAAAATTGAAATCAAAGATCGTAAAACAGATTTACGTAAGTTTGTAAAAATATCAGAAATCTTTAATGAATTTCCTTTAAAAGACTAATATTAGTATGAAAAAAAATCAAAACCCAACGCCTTTCTCTTATTTCGAGTGGAAAATTGCTGGCAGATATTTGAAGTCAAAGAAAAAAGATGGTGTTATATCTATAATTGCTATTTTTTCACTAATTGGCATTATATTAGGTGTAGCGACTTTGATAATTGTTCTTGCTGTTATGAATGGTTTTAGGACAGAGTTATTAGATAAGATACTTGGTATTAATGGTCATATTACGGTCCAAGATTATGATGGAAAACTATACGATTATCAAGACTACTCAAAATCAATTATTTCAATATCTGGTATAAGCAATGCCATCCCCATAATAGATTCTCAAGTTATGATATCTTCTGGTGATATAACTAATGGCGCGTTAATTAAGGGCGTCACAAGAGAAGGGATACTTAGCATTAATAAGATTTCACAAAATATTAAGCTTGGCTCTCTTGATAATTTTAATAATAATGAGGTTATTATAATTGGTACAAGAATGGCTATTAATATGGGAGTAAATGTCGGTGATTCATTAACGCTAATATCACCAAAGGGAGCTCAAACACCTTTTGGAACTACACCAAGAGTAAAATCTTATCAAATAATTGCTTTATTTGAAATTGGTATGTCTGAATATGACGGAAATATTATATATATGCCTTTGCTTGAAGCTCAAAGATATTTCAATAAAAAAGATGCGGTTAGTGGAATCGAAATATTTTTAGATAACCCCGATGAAGTTGAAAATTATCAAGAACAAATAGAAAATATCACAAATAATAACTTTTATGTTAGTTCATGGAAACAAAAAAATAGCGCTTTTTTTACTGCACTTGAGGTTGAAAGAGACTTGATGTTTATTATAGTTAGTCTAATTGTTCTGGTAGCAGGATTAAATATTATTTCAGGGTTAATTATGCTAGTTAAAGATAAGACTAGTGATATTGCAATATTAAGAACAATGGGTGCTTCTAGAAATTCAATTATGAGGATTTTTTTTATAACAGGTGCATTTATTGGAATTACTGGTACATTTATCGGTGTAGTTGTCGGGATATTATTTTGCAATAATATAGACTTTATAAGGTTATTAATTTCCAATATAACTGGCACTGATTTATTTTCCCCGGAAATGTATTACCTAACAAAACTGCCCGCTGAAATAAATATTTCAGAATTAATCTCTGTTATTATAATGTCTTTAAGCTTCTCTGTTATAGCAACTTTATATCCATCTTATAGGGCATCTAAGGTAGATCCCGTTGTAGCCTTGAGGTATCAATAATGAATGGTCATTTTAATTCAAGCTCAATACCACTTTCCTTAAATAATATATCAAGAATTTACAATCAGGGGGGTCAAGAACTTGTAGTTTTTAAAAACATAAACTTAAATATAGCAAGTGGCGAACTTGCTTCATTGGTTGGTCCTTCGGGTGCAGGAAAGTCATCTATATTACATATCGCCGGCCTTTTAGAGTTACCAGATAATGGTGATGTATTAGTCAACGGCACTAAAAGTAGCAACATGTCTGATGGTGAAAGAACATTAATTAGAAGGCAAAGTATTGGTTTTATATATCAATTTCATTATTTATTACAAGATTTTACTGCTTTAGAAAATATAACAATTCCTCAATTACTAAACGGTAGTTCAAAGGAAGATGCGGACATTAGATCTGAAGAACTTCTTGTTAAACTGAATATTATTGATAGAAAAAACCATCTACCAGGTGAAATGTCTGGTGGTGAACAACAAAGAGTTTCTATTGCCAGAGCTTTAGCTAATCAACCTAGTATTCTAATTGCAGATGAGCCAACTGGCAACCTAGACCCATCTACAGCAGAAATAGTGTTTAATGAATTTATAAAGCTAGCTAAAGAAGAGGGCCTTTCTGCTTTAATTGCAACACACAATATGACTTTAGCTGATAGCTTGGATCGAAAAATAATTTTGGATAACGGGTCTATATATTAATATCACGTGAGCCATTCTGGAACAGAAATACCTTTTTCAATCAAATAGCTGGGATTAAAGAGCTTACTTTGATATCTGTTGCCGTTATCACATAATATTGTAACTATAGTATTTCCAGGACCAAGTTCTTTTGCTAATTCTACGGCACCAGCTATGTTAATTGCGCTTGATCCTCCTAGCATTATTCCTTCATTTATTACAAGGTCATATATATAAGGAAGGGCAATGTGGTCATCAATAAGATATGAGAAATCTATATTTATTGCCTCTTTTATAATTGGAGTTACCCTACCAAGACCAATTCCTTCAGAAATAGAATTGCCGCTACTTGCTATAACATTGTTATTTTTAAAATAATTATACATTGAAGCTCCATGCGGATCCGCAACAGCTATTTTAATATTTTGATTTTTTTCTTTAAGATAATTTGAAATACCTGTAATTGTTCCTCCTGTACCAATGGAGCATACAAAGCCGTCTAACTTACCATTTGTATCATTCCATATTTCAGGGCCTGTACCTTCATAATGAGCTTTGATGTTATCTAAATTATTCCATTGATCAGCAAACAAAACACCATTATTAGTTTTTTTTGTTTCTTCTTCGGCAATTCTTCGTGCAACATGTTGGTAGTTTTTATCATCACTAAATGGAACAGCAGGAACTTCAATTAGCTCTGCACCATAGGATCTTAGTGTACTCTTTTTTTCTTCGCTTTGAGTATTTGGGATAATAATTTTTGTTTTATATCCTTTTGCATTTGCAACTATTGATAATCCAATTCCTGTGTTACCGGCTGTACCTTCAACAATTAGGCCGCCTTTAGTTAAATCTTTTCTTAATTCAGCTTCTTCGATAATTTTTAATGCAGTTCGATCTTTTATTGATTGGCCGGGATTTAAAAATTCTGCTTTTCCGTAAATATCACAGCCTGTTAATTCAGATATTTTTTTAAGCTTTATAAGTGGAGTATTACCAATTTCTGATATAATTGTTCTATGTTTTGTCATAAGAATAGCATATATCTACCAAACAAAAGCTTCAAGGAAAAGTTATATTAGTAACTTATATTTGGCAGTAAATAATTAATTAATATAGAATAGAAAACACGAATCATTTTTAGGAATTTTAAATGACACACGCTCTTGTACCAAACATGCAGGCTCCTAATCTAGATATTTCCTTAGTTGATGGCGGCATATGGAAATTATCTGAAATATTACCTAAAAGCTTTACTATGGTTATATTTTATCGAGGATTACATTGCCCTGTTTGTAAAATGTACCTTGAAAAATTAAATTCTATGATGGATGAAATTACTGAACTTGGATTCATAGTAGTAGCCGTATCAATGGATTCGCTTAATAGGGCCCAGCAATCTAAATCAGAATGGTGTCTCGATAAAGTTAATGTTGCTTATGGCCTTGATCTCGATACTGCAAAACAATGGGGCCTGTATATTTCAAGTTCTATCAAAGAGGCTGAATATCCTATTTTCTGTGAACCTGGATTAATATGGATACGACCAGACGGTAAGCTTTATTTAATTGATATTAGCAATATGCCCTGGTCTCGTCCTGATTTAGAGTTTTTAATACCAAAGGCAAAATTTGCTATTGAAAATAATTATCCATCTCGTGGCAGTATTGTGTATTAAAATGTATATTGGTTTGTTGAATAAATAAAAACAGAGGAGTAGAAAAATGATCAAAACAATAGGCACACTTCACTTTACCATACCTGTTAGGGATCCTCTTATTAGTGAAAAGTTTTACCAAGAAGTTCTTGGCTTTAAGACAATACAATATGTTCCTCAGATAAATATGGTATTTATGCGTTGTGGCGAAGATTTTGTGAACTTAACTAAGAGCAAGACGCCAATTAAACCAAATAATAACGATGATTTTCTGATTCATCATGCCTTTAAGATAGAGGTTGATAAATATGATGAGGCAAAACAGTTTATTACGGATCTTGGTATGAAAATTATCCATGAAGAACATCGGTACGAAGGTATATTTCATGGAAAACAATTCTATTTTCATGATCCTGACCGCAATGTTATAGAGATAAATGCCTTAGAAAAGGTAACAGATGGTTTTTCAACTGAGCAAATAAATAATGAAGAGTACGAGGTATTTCCAAATTTAAAAACCTAGGTTTTTATAAAATATATTTTAATTTATGATTTTTTAAATTCAATAAAGTGGCTCCCCGGGACGGGCTCGAACCGCCGACAAATTGATTAACAGTCAATTGCTCTACCAACTGAGCTACCGGGGAAAAATAATAATTTAATATATATGTTTTTATTTAACAAAAAGCAATAATAAAAATGGAGGCCACGTCCGGAATCGAACCGGAATAAGGGCTTTTGCAGAGCCATGCGTAACCACTCCGCCACGTGGCCTTAAAATTCTTATAATTACATATATCAATTACTGCTTTAAAACAAAATAAATATTTATATTAATGTTTTATAAGATAAATAATACAATTATAACTATAAATAAATAATATATTTGTATAAACATTATAAATGTTCAAATTGTTAGTTCTTTTATTAATTTAATTGCCTATTATAAAGATATATATGAGGAGTAATTTATGAATAATTGGAATTTATCTCGAATAAATATGGTTGAAAATCAAATTAAACCCTATGGCATAAAAAATTTAGATCTACTAAATGCTTTGGAATCAATTCCAAGAGAATTATTTTTTGAAAAATCTGATATCGACAGAGCTTATTCGGATCAACATATTACTTTGAAATCAAATGATCAGGATATTGGTGATAGATTTGTTATTTCACCAGTTATTTTTTCCAAAATGATTGAGGTTATTGACATCAAACATGATGAAGTTGTCCTTGATATCGGTTGTTCAAATGGCTACACAAGTGCTATCATAGCTCATTTAGCAAATACCGTTGTTGCTATTGATCAGGGTGAAAATCTAACTACTTTAGCTGAAAATAATCTTTATAAAGCTGGTATAAATAATGTTGTCGTTATTAATACCGATATTAGAACTGGTTATAACAAAGAAGCTCCATATGACGTAATTATTATAGAAGGTTCTGTTGATTATATACCTGATGATATATTTGCTCAATTAAATACAAGCGGAAGAATTATAACCATTAATGTAATAGATGCTATAGGAAAATTAACATTATATAAAAAGGAAAATGGACTAGTATCTTCTAAGGTTATATTAGAAGCTTCTGTTCCATATCTGTCTGCATTTAAAGAAAAAAATGCGTTTGTATTTTAGCTATTAACCTTGTTAATTGGCTATAAAATATTACATATATATAGAAATAGCTATATTAAACTAGGAGTATCATGTGAGTAAAATTTTTATTTACTGTTTTTTGACTTTATTGATACTAACGGCTAAAGTTTATGCAGTTAGTTTAGACGAAGCCATATTTAATGTCTCTGAAAAAAATCATAAAATACTATCTGGACAAAGTCACATACAGTCCATCTTGGAAGATTCAAATATATCTAGTATTGTGTATAGGCCAAAATTAACATTAAATAGTAGTGTTGGTCACAAGCAAATAGAAACAACTACCTTCTCTAAATATTCACCTACCAGCATTGATTTTAATGTAAAGCAAACAATATTTGATGGATACAAAGGTCGGTATTTAATGCAAAAGGCAAAAGAGGAATTCTATAAAGCTGAGTTTGAACAAAGCTTATTGGAGCAATCTATATTTTTAGATACAATAAAGGCTTACATTGACCTTCTTCACTATGATAAATTACTAAAGTTAAACAACGAGAATAAAATTATATTAGGAGAAGAATTAGAATCATCCTCATTTCAATTTTCGTTAGGCGATATTAAAAGATCAGATCTTTTGTTGGCTGAAGCAAAATATAATAAAGCTATATTTGATATTTCTGATATAGAAAAAATAATAATTAACCTTTCTACAGTCTTTATAAATTTAACAGAAATGAAACCAGTTGATTTAACTGTTCCAGTGATTAAATATAATTCTCTACCAGCATCTCTTAATGAAGCTATTTTAATAGCAAATACAGAACATCCAAGAATCCTTTTAAATCAACATGTGATAAATTCTGCTAATCTAGATACAAAGATTATCGAATCAGAAAAGTTTCCTCAATTAAATTTAAATGCAAATTATTCAAATGATTGGAATTCACTCTCTACTATCAAAAGGAGTAAGACGCTAAGTATATTAGGTTCTATTAGTATACCATTGTATGATTCTGGTTTGATTAATTCAAAATTAAGAAAGTCATCATTGTTAGAAAATAAATTCAAATTGAATGCACTGCATACACAAAATGAAGTTATAGAGAATATTACTAATAACTGGAACTTATTAGAATCTCTAAAAGACTCGTTGTCGTCTGAAAATAATTTTCTATTAGTTAATATAGAGATTTTAAAAGCTATAGACGAAGAACGTAAGAATGGAATAAGTAGTAATTTAGATTTTTTAAATGCTCAAAATTCTGTTATTCAATCTAAAATTAGGCTAAGTAAATATCAATTTGATCAACTATACTATAGTTATAAGTTATTAAACTCTATTGGTCGGTTAAATTTGAAATCTCTGTTAAGCTAACTTTTTCTTTCAATTTATTGCTATATAGACTAATTATTATTTGACACTAAAATTAGGTTTATAGGATGTTAGAAAAAAATTATATACATCAAAATATAGAAAAAAAAATATACGATAAGTGGGAAGATGGAGATTATTTTTCTTGTCCATTAGAAGTTGATAGTTCGAATGAATCTTTTTCCATAATGATTCCGCCACCGAATGTTACGGGTAGCCTTCATATGGGTCATGCTCTTAACAATACCCTACAGGATATAATTGTTCGTTATCAACGCATGCGTGGGAAAGACGTTTTATGGCAACCAGGTACAGACCATGCTGGCATTGCAACTCAAATGGTTGTTGAAAGAAAACTTATGCAAGAGGAGGGCGTCACTAAGGATAAAATAGGTCGTGACGCTTTTATTAAAAAAATTTGGGAATGGAAAGAAGATTCCGGTGGCACAATTACTAATCAATTAAAAAGATTAGGCGCATCTTGTGATTGGAAGCGTGAGAGATTTACTATGGACCAAGGTCTGAATAAGGCTGTTATTAAAGTTTTTAATGATTTGTACAATGCTGGTTTAATTTATAGAGACAAGAGGCTAGTAAATTGGGATACAAAATTTCAGACTGCAATATCCGATCTAGAAGTGCAGCAAGTAGAAACAGAGGGTAACTTATGGTATATTAATTATTATTTTAAGGACGATTCTAATAAATATATAACCGTAGCTACAACTCGACCTGAAACTTTACTTGGCGATACAGCTGTAGCAGTTAATCCTGAAGACGAAAGATATTTTAATTTAATTGGAAAAACCTTAATTGTACCGATCGTAAATAGGGAGATTAAAATAATATCAGATGAGTACGCTAAGCTAGGCGAAGGAACCGGTGCTGTTAAAATAACCCCTGCTCATGATTTTAATGATTTTGAAGTAGGTAAAAGAAATAATCTAGATATAATTAATATATTTGATAAAAAAGGTAATATTTTATCAGATACATGGGTACCCAAAAAATATCATTCACTTGATAGATTCGATGCAAGAAAATTAATTGTTGAACAACTTGATAATGAAAAATATTTAAATAAAGTAGAAAATCACTCTCATACTTTGCCTTATGGTGATAGGTCCGGCACAGTTATAGAGCCATTTTTAACAGATCAGTGGTATGTTAATGCAAAAAAACTATCTATAAAAGCAATAGCTGCTGTAAAAGATGGTGATACAAAATTTGTACCAAAACAATGGGAAAAAACATACTTCGAATGGATGAATAATATCCAACCTTGGTGTATTTCAAGACAACTATGGTGGGGGCACCAAATTCCTGTTTGGTACGGGCCTGATGATAAAGTTTTTGTTGCATTAGATGAAAATGAAGCAAAAAAATTGTCATTCAATCATTATAACGATCATGTAAAATTAACCAGAGATAATGACGTCCTTGATACATGGTTTTCATCTGGTTTATGGCCATTTAGTACATTGGGTTGGCCTGACAATACTGTTGAATTTAAAAAATATTATAATACCGATGTACTGGTAACTGCTTTTGATATCATATTTTTTTGGGTTGC
>JABIEF010000021.1 GCA_018651345.1 Rhodobiaceae bacterium
GACCTCTTAGATAAAATTAATTATATAAATTATCAAAATAATTACTATATAGCAAACTAAAACAATTGACCTGGAAATGAGATTGAACGATTCTACTCCACCGTGACTGATTTTGCTAGGTTTCTTGGTTGATCTATATCCTTACCCAATAATTTAGCTACATGATAAGCTAACAATTGAAGAGGAACAGCCATGATAATAGGTGAAGATAATTTACCGGAAGTCTCAACATTAATTCCTTGTAACTTAGTATTCTCAAGAATGTCATCAAGACAGCTACCGATGAATATAATATTGCCACCCCTTGATATGACTTCGTGCATATTTGATAAAGTTTTGACGTAGAATAAATCTTCTGGTGCAAGAACTATTACTGGCATATTTTTATCAACTAATGCAATGGCTCCATGCTTTAGTTCACCTGCCGCAATACCCTCGGCATGAATATAAGATATCTCTTTTAGTTTAAGCGCACCTTCCAATGCAATTGGGTACGACGTCCCTCTTCCAATGAAAATAGCGCTTTTTGACTTACTAATAATTTTTGCTAATTTCTTAATTTCATTTTCTTTTTCAAAGACATCTAAAATAAGTTTTGGCACATGTAACAACTCATTTATGAAATTCTTCTCTTCATCTATTGAAATAATGTTTTTAACTTTAGCAATATGAAGAGCTAAAGAGGCTAGAGCAACAAGCTGGCATGTAAATGCTTTAGTTGAAGCAACCCCAATTTCTGGACCAGCAAAAATAGGCAAAACTAAATCTGATTCTTTTGCAATGGATGATTCTACTTCGTTAACAATTGATACGATTGTTTGACCATTATCTTTGCAAAACTTTAATGCAGCGAGTGTATCTGCTGTTTCTCCTGATTGTGAAATAAACAAAGAAAATGATTTATCGTTTAACAGAACATTTCTGTACCTAAGCTCTGAAGCATAATCTATTTCAATATTAATTTTTGCAATGTTTTCAAACCAATATTTTGCTACCATCCCAGCATAGTAAGCTGTACCACATCCAGTAATTACAATTTTCTCATATTTTGAGAAATCGATATTAAATTTATCTTCATTCATCTTAAAGTCAGAAAAGTCCATATAATACGCTAGCGATTGCGATAAAACATCAGGTTGTTCAAAGATTTCTTTTTGCATAAAATGATCGTAGCCAGACAAACTGCTTACCACTCTATCGGAACTTACGGTTATAATAGATCTTTTAGATTTTTTTAAATTTTCATCCAGTATTTTTACTCTATTGGAGTTTAAAATTACCGTGTCACCATCTTCTAAATAGGAGATTTTTTTTGTTAAATTTGTTAATGAATTAACATCAGAACAGATATATTTTTCATCCTTATTATACCCAATTACCAGAGGACTACCTCTTTTTCCAGCAATGATTAGATTATTGAAATCCTTAAATATAGCGACGATTGCAAAAGCACCAGACAGCTTCTTAACAGTATTTAAAAATGAATCTATAGGAGTTTTTCCCAATTTTAATTCATTATCTATAAGGTGTGAGATTATTTCTGTGTCTGTATCACTGCTATAAAATGTATTGTCGTTTAATAAGCTGTTTTTTAATTCTTGAAAATTTTCAATTATACCATTATGCACCAAGGAAACATTATTAACTGTATGCGGATGTGCATTTAATGTAGTTGGCTTTCCATGCGTTGCCCATCTTGTATGACCGATCCCTAACGCACCATCTATAGGAGATAATTCAAGAAGATTTTCAAGATTTGAAATTTTTCCTTTTATTTTACGTTCTAGAATTTTTTTGTCATTAACTATCGAAATTCCAGCAGAATCATAACCTCTATAACTCAATCGATTTAATGTATCCAGAAGGTCTTTGCAAATATTTCTATTTGACGCTATTCCAATTATTCCGCACATTATTGTTTTTCCGATTGGTTATTTTTTCTTTTTTAACTTTTTTGACCAATTAATTTTATTTTCTTGTTTCACTCTTGTTATTGCTAAACTTCCTGATGGAACATCTTTATTAATAACGCTTCCAGATGCTATGTAACTATCATCTTCAATTGTAAGCGGAGCAACCAATGATGTATTTGATCCAATAAAAACATCCGCTCCAATATTAGTTTGATGCTTTGAGACACCGTCATAATTACAAGTAATTGTGCCTGCACCGATATTTGTATCATTGCCAATATTTGTATCTCCAATATAAGATAGATGGCTGATTTTTACATTCTCAGAAATATTAGAATTCTTTATCTCAACGAAGTTTCCAACCTTTGAACCATTTCCTATAATTGTTTTTTCTCTGATCCTTGCAAAGGGTCCAATTGTAGCTCCACTCTCAATTACAGCACCTTCAATATACGAGAATGCCTTAATTGTCACATTATCTTTAATCTCAACACCCAAGCCAATATAAACATTTGGTTCTATTACAATATTTTTTCCAAATATGGTGTCACTGGATATAAAGGTTGTTTCTGGCGAAGTTAACTTAACACCGGCATCCATAGCTAATTTTCTTAATTTATCTTGCATATAATTTTCTGCCAAAGCTAAATCTGATTGTGTATTAACACCATGAAAATTCTCATAATCAGAAACAACATTACTAATATTAAGCTTTCTCTCTGCAGCCAAAGAGATGATTTGCGTTAGATAATATTCATTCTGTATATTATTGTTATCTAATAAATCTACTAAACTCAATATTTTTACATTTTTAAATGCAATCAGCCCTGAAAAACAATTCTTAATAGATTTGATTTCAATAGAGGCATCAACTTCCTCAACTATAGAAATTACCCTATCATCTTTGTCTTTTACTATCCTTCCATAACCATAAGGATTATCTTTATTAAAGGAGATTATACAAATATCAGAATTTTCTAATAGTTCAGAAATTTCTTTTAGCGTGCTAGTGTTGATCAAAGGCACATCACCAAATAAGATCATTATATTATCAGTATCAGGAGGAATTGAGTCTTTAGCTATTTGTACGGCATGGCCTGTACCAAGTGGTGTGTCTTGTATAGCATAACTTATACCTAGATCAGAATCTGTATTTTTTCTAATTTGATCATCGTTAGAGGGATTGGTAACAATAATTTTATTTACAATACCAACACTCTTTACCGTTTCAAGAACATGCTGAATCATAGTTTTACCAGCGATAGTATTCAAAACCTTTGGGCAATCAGAGTTCATTCTACTCCCATTGCCCGCACAAAGTATTATAGATAAGGTTCTCTCGAAACTCATTATTTTATAAATACAATATTTTTATCTTTTGCAGAACGAATTACAGCATCAAAAACCTCAATACCATGTATGCCATCTTCTGATGTAACAGGATATGTTGCATTGCCGTTTATTGTATTAGCAAAACATTCAAGTTCATCGCGAACTGTGTTGATATTTTCTACCTTAGTAGAAACAATCTCGCCTTCACGGGGTGTATATTTTAAAACAGATAAGTCTCTTTCGTTTATTTCAACGCATCCATTTTCAGCAAAAACCCTAAAGCAATAATACATAGCAGTTGCTATACTTGTTCCAAGATATCCGGTGATACCATTATTGAATTTAAATAACACTGATGTCACTTCGTCTAATTCACCATTTCTTATAATTTTAGCAGTCTGTGCGTATAAATTGTCCACAGAACCAGCTGTTGCAATCATTTGATCAATAACATGGATTCCCATACCAGTCATTCCACCAGCGGGAGTTTCACTTGCCTTAGATCTCCAACCATTTGGATCGTACATCCAGAGACCAGGTGCATTAATTGTTCCCTCAATATGAATAACTTTACCTAACTCATTCGAGTTAATCATTTCTTGAATTTTAATAAAATTAGGATGAAATCTCCTATTAAAACCAACCGCTAAGACCCTGTTGTTTTTTTTTGCTTCTTTATAAGCTATTTCTGCGTCACCTGGTGTTAAGGTAATCGGTTTTTCTACAAATACGTGTTTACCATTATTCACAGCTTGAACGATTTGCTGAAGATGTTGTGAATGTGGTGTCGCTAGTATAACTGCATCAATATCCGGGTTATTAATAACTGCATCGTAGTCTTTTGCAATTTCAGCACCTATTTCTTTGCAATAATCTTCTATATTATTTAACGTTTTAGTTGTTGCCATTGTGACTTTTATTTTATCACTATTCACAATAGAATTGGCAAGGGTTTTACCCCACCAACCTAATCCAATTGAAGCTGCTCTTATCATCTTTATTTCCCGTATTTATAAATATAAAAATAGTTAACATTAAAATAAAAATATGAAATTTATAATTTTAGTATTATAACTTATTACATATTTTTTACATTGTTTTATTATACATTACTGAAATTAAAAAATACATTAGATAAATAATTTAAATCAAACAAAAGGGAGAACTCAAATGCCACCATTGAAGATGCCACTACAACCTTATGTATCATCCACAGCAAGAGAACACTTAGGAGAATTCGAACGCTCTTCAGCACTAACTGTTGACATACATGGTCATATGGGTGTGCAAGAAGCCGCAGACCTAGTTAGTAAACATTTGCCACCAGATGGTCATGCTGGTCATAAATACGCACCAGAAAAAACAAGAAAATTAAACGCAAAGCAAACAGATGAAAGAAATGGTTGTCTTTTTGGTATAGACGAACGAATAGCTGAAATGGATAAAATGCTAGTTGACGTAATGGCTGTATCACCTTGGCCACCACAATTATATCCACCAGTTGATCCTACATTAGGAGCAGAAGTTGCAGAGATCGTTAACAATGGTATAGCTAAAAAAATAGCAGAACACCCTAAACGATTAGTTGGCTTGGGTGCGGTTCCACTGCAAGATGCGGATAATGCTATCAAAGAACTTGATCGTTTAATGAATACCCTTAATTTCAAGGGTATAGAAATAGCCGCTAAAATGGGTTCAGAAGAATTAGACGTAAGAAGATTAGATCCATTTTGGGCACGCTGTGAACATTATGATATACCAATATTTATTCACCCTACATCATTTGCAAGTGATAGATTTTCAGCTCATTACCTAACTAATGTAATAGGGAATCCCCTAGACACATCCGTTGCTGTTCATTACTTAATTTTTGGAGGCGTATTAGAAAGATTCCCAAATCTTAAATTTGTACTATCGCATGGCGGAGCGTTTGCTGCTGCTTATGCCGGAAGAATGGATCACGCTTATGGATCAAGACCTGATTGTAGGGAAAATATTTCCATGCCACCAAGTCATTATTTAGCTAAATTTTATCCAGATTCATTGGTATTTACAGTTGATCAGTTACAATTCTTAATAAATAAATTTGGACCTGATCATGTTCTTATCGGTACTGATTATCCTTTTGACATGGGTGAGTACGACCCAGTTGAACATGTTTATCAAGTACCTGGGTTAAGTTCAGATAACAGAGATTTAATCTGTGGCGGTAATGCACTAAGATTAATGCATATGACCGAGGAAGACTTTAAATAAGAAAAAAATTAATCCTATCAGCAAAGAAATATTACAATAATCTTTGCTGATATTTTTTCTTAACATTAGCTGATAACATACTGTAAAAAAACAACTATTTGAGGTAAATATGACTGAAAATTTTAATGATGGCTATGATCATGGTTTTTTAGCAATTCATGATTCTGATATTGAATGGGAAGAAGATATTGCTAACGAACTATTAACACTACCGAAAGGCGTTAAAGCAAAGATCTTTGCTCATGATAAAAAAATGGGTCGAATTGACATGAAGGTGAAATTTCCACCTGGATACGTTGAACCAGAGCACATGCATAAAAGTTGGCACTCCATTTTAGTTTTAAAAGGCAGAATGTGCGTTGCTGGTAAAGATTTAAGACCCGGTGATTACATATTTGGTTGGGATGCACTTCACGGACCTTATGAATATCCAGATGGAGCTGAAGCATTTGTAGTATTTTACGGAGAAGGCACCGAACATATTTGGAGCGAAGAAAAACATAATTCTCATGAGAAAATCTGGGAACCAGAAACAGAAATTGGCAAACAGTCAAAAAAATAATCTACTCTGGTATAATAGGCAACATTATTGATGACGGGTATTTTGTTCCTGAATAGATAGTAATGTTGCCGTTATAAATATCCGCTGGTCTATCTACTTTGTTTCCATGTTTAAACGGCCCTACTCCAGTAAATATATCATCTAAGTTACCAAGCCCCTTAACTTCTCCACCCGGCCATTCGTAATCTTTTCCTCTTACAGATAATGCAATTCGATGGTTTTTAGGAACAACAATTGAAGTTGCCCATATCTCAATATCAAGCTCATAAATAGTCTCTGGTGTTAAGTGCATAATTTCATCGTGCACATGATAAGGTTGGTATGGCTTACTCTTTTTCAGGTCTAATTTTCTATGAGAAGCCCTCAGCCATCCTTGTGATACTGGTGTGTGTGGATCAATAGCACCCTGGAATGTTACTTCTTTCATTTCCTCATCAAAAACCCTTAATACCAAAAAAATATCCGCATCTTTGGTTGACGAAGACATAAATAACTTGCAAGACAGAGGTCCTGTAATTTCTTGCTGGTCATTCAAAGGATTTGTCATAAATGTAATACCATTTGAGAATCCTTTGTAGGTATTTGTTGTATCAATTTTAGGAAGATTATTATCGAGAGTACATTTATCATTATTAAGATAAAGATTTTTCCATTCTGTATTCTCTAAAGGCCACTCTGAATGAAATCGCTCTTTAAAAATTTCGTTTGGATGTCTTACTAGTAGGCTTACTTTCGGTTGATCTTTCCAACCATTATCTTCGTTTTTTAAATAATAATCGAAGAATCTTTTCTGTATTTTTATACCATAATCTGTATAAAATTCTGTCCAATGCTCAATGCCATGAACCTCAAGCCATTTTTCTTTAGATGCAACATTTGTAAAACCGTCAAAATTACCTCTACTATGCAGACCTTGACCACCCCAGTTAGACGAAGACAGTAAAGGAACAGTGATTTTATCCCATTCTGGCATCTTAGAGGCCCAGAATTCATCTGTTGCTAATTTTGACTCTAAAGCTCTTTTGGGAAAATCAATTCTATTTTCTTTCAGAGCATCCTCAGACATCGTTTCAGGACCAGAAACCCAATCATTCGATATTGAACCCTTTATTCCATTTTCACCTTTACCATGTTGGACAGTTAAAATTTGCTTTTTAAACCAAGCCTCAGTAAAAGAACAATAAATTCCACCATGATATCCAAGCTCACGGTAATAATCAGAAGCACCTTCCCATATACACATTGCAGTTAAATTTTTAGGCTGCAATGAAGCGACTTGCCACTGATTCATTGCATAATATGATATTCCATTTATTCCAACTTTACCATTTGAATAGTCAAGTGATGCTGCCCAGTCTATGCAAAAGGCAAAATCTTCAGCTTCTTTTTTTGACCATAAATCCATTATACCTTCAGATCTTCCAGCACCCCTGGAATCAACCCTTATAATTACATAGCCGTCTGGAACCCATTTTTCTGGATCAACAAGCTCCCAATTTTGATAAAAATTTGTTGAACCGCTGGGTACATCAGGATGCTCGTTGCACATCCTGTCCCATTGCTCACTATAAAGTTGAGAAAAATGCAACCATTTGCCATAAGGTCCGTATGTAATGATTGTTGGGAAAGATTTACCCTCTATAGGTTTAAAGATATCGCAACGTAGGATAACTCCATCAGGCATTTCAATAGGATGATCCCAGATAATTTCCATATTTTTATCATTAATCAGTTCAGAAACAGGATATTCTAGATCATTCATAACAAATACTCCGTGTTATTTTCTTTTTAGTAAAAAAGCCTGAACAGCATCCTGCACCATTTCATCCCTTTGATTGAAAACCTTTAAACTTCTTTTCATAACACCTCTGTCAGGTCTTGAAGTTTCTCTTTTTTCAATCACATTGATTTTTGCAGTTATTGTATCACCAGCTATAACGTGTTTTGTAAATTTTAAACTGTCGAATCCTAAAAAAGCTATCAATGTGTCATCATACAGGTGTAATTGGAATAAAAGCCCAGCAGCAATAGAATAAATTAGAGGACCGTGTGCAATTCTGGTTCCAAATTGTGTTTTTTTACAATATTCTTCGTCCATGTGAAGTGGATTATAATCCCCAGAAACTCCTGCAAAATTGATGATATCAGTTTCAGTAACAGTTCTGCTTGGAGAAATATATTCATTTCCTATTTCCCACTCTTCCCAATACAAACCTCTCATAGTACGTTTCCTTTATTTTATAATATTATTATCTTTTAATTTCTTAATTTCATCTTTATTCAATTTCAAAATTGAACTTAAAATTTCATCAGTATGCTCTCCTAACATAGGAGCCGGAGTTGATATTGCGGGACCCATATCAGTAAATTTAATAGGATTTCCTGGTAACCTTACTTTACCTGCCTCAGGATGCTCGTATTCGACAATCATCTCTCTCTCAGCAACCGGTGGTTCAGAAAAAGCGGAATCTAAATTATTTACAGGAGCAGATGGCACCTCATTATCTCTCAGAATCTTTATCCAATCTTGAACTGATTTTTTTGCAAATAGATCTTCTAGTATTGGGACAAGGGTGTCACGATTCTCAACCCTCAGTGGATTATCTTTAAACCTATCATCTTTTATTAGATATTCTGCATTCAATGCGGTACACAGACGCTCCCAGAACACCTCTTGACGTGTTGCGACAACTACATAACCATCTGTACACTGAAACGCTTGCCATGGAACTGAATACATATGAGAAGAACCAGGTTTTTCTGGTAATTCACCTTTAGTCAACCAAACGGTACCAAGATAATTTAATAAACTTAGCATACCATCAAACATAGATAGACTTATAGACGAGCCTTCGCCGGTTTTTTCTCTTTTGTATAGAGCCGCCAATATTCCCTTACATGAGAAAATGCCACCTGACAAATCAGCTAATGGAATACCAGTTCTAACAGGAGGCCTTCCTGGTTCACCGGTAATAGCCATATAACCTGATATAGATTGTATTATAATATCTAAAGCTGGCAAGTTTGCGTATTCACCCTCTTCACCATAACCTGTAATAGAACATTGTATTATCTTGTTGTTAAGCTTTTTTAAAACAGGATAATCAATTTTAAGTCTTTTTAAAACACCAGGCCTAAAATTATCTACAACGACATCAGCTGTTTCAACAAGGCTATAAAATATACCCAAACCTTCTTCAGTCTTAAGGTCAATAGATATACTTTTTTTATTTCTGTTTAATGTTAAAAAAAGACCACTTAAACCATTTATTGGGGCAACAGAGGGTATTCTCCCTAAGTCACCAATTGGAGTTTCTATTTTAATAACTTCAGCCCCCAAATCAGATAGAACCTGAGATCCGTATGTACCAGCTATTATCTGCCCTAACTCTAATATTCTTACGCCATCTAATGGATAACTCATAATATTTATAATCCTAAACTTTTAGCTATTATATTTCTCTGAATTTCGGATGTACCAGCACCTATTACAGATAATCTTGCGTCGCGATAATATCTTTGCACTGGATATTCCATACAATAACCATAACCGCCAAAAACTTGCAGAGAAATATCAGCAATACTTTTGTATGATTCACTCGAATATAACTTTAATATAGCCGCTTCATGCCTGCTTGCAGTTCCTTGATCTATTGACCAAGCAAATTTATAAAATAATATACGAGATAACTCTAACATAACCTTCATATCGGCTATTTTATGTGAAATTCCTTGAAATTTTCCTATTGGTTTGCCGAACTGTTCACGATTTTTTGCGTAATCTAATGCGAGATCAAAACATGCTGTTGCAGCACCCGTTCTTGCTGCTGATAAACATAATCTCTCGTACCAAAGACATGAATCACAAACTTTCCAACCATTTCCAATGCCACCAATGACCGAATCTTCTGATACTTCAACGTCATTATAAAAAACTTGAGTTGTTCCAATTGACCTGTGACCAAGTGTTTCTATTTTACGAATCTCTATACCTTTTGATTTGGCGTCAACCATAAGTGTAGTTATTCCTTTTTGTTTTATATCCTCTTTAGATGTCCTTAAAACAACCAAACAGTAGTCACTTATGTCCATTCCTGATGAAAAAACTTTTTGTCCATTGATGATATATTTTCCATCCACTAAATCTGCCTTAGTTGTTAACGCAGCAGCATCAGAACCTGACTCAGGTTCTGTCAAACCAAACGCAAAAGATAACTGGCCCTTTGCTATCATAGGAAGGAATTTATTTTTTTGCTCGTTAGTCCCATGTTTCATTATAGCAAAAGCACCCCAGGTCATTGTCCTGAATACCCACATAGCAAGTTCTTCGAATTTATTTCCTATTTCTTCAAGTAGAATAGCAAGGTCCGTTGCACTTCCACCA
>JABIEF010000022.1 GCA_018651345.1 Rhodobiaceae bacterium
GTTCACAAGTGTATGCTTCAATCGTTAGGGGTGGTAAGGATTTCACACCAGAATCTTATGATAATGTCTTAGCTGAAGGTTCAATTACAGCTCTTTATGAGACTCCTGTAAATATTGCTGGTCAAGAGTTTATAGGTGTTGATACTGCTATTTTCTACAACTGGGTAACAGATGCTGCTGGTGATTTCTCATTCAGTATTACAAGTACAAATCAAATTGATTTAAAGTATGCTGAAGATATTGGAGATCCATTGCTCAGCTATATGAATAACTTATATACTCCAAGATCCAGACAATCTATTAGATTCGGATGGCAGAGAGGTGACTGGTCTGTAAGTACATCTACACTAAGAGTTGGTCATTTAGAAGGGTATTATGGCAAGACTATGAGTCCTTATTTTGATACAAACCTTGCTGTTGGTTATGATTTATCTCAAGACTCGTTCTTATCATTGACTGTAACAAATATATTTGATGCAATCCCTGATACAGATGCCTATTATGATACAGGTAGTTCTTTCTACCCTTACGGTTTCAATTCATTCAGATATCCAAGATTTGGACCACAAGCATTCTTAACATATCAGTTAAGATTCTAAGAATTAAATAACACTAAAAGGGGGCTTCGGCCTCCTTTTTACTTTAAAATACAAATATGAAAAAAAATTTATACTTTTTAACGCTTATCTTTAGCTCCTTCCATTCCTTTGCACAAGATGCTGTGGAAGAAAACAATGTTGTTAATGATACGATTTTATTGTCTAAATCTAGCATTGAAAAATCAGGGCTTACACAAGAACAGATCGTCAAACTAGATGAAACAACTAGAATTTTATTAGCTGATTATCAGGCCACATCAAAAGAGTTTGACTCTTTAAAGCTTTACAATGATCAAGTTCAAAAGATAATCAATTCTCAAATAGAAGAGATAGAAAATATTATCTTAAAAATAGATGAATTAGATAAAACTAATCAGAGAATTGTGCCACTCATGCTTAAAATGATTGATGGTCTTGAGAACTTTGTGCTGCTTGACCTTCCATTCTTAATGAAGGAAAGATCAACAAGAGTATTAAATCTTAAAGAAACAATGGATAGAGGTGATATATCTACTTCAGAAAAATTTAGACTCATAACAGAGGCTTATAAAACAGAACTTGAATATGGCAGAACTATTGAAACTTATAGAGACAATATACTAATTGATGATGTTGAAACAAGCGCAGATTTTCTTAGAGTAGGAAGGATAGCCTTAACTTACCTCACAGTGGATGGTAACAAAGGTGGTTACTGGGATACACAATCATCATCGTGGCAGAAAGCGTCATCTTCAATAAGAAGAGCAACTGCAGACGCTCTAAAAATTGCTTCAAAACAAGCCCCTCCAGCCTTGATTAAAATTCCTTTATACAGAGATTCAAATGAATAAAAATATATATTTATTACCCTTTTTAGTTTTTTCAGTTAATGCTCAAGAAGCTAATTCTGCACCAATTACAGAACCCGTCATAACTGATTTAGATCTACTTGTCGAATCTGTAAAAACAACAGCCTCAATCAGAGCTAAAGAAGATAGGGCTCGACTTAATAAGTTCCTATCAGATAAAAATAACCAGCAGAATTTATTAGATAATATTAAATATAAGCTAAAACTTGAAGAGTCAAGAAGCGAACGATTAACTAAACAATATGAAGACAATGATGCAGAGCTTTCAGATTTAGAAGAACAACTAACACTTAAATTAGGATCATTTGGAGAGTTGTTTGGTATTGTTCGTCAAACTGCTGGTGAGTCTAAAGGTCAATTTATTTTATCTTTAACAAATATAGAATACCCAAATAGAATTGAGTTTTTGGGTGATTTAGCTGAAAGAAAGAGTTTAGATCTGCCAACAACTGATGAGCTTGAAAGGTTGTGGTACGAAATACTTAACGAGCTAAATCAAAGTGGTAAAGTTAAGTCTTACAATACTGACATTCTTACCAAATCTGGTGAGTTAGTTAACCAAGACGTTTTAAGAATAGGAGTGTTTAACTCGGTCTCAAACGGGAACTATTTAAACCTTGTTACTGAACAAAATCTTCTAGAATATCTCCCCAAACAGCCAGAAAGATCAATTCGCAGGTCTGCAAAAAAATTACAAAAATCTGATGAGTATGTAGAAATTTTTGTTGATCCAACGAGAGGCTCCTTGTTAACAAAGCTAATTGATAGAGCTACTTTCTTACAAAGAATCAATCAGGGTGGATTTGTCGGCTATGTGATAATTATTATTTTAATTGTAGGATTGGTTATGGGGGCTATTAGGTTCAAGTTTCTTTATGAAGAGGCAAACTCTATAAACAAAGAGTTAAAAACTAATAAATTTGCAGAAAACTCGATCCTTGGTAAATTAAATAATATTTATTCAGCATATGCAGGAAATAATCCAGAGGAATTAGAATCTCAACTTGAAGACATTCTTGCAAAAGCTACTCCTCCTTTGGAGAAGAATTTAAGTGTTATTAAACTTCTTGCTGCTGTTGCACCATTATTAGGTCTTTTAGGTACTGTCATAGGAATGATTGAAACATTCCAAGCAATTACGTTGTTTGGCACAGGAGATCCTAAGCTTATGGCAGGAGGAATCTCTCAAGCTCTTGTAACAACTATGCTTGGTTTAATTGCCGCTGTTCCATTATTATTTGTTCATAATATTCTTGACTCAAGAAGCAGATCTATATCTCAAGTTTATGAAGAACAAGCAATTGGTTTGTTGGCTTTAGTATCAATTAAGAAGTAATGTTTTATTACTTAACCCTCCCTTTCACATCTCTATTAGATTTTTTTGATAGAGGAGGACCTGTTATTATTGTCCTTTTTATTCTTGCAATAATAATGACCTCCTTACTTATAGAAAGGTTATTATTTTTTATATCGGAATTAAATGACTTGTCAGACATATCACACAAAGAAGTTATTTTATTCAAACAAGAAAATAATTGGGTTTTTAATAAGATTAAGTCTAAAAATATATCTGTTATAAATGTAGCAGCCAATAAAAATCTTTTGTTAATTCAGGGTTTAATTGCCTTGTGTCCGCTTCTGGGACTTCTTGGAACGGTTACGGGTATGATAGAGGTGTTTGATATCATGGCTATAACTGGTACAGGTAATGCCAGGGCAATGGCATCAGGCATTGCAAGAGCAACACTACCAACCATGACAGGTTTATTTGTATCAATTGTAGGGTTGTTCCTTCTTACGGCTATTAAAGCATCAATTGATAAAGCTACACTCGACATACAATATGCTATTGAGCAAATATAAATATGATTAGAAGAAGAAATAAAGAAAGAGATGATTCAACCATTGATATAACTCCAATGTTAGATATAGTTTTTATCATGCTAATATTTTTTATTGTAACAACCTCATTTGTTAAAGAGACAGGTGTTGAGGTTAATCGTCCAAATGCCTCTACCGCAGTAAGAGATGAAAGGGGGAATATACTAATAGCAATTACTGCAAACGATGAAATCTGGATTGACAAAAGAAGAGTTGATCTTCGATCTGTCAGAGCTAACGTTGAAAGGTTAAAGGCTGAAAATCCAGAAGGGTCAGTAATCATTCAAGCAGACAAAGCATCTAAAACAGGTTTTCTGGTAGAAACAATGGATCAGGTGAGGCTAGCTGGAGTTCAAAATGTATCAATCGCTGCTGAGCAAGATTGATCTAAACAATAAGAAACCTGCCTCAATTGTTGGTGGCATAGCGTCGTCTTTTTTAATATTTTTGCTAATATACATAATTATACTTCCTGGTGGTAATAGTTTTGAATCAATAAAAGATACCAGTATGGTTGATTTTGTAAGACTTAGAAAAAACGATTACTTAAACGAAAGGGAAAGAGCCTTACCAGACAAGCCGCCGCCGCCAAAAAAACCACCTCCACCAAAATTAGAAATGCCTGATATTGTAGAACCGGTAACTCCTAACTTAGATATAAAGTTTCCCGACATCAAGACTCCTGTTGATCTAAAAGGTGCAATGCTTCAGGGATCTAATTCTTTAGCCTCAAATAGCGCCTTAATTCCGCTCGTAAGAATTGCGCCGCGTTATCCAAGAGAGGCATTGGTTTCAGGTAAAACAGGATTTGTTACTATAAAATTAACAGTAGACGCAGAAGGCAAGGTAGTAGATGCAGTTATCAGTGACTCAAGACCACCAAGAGTTTTTGATAGGGCTGCTCTCCAAGCTGTACTTCGTTGGAAATTTAAACCTCGTGTAGTCAATGGAGTTGCTATAGAGCAAGTTGGCACCACAACAATTGAATTTAATTTATGATAAAAAGTATTATATTGGTATTTACCTTATTATTTTCATTATCACTATCATCCCAGGAAGCAATTCAGCAATGGGTTTACAATACATTAGAAAGAGCACAACTCAATGTTGATAACGGAAATTTTGAAGCCGCTGAAAAGATTTATTATGATTATGCAACCTCATCATATTCAAGTAATTCGTATGATCATTTTGTTATTTTGCGCTCATATGCATATTTTCTTCTTCAACAGGACAGAAATGATGAAGCGCTAAAATATCTTCAGCTTGCAGATCAAAAAAGAAAAATGCCGCCTCTTGATGTTTTTAATTTAAAGTTTATTCTTGGTCAGGTGCTTTATGCCGAAGGACAAAGGCAAGAGGCCAAAGCATCATTTCTTGAGTGGGTTGAAATTGGAACAGATAATCAATTTGATCTTCGTCCTGAAGGTTATGCAACTTTAGCAACTATTTATGCTCAAGAATCAAATTGGGATAATGCATTAATATATATTACTCTCGCAATTGAGAATTCTTCAATTTTTGTAGAGAACTGGGCGCAGCTTAAATTCGCAATTCATATTCAAAAGGAGCAATATATGCCTGCTCTAGAAATTGCGCAAGATTTGGTAAGAATTAAGCCAAAAAATAAAGCATACATTGAACAAATGGCTGGTGTATATAATATTATAAGATTTGAAGAAGAGTCATTAGCGTCCCTTGAATTTAAACTCCAACAAAACTTACTTAAAAAACCATCTGAATATATTAACTTAGCTAATTTTTATCTATATAAAGGGCTTCCAATTGACTCATCTAAGGTAATAAAAAATGGGCTGTTGCTTGGAGTCCTTGATAACAATATTAAAAATAATGAGCTTTTAAGTAATGCCTACATTATTGCCAAGGATTTTGATAATGCAGTCAATTCACTAATTAATGTTACCAAGCTTTCGGATGATCCAAAATATGACTATAGAATTGGTCAAATTTATCTTCAAAATTCTGATTACAAAAATGCAATCAAGTTTTTAAAGATAGCTCGAAAAAAGAATTGGAATGGATCTAAAGGTTCTTTAGAGATGCTTATTGGTATTAGTTATATTGAGTTAGATGATTTCAATAATGCTAGAATAGAACTTGCTAAAGCAATTGCTTTA
>JABIEF010000023.1 GCA_018651345.1 Rhodobiaceae bacterium
AAACTATTGCTTATCAAGATTTTGTAGAATTTAATGGAGAGTCTGGAAGTAGAGACGCAGGAAAATTAAGACAGGAAGGGAAAGATTACGTTGTTAAAAATGGTGATGTGATGCACTTTCTTTTTAATGTTTAATGCACGCCTCTCCAAAGTCTATTTTTTGCTAAATAAACAACCGTTCCAAGTATCAAGAAAAATAAAATAACTTTAATTCCCATATTTTTTCTCACTTCTAATTCTGGCTCTGCAGACCATTTTAAAAAAGTGACTACATCTTCTGAAAGTTGCTTTGCGTTAGTATCGGTTCCATCATCATAATCAACGCTCCCATCAAGAATTGGAGCTGGCATAGCAATTTGATTTCCAGCCATCCATTTGTTGTAGTACATACCATTACCTACTTCTAATCCCTCTGGAGCTTCTTCATAACCCATTAACAAATTATAAATATAGTCCTCTCCATATTTTCGCGCTTTCGTAATAACACTTAAATCTGGAGGATAAGCCCCATTATTATTAGCCCTCGCCTCATTATCATTTAGGTATGGATTGACAAATCTATCCGCAGGACGAGCAGGTCTCTCAAACATTTCACCCTCATCATTTGGACCATCTAAAACATCATACTCTGCTGCAATTGCTTTTACTTGTGCTTCAGAAAAGCCAATATCTATAAGATCTCTATAATATAACAATTTCATAGAGTGGCACCCAGCACAAACTTCTCTGTAGACTTTAAAGCCTCTTTGTAATGCTGCTCTATCAAAAGTTCCTGTAATACCATTAAAAGACCATTCATGTTTTGGCATTGGGCCATTATTAGACTCAGCTGCTTGAATATTAAAAGAGAATGTTAATATTAATAGAATAATTAATTTTTTAAGCATTTAATGAATTTCTTTTTCACTTACAGGCACAGGTGCTTCTTTTCCACCACCAAGATATACATCACTTATACTTAAAGGAAGTACTTTGGGCTTTTCTATCCATCCAATAAGCGGTGTTATAATAATAAAGAAACCAAAATAATATACTAGGCCAATTCTTGCTATTAAAAGATATAAGCCTTCAGCGGGCAACATACCAACATAGCCAAGAGCAAAAAAGTTAACAAAAAATAACATCATAAACCATTTATACATTGGTCTAAAATTACAACTTCTCACTTTTGATGTATCTAGCCATGGAAGAACAAAAAGAATTGCAATCGCTCCAAACATCAACAACACACCACCTAATTTATCAGGTACAGCTCGTAAAATTGCATAAAATGGAGCTAGATACCAGTTAGGAACAATATGAGCAGGAGTAACTAGTGGGTCAGCAGGGATATAATTATCAACCTCTGCCATTAAGTTAGGGCCAAAGAATATAACTGCAGAAATAAGTACACCAAAAACACATACTGCTATGGTATCTTTAATTAGCATGTAAGGGAAAAAGTTTACGGTATCGTTTTTGGATCTGATATCAATTCCAGCAGGATTATTTGATCCGTGAACATGGACTGCTGCAACATGCAAACCTACAACACCAAATATTACAAAAGGAAGAACATAATGAAGGGCAAAAAACCTATTTAATGTTGCATTACCAACAGTATAATCACCAAGCAACCAAGTCTTAAGTCCTTCACCTACAATTGGAATAGCGCTAAATAGATTTGTGATAACTGTAGCTCCCCAATAAGACGTCTGTCCCCATGGAAGCGTGTGTCCAAGAAATGACGTTGCCATCATTAACAGAAATATAAAGACACCTAATATCCAATTAAGTTCTCTTGGATACTTATAGGAACCATAATACATTGCTCTAACGATATGTATAAATACAATGATAAAGAAAAATGAAGCTCCGTTTGAATGAATATACCTTAACAGCCAACCATAGTTAACATCTCTCATTATTCTCTCAACACTATCAAATGCCATTTCAGTATGAGGAGTGTAATTCATCGCAAGAAAAATACCGCTCACTATCATTGTAATTAAAGTGATTGTTGCTAAAGCACCAAAGCTCCAAAAATAATTACAATTTTTTGGCATTGGATACTCTCCATATTCTTTTTGAAAATATGATATTATTGGAAGTCTAAATTCTATCCAATTTAAAACTGGGTTTTTATATTTTCTAGGTTCTAAATTTCCGCTCATAATTAACCAATTTTAATAGTTGTATCGTTTAAAAAAGAATAAGGAGGTACAGCAAGATTTTCTGGTGCAGGACCTTTTCTTATTCTACCAGAAGTGTCATAGTGTGAACCGTGGCAAGGACAATACCAACCATTATATTCGCCTTTGCTGTCGGTTAACTTTTGACCAAGAGGAACACATCCAAGAT
>JABIEF010000024.1 GCA_018651345.1 Rhodobiaceae bacterium
CAGCATCTGCGCCAAGTTTTGGTAGTGAATTTGCCAGGGGGATTGGATCAATTTTGACATCACGATTACACTGATCACAATCTCTATCGATATGGGCAATAGCAATATCGTATCCGAAAGTCTCTGTCATTCTAAATTCTACATCAATAACTTTTCCAATTCGAATTTTCCCTTTTTTACCATAATCAGTTCCATCACAAACAAACATATTATTTTTATAGCGTTTCCAGTCGTCAGCTTTTTTTTCACAATCACCTCCACAACAAGGAGCAGTTTTTCTTGGGTTACCAAAAATATGAGCTTGGGTTATAATAATATCATCTTCTATAAAGGTTACATCACTTCCTAATGGGTCGCTGCTACTTCCATAACATAATCTCGCTACCGCACTATATTTGTTAGATTCATCCAAGGTACCACAATCACCTTTACATTTTAGGACTCTGGGTTGTGAATATGATTCACTACTAAAAAAAATAAATAATAAAATTACTAAGCTATATTTAAAAATAATTCTCATAGTATATTCCTTTATTTAATATTGTTTTCAAATAAATATTTTTTACCAGTCTAATGATTCTTTCAAGAATAGTTCTTCAATATCAGGTTTCTTTGATATTAATTCTTGTTCAAATAAATATTTAAGTAATGTGCCTACATTATTCATATTTGATTTATTAAGGCCAAATGGAAATGGATCATCATTAAATATGCTCATAATTTCAGGCCAATTTCGACTTCCCCATGGTATTAATGTAGATCCAATTTTTCTTTGGAGAGCAATTTTTTTACTATAGCTATAAGCTTCAAATATTGCAGGAGCAACATTTTTGATTTTTTCATAAGTATCCTTATGGATAACAACACAGTGATTTATTGGATAAATACCTGTACGCAGATAATAGTTTTTTTCGGTTTCTTGTACGTTATTCAACAAAGGTCTTAGCTTACGTTCATTTAATGGTTTTTTAAGATCCTTAGGTCTTGGGTCAATATAAACATCAAGTTCATTGTTTAATAACATTTCTTCTGGATCTTTATCGAGAAGGCTCAAATTAGCTCTTTCGGGAGCTGGAAATCTTTGTATTTTATTGGCATACCAATCTATATCACTCCAGTGAACTCCGTATTCATCTAAAAGCGTTCCTCTTAACCAAACCGCAGCCGTCATGGAATAATCTCTTATTCCCACCTTTAGTCCCTTTAATTGTGACGGTTCTGTGATATCACTTTCTTTTTTGACCCACATGATACCATGGCGAAATGCTCTGTTAACAAAAACAGGAATTGCTACTATATTATTTATATTCTTATCTCTCATCATTGTAAAATTTGAGAGAGAAAATTCTGAAACTTCAAATGATTCAAAGTTTAGTATTTTTGCATATACCATAAGAAGATCGGAAGGTATGTAAGTACAATCTATCCCTTGCCATGTTCCTGAAACTTGTAAGGTAAATTCATAATCTCCACCTAATATGCTTAATTTTGGGTTATTTTGCACACATTAATCCTTTTAATTGATGTGTTATTCTAACATATATTTTTTAAAATCAAATAGGTATTAGTTTATGTGTTAATTTTGATGATAATAATTATAATAGTTATTTAGTATGTTAAATTTAAACATTTATATTGATAATTATTGCGAAAGAATTGATCCGGGACTTCTGGGTGAACCTCTTAATGCTATTTCGAATATTACTTTTTTTATAGCAGCTTATTATTTAAGTAAATCCTTAGCATTGCAAGAAAGAGAAGTTAATGAAGTTGACATGCAAAGTCGTTATTTAATAAATCTCGTTTGGTTTATTGGTTTTGGAAGTTTAACCTTTCATGTTTTTGCAACTATATGGTCAGGAATACTGGATATTTTCCCAATCGCGTTATTAATACTATGCTATTCTTATTTCTCTTTAAGGAGATTTTTTTTAATAAATAAATATATTTCATACCTAGCGCCTCTTGTAATTATTTTTATAACTCTAATTTTAAGTAAAATTGGAAATGTTACTAATTCAGCATATTTTGCCGCATTGAGTGGTATAATATTGATTGGATTCATCTCTCTATTTTATCGTCAAAAGAAAATTTTATTTGGTATGCTGCTCGCAGCTTTTATTTTTTCTATTTCCCTAACACTAAGAATATTTGATGAGATATTATGTTCAAACATTATTATTGGAACGCATTGGATATGGCACATTTTGAATTCATTAACATTATATATAATTATTAGAATTTTTATTGAAGAAAAATTAAATAAATGTAAATATAAATTTTAATATTATTCTCGAATTAAATCACCTTCATTATATATTTTTGGTGTTCAAATACGATAATTCAATAAGAATGGAGCTATAATTTTTTTGCGATACAAATTTAATTGTATTCTTTGTGTTATATATACTTACAGGTTTTGCAGTTGGTGAATCTGGCAGTAAGACGATCAGCATAGCCATGATAGTAAATATATTTTTAATAAATTGAGATAATGTGTTCATGAGTTTTTGCTATTATAGTTTATTATAAATCCTTCCATTTTAAAAAAGCTAATCTTTTTGTTTCTTTAAATATTTCATATTTTATGGCAAAATTAAAACAGAAATAACGTATATGAGGTATGCATAATTTGCACATAAAAAACTATATATATGTTTTTTTGTATGACCAATTTTGTAATTGGCCTTTAGATCTAGAGCGGTAAATTTTATTTTTATTTAGTAAAGATTGAAGAATAGGCAATGAGATGGTAGTTTTTTTCTATGGCATTTAACATATTTTGGATATTAATAGATAAGCTTGGGAGTAAAGGATTAACCTTTGCTTCGGTAATGTCATGTATGTGGTTAATTGCTATATTAAAATCAGGATATTCATTAACTTTTATTGTGATATGCTACATAATTTGTGTCTGTTGTTTATACGCATATATTATGAAAAAGATTTTTGATAAAAAAATTGATACATATGGTTCTGCTAGAGATAAAGATGGGAAGTATTTAAATTTTAGATATGATTATTCTTTAATATTTGGTCTGTGTTCTCCTATTATATGGATCTTATTAAGCTGATGCATAAACATGGCTATTCCAAAGAAATAAAAATAGAGTAATATTTTAGTTTTGATATTTGTAATATCATAATTGTACTTAGAGATAAGGTGCTTAAAAAGTTGGTTTTTGGCAATAAAAACCAACCGGTAAGGTGTTAATTACAGATCCTATTCCTAAATATTCTAGAAAAACTAACGGCCTCGCGCAGAGCCTCGTGATGTAGGTTTGTTGCTGAAATTTTTTTGATAATTTTTTTGAGCAAATTTTTTATTTTGTTGGAAAGGAGTAGATCCTTTAAATTTAGTCTCTTTTTTTTCTTCAATTTTTTTTTCTTCAATTTTTTCTTCTTCAATCTCACTATTGTCAGACATTTATTTCCCCTTTTATAAATTATAGAGATTACTTCATACTTAATCCTTAGTATATACAGATATCGTAATTATGATAAAGTTTTCTTTATGAAGAATCTATTAAAAGTAATAAACATAATAGGGCCATGGAAATCATCAATTATTGGGACCATAGTGATTATAATTGCTATTAAAGCGATAATGAATTTTCTTTCTTTTGCTGAGTTTAGCCGCGTAGAATTTGAGTGGATGGCCCAACCTGATTTGAACGATGATTCTGGAAGCAGTTACGATGATTATAGAAATATGCGTCGTATTGACAATGAGATATATAAATACAGTTTATTGAATTATTCTAACCCTCAATACTATAGTTACAATAAAACAATAAAATCAATAATCGTATTTGAAGTCATTGATTGTGATGCTTTGAGCGTTAGACCCTTATCTTTTGAACTTTACGCAGAATCTATGGGAGAAGGAGAATTATTAAATACGAGGAATCCCTCTGTTAAGCCAACCCTTATTACTTTAGATATGAATGAATATAGTATTATGAAAGGATTATGCGATCTTAGCCCTAAAGAGTTTGAGATTTTAAAAAATGATAAAGTCTAGAACTTTGAAAAAGAAACTTTACGAGACAACTTAACAAATACTTATATACCCCAAAAATAATAGACAGATTTCATAATTGTGGTAGAACTCTCTTTATGGAAAAAATATTAGCCACCATTCATTTGTTCCGCTACTTTTTCTCTCACAGAAGAATTAGGAAAGATTGGGTTATAATCGATGGGTAATATGCAAAAACATAATAGCACTGCAATCCTTTTATTCTTAGTTATAGGGATGATAATTTCTCCATTTTTCTTTGTAGTGTACTATTTGGTCACAATCTTTATAACAACAATAATTGTAAATTATGTAGTTAAGTATTTTGCCCATCAGAGAGATTTATATTATCAAATTGATCCTTATGAGCGCACAGAAGAGGATACCGTATTATACAAGCTTAATTCACAGAAATTTAATTACGGTAAATATCTTATCCCAGCTACTGGAATCTTGCCATATCTAGCGTATCTTTTTAATCCAATTTTATCATTGATGGTATATTCTGTTTTAATAGGTCTTTGTTCTTTATATTGTTTCTCTTCTTATAAAATCTATGAGAAGCAGTTAAAATAGACACATTAATATCTTCAGTCTCTTTGGTTTATAAGTATTAAAAATAGAAAATTTTCTCTTTTAAATAATGAAGTTAGAAATATATATTAACATATCTTCGTTTGTTGGAATGTGTAACTTTTCTATATGTTACATTCTTGATTTTAATTTTTGAAATATATTATTCTAGTTTTAGTAGAGAATTTTTAATTTAAAATCAAAGGAGTAAAACAATGAAGATCTTGCATAGTACATTTATTTTTTTTGGAATCCTATTATTTTCAACATCTCTAATGGCCTCTCCGCTAGTGAGCGTTGATTGGCTTAATAATAAAATAAACCTATCAGAAACAGCTCACCCAGATGTTGCAGTTGAATTTGGTCAGGAAGGTAATATAGTATTAATTGATCTAAGAAATCGTATTGATGGCGGAAGTTATGATACTTTTTTGGAAGGCCATATACCAACTTCAATTCATTCTAATTATGAAGAAGATGGTTGGAGGTTTGATGCAGATGATGGAACGATAGGGGTTATTCCTTCACAGTCTGACTTTCAAACACTCGTTAGAAGTCTAGGAATAAATAGTGACTCTCATGTTGTTCTCATTCCAGCTGGAGTATCTACTAGTGATTTAGCAGCTTCGACAAGGAGTTACTGGACTCTAAAAGTTTATGGGCACGATAATGTTTCAATCTTAGATGGTGGTTATGCAGCTTGGCTTACAAAATATCCTGACTTTGTTGATGTTGGACTATCTGATCAAAGACCAGAAGGTAATTTTGTAGCATCATTTAGACCTGATTTATACACGAGCACAGTCGACGTTGCTAGTATAGTTGATAACCAAGACTCTGTTGTATTACTCGATGGTAGACCCGCTTCACAGTTTTATGCAGAAGCAAAACACCCAAGAGCTAGAGTTGCAGGGAGACTTCCAGGCGCTGATCTATTATTTAACGCAGATGCATACGACTCAGAAGAAAATGCCTTTAAGACTTTAGATGAGTTGAAACAGGTTTTTGCTGCATACCAAAATGCAAACGTTATAAGTTATTGCAATACAGGACATTGGGCTGCAAATAATTGGTTTGTTTTATCGGAGCTACTTGGAAATAAAAATGTAACTCTCTATGATGGATCTATGGTTGAATGGACATCAGATATTTCACTGCCAGTTGATTCAACAGGGCGATCAAATATGGATAAAATAAAAGGTATCATAG
>JABIEF010000025.1 GCA_018651345.1 Rhodobiaceae bacterium
ATACTATCGTCTTTATATGGTGGTTTTATGTCAATAGTAAATTCATTACTCCTTGCACGCAGTGTAAACTCGGCTGGTAAAGCAGCTTCAGAGCAAAAACAGGCAAGAAGCGCCTTTGTGTTGTTGAAAAGTGTTGTTTTTAGGTTATTTTTAGTTTTGATCGGTTTCTATTTAGGAATTGTATATATAAAGCTTGTCGCCATAGAGATAATATTAGCATTTTCTTTAGCCCAACTAGGATATGTCTTCTATAAGTCCAAGAATATTTATTAATTGGAAGATGAGAATAGATTTATGAGTCAAGGTGATGGTCCAGCAACCGATAACCCGGTAGAGTATATATCGCACCATTTGAAGTCGCTTCAATATGGTGATGGATTTTGGCAAATCAATGTAGATACAATGTTTTTTAGCATATTAATCATGTTTGGGGTAATGTGGGTAGCATACAAAGTTGGAAAAAATGTTTCTGTTGGCGCACCAACAGGGGCACAAAATATTCTAGAGACTCTAATAGATTTTGTGAATGGACTTGTAAAAGAAGCTTTCCCAAAACCTAATAAAATAGTTGGCCCTCTTGGCCTAACAATATTTGTATGGGTATTCCTAATGAATGCAATGGATTTAATTCCTGTAGATTTGTTGCCTAAAGCTGCCGAAATGATGGGCATCGTAGGTCAAGATGGAAAGCATGCATTAAAAGTTGTACCAACAACTGATCCCCACACAACATTTGCCATGGCCTTAACAGTATTTGCAATTTGCGTTTATTACAATGTGAAGAATAAAGGCGTCGGAGGATATTTTAAATCATTCCTCGTTCACCCTTTTGGAATTACCTTGGCACCAATAAACTTTGTATTAACCATGGTAGAAGAAATAGCTAAACCACTCAGCTTAGCTTTAAGACTTTTTGGAAATATGTTTACCGGGGAGCTAGTATTTCTATTAATAGCAATATTACCATGGTACATAATTCCAATACCAGGTAGTATGTGGGCAATATTTCACATACTTGTAATAACACTTCAGGCTTTTATATTTATGGTACTTACTATTATGTATATAAGCTTGGCATCAGAAGAATCACATTAAACACGAGGATAAAAAATGGAAAACACACTAACACCACAAATGATTACCGATATCTATGCATCTACTAGCTTAGGTGTTGCAATTATGCTTGCAGCAGCAGGTTTAGGTTCAGCTTTAGGCTGGGGTCTAATCTGTATGAAGTATATAGAGGGAATAGCTAGACAACCCGAAATGTTGCCTGCACTAAGAATTCAAATGTTTATTACAGCTGGCTTGATGGAATCATTTCCGTTCATAGTACTAGCATTTGCCATGTTCTTTGTATTTGCAAATCCATTTATTGGAGCAGCAAAAGCAGCATTGGGCGCATAAATTAATAAACAACAGGTTTAAAGTATGAATATAACAGCAACTTTATTTGGGCAAATGATAACTTTTGTTATCTTTGTGTGGTTCATAAAAGCATATTTATGGGAGCCTCTAACTCAAGCAATGGAAGACAGAACAAATAAGATCTCTGAGGGTCTTGCATCTGCAGAGCTTGGCGAGAAAAGAATCGAAGAAGCAAACATTGAGTATAATAAGATTGTTGAGGAAGCTAAACAAAAGGCGTCTGATGTCATTAGTATGGCACAACAACAATCAGGGCTCATGATAGATGATGCTAAATCTACATCAAAAAAAGAAGCAGATAAAATTATCTCTCTCTCAAATCAGCAAATAACACAGGATGTTAACATTGCAAAAGATCAGCTTAGAAATGATATTTCAAGAATTGCAGTTGAGTGTGCCGAAAAGATTATCAAAGCAGAAATAAACGAAGAAATACACAAAGCAATTTTCGATGATGCTTTAAAGGAATTAAAATAATATGTCAGACAACTATACATATTCACGGCCATATGGCGAGGCAGCATTCAAACTTGCCCTTGAAGATAATGTGATTGAACAATGGTCGTCAAATTTAAAAATACTAGCGCAAGTTACCGTAGATAAAGATATCAAGGCGGTGATAGCAGATCCTAAAATTTCTCAAGCAGAATGTTCTAAGTTATTATGTAGTTTTCTTGATAATTCAGATGATAAAAATTCTTTTAATTTTATTAATCTTCTTTTAGATAATAAAAGAGTTTTCTACCTAAAAGAGATTTCAGATATTTTTGAAGATATGAAATCTAATCATAATAACGTTTGTATAATCAAAGTTGAGACATCTCGTGAATTAGGGTCAGATCAAATAAACACTTTAATAGAGCTGTTTAAGAAGAAATATAATTCAGAGATTGAGATCGAACAAACTATCAATGAAGATCTTTTGGCTGGTATTAAAGTCAAGGTCAATGACGAAGTGATAGACTTAAGCTTACAAAACAGATTTAACCAAATTAAACAACAATTAATCATCTAATTATAGGTATATATATGACAATTAATCCAACAGAAATCAGCGACATAATTAAAGCAAAGATTAAAGAATATGATATTAAATCAACGGCTCATAATGAAGGGACGGTAGTATCAGTTTCTGATGGTATTGCAATTGTTTATGGAATAACAGACGCGCTACAAGGCGAGATGTTAGAGTTCCCTAACAAAACATTCGGCATGGCTCTGAATTTAGAACGTGATTCTGTAGGTGCGGTTATTTTGGGTGACTATAAGCATATTTCAGAAGGAGATATTGTTAAGTGCACAGGAAGAATCCTAGAAGTACCAGTTGGTCCAGAACTGTTAGGGAGAGTTGTTAATTCATTAGGTGAGCCAATTGATAATAATGGAGTAATTAATGCGCCCGCCACTTCTCCAATAGAAAAAATTGCACCTGGTGTAATTGAGCGTAAGTCAGTTGATCAACCTGTTCAAACAGGCCTCAAATCTGTTGATGCTATGGTCCCGATTGGAAGAGGACAGCGTGAGCTAATTATTGGAGACAGACAAACTGGAAAAACTGCAGTTGCAATTGATGCAATTATAAATCAAAAAGATACTGGCGTTAAATGTATATATGTTGCTATCGGTCAAAAAGCTTCATCTGTTGCTCAAGTTGTTAGAAAGCTCGAAGAGCATGATGCTCTAAAACACACAATAATCGTAGCTGCAACAGCCTCAGATTCTGCAGCAATGCAATACATAGCTCCATATTCTGGATGCGCAATGGGAGAATATTTTAGAGATATTGGCGAAGACGCTCTAATTGTTTATGATGATTTAACAAAACAAGCATGGGCTTACAGACAAGTATCATTACTATTGAAAAGACCTCCGGGCAGAGAAGCATATCCAGGAGATGTATTTTATTTACATTCTAGATTATTAGAAAGATCTGCAAGAATCAATGAAGATGCAGTATCAGATTTAACCAATGGCAAAGTTAAGGGTAAAACAGGTTCATTAACTGCATTACCAGTTATCGAAACCCAGGCGGGGGATGTATCTGCGTTTGTACCAACCAATGTAATATCAATTACAGATGGGCAGATATTTTTAGAGTCTGATTTGTTTAATGCAGGAATAAGGCCTGCCATAAATGCAGGTTTATCAGTATCTCGTGTTGGTGGCGCAGCACAGACTAAAATTATTAAAAAATTAGGTGGCGGGGTGAGGTTAGCACTAGCGCAATATCGAGAGCTAGCTGCATTCTCACAGTTTGCCTCAGACCTAGATGATGCTACCAAAAAGCAGTTAGATAGAGGTCAAAGAGTTACTGAGTTAATGAAACAAAATCAATATTCACCTTTAAGTGTAGCGGAGATGGCACTCTCATTGTTTGCCGCTAATGAAGGGTACTTCGATGATGTTGAAATTAATAAAGTTATGCCATTTGAAAAAGCAATGCATGAGTTCGCTAGGTCTAATCATAAAGATTTGTTAGACATGATTAATGAATCATTGGATTATAATGACGATGTGTCAGCAAAAATGAAATCTACATTAGATGATTTTAAAACGAATGGAGTTTGGTAGTGGCTGGTAGTCAAGAAATAAGAACACAGATAAAGAGCATACAAAATACTCAAAAGATCACCAAGGCGATGGAAATGGTGGCTGCTAGTAAAATGCGCAAAGCTATTAGCCAAATGGAAATGGCTAGGCCATATGCTGATAAAATTTCAGAAGTAATGACTCATTTAGCTAACGCACATCCTGAATATGACTCTGCTTTCTTTGAAATACGTACTATTAGAAAAAGAGCATATATAGTGGTTTCTTCGGATAGAGGATTATGTGGCGGTCTTAATAATAATCTTTTCAAAAATATGATCCAACAATCTATAGATAATAAAAATAATGAAATTGAGTCAAGTTATAGCGTGATTGGAAATAAGGCCGCAAGTTTTTTTCAAAGGATTGGTGGTGAAGTTATATCTCAATCGACACATTTAGGCGATAAGCCACAAATAGAAGATTTGCTTGGCACAATTAAATCAACAATAGATAAATTTTTGTCAAAAGATGTTGATGAGGTTTATATAGCTTATAATAAATTTGTAAACACTGTTAGTCAGATTCCTACAATTGAAAAAATATTACCTATTTCACCTGACACAACAGATGAGTCGCAAAAAAATTATTCTCATTATTGGGATTATTTATATGAGCCTGATGCACAAGAAGTATTGGAGTCTTTATTTACAAGGTACATTGAATCACTAACATATAGATCAGTAGTAGAGAATATTGCCTGTGAACAAGCCTCTAGAATGGTTGCGATGAAATCGTCTTCTGACAATGCCGCTGATCTCATTGGCGAATTACAAATAATTTATAACAAAAATAGGCAAGCAGCTATCACACAAGAAATATCTGAAATTATTTCGGGTGCATCTGCATTATAATTAATATAGAAAACGGAGCAATTTAATGGAAACAGGTAAAGTAGTAGAGATAATTGGAGCAGTTATCGACGTACAATTCCCACGTGAATCAATGCCAAATATTTTTGACGCATTATTAATTGAAGAAGGTGATTTAACGTTAGAAGTACAACAACAAATTGGCGATGGAATTGTTAGGACCATTGCAATGGGTACAACAGATGGATTAAAACGTGGTCTAGACGTTAAGAATACAGGCGCTCCAATCAGTGTTCCAGTGGGGGACAAAACATTAGGTAGAATCATGAATGTTCTGGGTCAGCCAGTGGATAATGCTGGGCCTATTGAGGCCGAGAAAAAAATGCCTATTCATCGCGCCGCCCCAACATTCTCTGAACAAGCATCTGAGATTGAGCTCCTAGAGACAGGAATCAAGGTCGTTGATTTAATATGTCCATTTGCCAAGGGGAGTAAAGTTGGTTTGTTTGGTGGAGCCGGAGTCGGAAAGACTGTTATTTTGATGGAGTTGATTCGTAATATTGCAGCAGAACACAGTGGTTCATCGGTATTTGCTGGTGTTGGTGAAAGAACTAGAGAAGGTAATGACTTCTTCCATGAAATGACAGATGCAAAAGTAATTGATAAGGTAGCCTTGGTCTATGGTCAAATGAACGAGCCTCCAGGCAACAGATTACGAGTGGCACTAACTGGCTTAACTATGGCTGAACATTTCAGAGATAGTGGAAGCGACACTTTATTATTCGTAGATAACATCTATAGGTATACTCTTGCTGGCACAGAAGTGTCGGCATTATTAGGCAGAATGCCGTCAGCTGTTGGATATCAACC
>JABIEF010000002.1 GCA_018651345.1 Rhodobiaceae bacterium
ATCATTGGCATTTAACGGAAGAACCAGAATCTATGCAGAGAAAGATTCTATTTTTTTAGTTAATAAGTCTATTGTAGATCAAATAAATCAAATGGATGAAAGTATTGCCATATCAACCTTGAATGATCTTGATATAGCGTACAAAAACGACCTTGTGTTGAGTGTAAAGATTATAACATATTCAATTAGTAATGCCTTATTAAACCAGGTTTTAGACTTGATTAAGAAAAATTGGGTTATTTGTCTTAAGCCTTTTCATCCTTTGTCTTTAGCAGTCATATACACTAAATCAAAAAATCAAAAAGAATCGTTGATTAATAACGCAAAAAAAACTTTATCTAAGAGAATTGTAGATTTTAACTCTACCATCTCTGAAATACATGAATGTAGCCATGAATATAGTGATGTAAAAAATGCTATAGATACAATTAAGAAAGCTAATATTGATCTTATTGTAATTTTTTCTGCAAGTTCTGTCTCCGATAGGAGGGATATAGTCCCCCAAGCGATAGAATCCATGCACGGTAAGATTATACATTTTGGAATGCCGGTTGACCCAGGAAATCTTACTCTTTTTGCTCAATTAGATCACGTTAAAATTATTGCTGTAGCGGGATCTGCAAGAAGTGAATCTTTAAACGGTTTTGATTGGTTTTTAAACAAACTTCATGCTGGTATTGATATCAGTCATCAAGAAATTAATGGGCTAGGTGTCGGAGGGTTATTGCACGATGCACGTTCATACAGCAGAAGGAAGAAATTTGAAAAAACTACAAATTCAAGCAAGAAAAATGTCGTTGCAATAATACTTGCTGCTGGTCAATCAACAAGAATGGGGAATCAAAATAAGCTTTTATTAAAAATCAATGAAAACAGTATGATAAAAGATTATATTAATAAATTAAATCAATGTAATTTGGCTAATATTATTGTCGTTACAGGTCATGAATCGGCTATAATACAGGAAGATTTATCTGATACAGGTGTATCGTTTGCTCATAATAAAGAGCATAAAATAGGGATTTCTTCCTCTATTAAAGCGGGTGTATCAAAGCTTCAACCTCATGTCGATGCTGTTCTAATTTGCTTGCCTGATATGCCTTTTGTTAGCGCTCATGAAATCAATCAGTTGATCGAAAATTATAGTATAGATAAAGGGCAATTAATTTGTGTACCAACATCATTTGGTCAAAGAGGTAATCCTGTTTTGTGGGATAAAAGATTTTTTAATGAACTGATGCAATTAGAGGGCGATATTGGGGCAAAGAATTTGATTGATAAATATAAAGAATATTTAATTGAAGTCAGCTCAGGAGAATCGGTAATAACCGATATTGATACTAAGGAACGTTATAATTCTTATTTCAAAGAAGATTAGCTAGAAAACAGGATGATCCTGGCCTGATGGTGATAAAGTAAAAATTTCATAGCCAGATTCCGTTATTCCAACTGTGTGCTCGAATTGAGCAGAAAGACTTTTATCTCTTGTTACAATAGTCCACCCATCCGACAAGAGCTTTACTTCAGGTTTTCCAATATTTATCATAGGCTCTATTGTAAAGATCATCCCTTGTCGCAATTCGTAACCTTCGCCCTTTTTGCCAAAATGCAAGATGTTTGGATGGTCATGAAAAAGCCGACCAACACCGTGGCCACATAAGTCTCTAACTACGCTCATTTTGTTGCCTTCGGCATAAGTTTGTATTGTCTCGCCAATATCTCCGGTTGTTATGCCAGGTTTTAATATTTCAATAGCCTTCATTAAGGATGCATATGTTGTTTCGATAAGAATTTCAGCTTTTCTTGAAGTTTTTCCAACGACAAACATTCTGCTTGTATCTCCGTGCCACCCATCAATAATAAGCGTGACATCTATATTAAGAATATCACCGTTCTTTAATACTTTAGATCCTGGTATTCCGTGGCACACAACGTTGTTTAGCGATATGCATGAAGAGGCAGGATACCCCCTATAATACATGGTTGCAGGGACTGCTTTGATGCTTTCGGCATACTCAAAAATAATTTTATCTAATTCTTTTGTTGTGCGTCCCTCTGTTACATATTCCGATACGATATCCAAGCATTTCGCGGCAGCGTTTCCAGCTTTCTTCATCTCAATAAAGTCATGAGAATTGTATAATCTTATAGCTCCTGTGTTTCTATTTGGTGCTGTGGAGGCGTCTATATATCTGGTCATTTTAATATCTCGTAAAAATAAATACAGATACTGTATATCTGAGTTATGTAAAAATATATATTATAAATATTATTTTTTATTTTGTATTAAATATATTGTATATATTAATTTAATTATATTGTACGTTGCGTGAGATAAAATATTCAAACAGGTTAAAAAAAATGTCAAAAGAGATTACAGCAGGAATATTGGTGATAGGAGATGAGATCTTATCAGGAAGAACAAAAGATAAGAACATTGGCTATATTGCTGAATGCCTAACGACTGTGGGTATAAATTTATCTGAGGCGAGGGTTGTGCCTGATGACGAGACAAGGATCATCAGCGCTTTAAACGAGATGAGGAATAACTATACATATGTTCTCACTACCGGAGGAATAGGACCAACACACGATGACATTACAGCGGATTGTGTTGCTAAAGCATTCGGAGTAGAAATTTCTGAGAACGATGAGGCAATAAAAATGCTCTTGGAAAGAATTCCAGCAGCAGATTTAAACGAGTCCAGAAGAAGGATGGCAAGAATACCACACGGAGCAAAATTAGTTGAAAACAAAGTGTCTAAGGCACCTGGTTTCCAATTAGGTAATGTCTTTGTAATGGCTGGCGTTCCGTCAATAATGCAAGCAATGTTAGACGTTATTATCACAAGGATGGAAACGGGAACTAAGCTCTTAAGCTGTACAATAAAGACGAATATAAAAGAAGGGGATATAGCCCCAATTTTACGCGCTATACAAGAAGAGAATCATAGTGTAACTATAGGAAGTTATCCATTTTATAATGACACAGGATTTGGTGCCAATGTTGTATGTAGAGGAAAAGATGCCAGTGTTATAAAAAAAGTGTGTAACGAAATTGTTGCTAGACTTTCCTCTTATGGAAAGCTAGAAATAGATGAAGAAATTAAGTAGCAAAATTAAATGAATGATTTAAATAATAAACACTTTCCAGTTTCATGGGATCAGTTTCATAGAGATTCCAAGGCATTGGCATGGCGATTGGCAGATAAAGGCGAATGGTCTGCTATTGTTGCTATAACACGCGGTGGATTAGTACCAGCAGCCATTGTAGCAAGGGAATTGAATATAAGGGTCATTGAGACGATTTGTATCAGTTCATACTCTTCTGATAATAATAGAGGGGATTTAAAAGTGCTAAAAAAGTTAAATGAAAAGCTTATTAGTACTTATAAAAATGATTTTTCAACAATTCTATTAGTTGACGACCTTGTAGATACAGGGGCAACTGCTAGAATGGTAAAGGAAATTATACCAGGTTCTCATTGCGCGACTGTTTACGCAAAGCCGGAAGGTATAAATAACGTAGATACTTTTATAACTGAAGTGAGTCAGGATACTTGGATTTTCTTTCCGTGGGATACGGGATTGCAGTTTGTTCCCCCTATAAACCCAGAAGGCGAATAAAGTTATATTAAGTTAAAGTTTGAAAGTTAAAAATGATATTAATAAGCGGACATGGCGGAATTGGTAGACGCAACAGACTTAAAATCTGTCGGAGGTAACTCCGTCCCGGTTCAAGTCCGGGTGCCCGCACCAATATCATATAAAACAAACTAATTAATTTATTAAACCTTATAATTATAAAGCCAATCGTATTTCGACAAATGAAAATCTCCCGATAAATTTTTCAGGTAAATATTTCTTATATGTTCCAATGCGCCATTAAGGTGAAAGATTTCACCGTTCATGTTTGCATTTCTAATTACTTTATTTACTCTAGAAAATCTTTTTTTATAGAACTCCCTATGCATGTCTTCTGAAGTATTGTTTGATGCAAGTATTTGTGCTAGCGCATACC
>JABIEF010000026.1 GCA_018651345.1 Rhodobiaceae bacterium
TAATATCAGAGTGAACAGCTTCCTTTATTGATCTGGCTTCATTTTCTTGAACGCATCTATAATTTCCTGCCAAAAGCATGCTCCATTTTGCTAAAGGAACAAACAGGGAGTCGTGGACTTTTAGTTTAACCGGAAGTTCAATTGTATCCTGTCCCCTTTTATAAAGAAAAGACTCAATATCACTTTGTAAGTTCCTTAAAATTTTTGTATTTTCATCTGATACAAAACTTGCAACTTTGAAATTAGTTGGCAACCCTACTTGCAGAACATTAATGGGCTCATCCGGAGGCCTAAAAGCTTGAGGATCAGGGCTACATAGCGTTACTAGATCTGGATTAAATTCAGACCAAACATCTGGCTTTGTGAACGCTTCATGTAAATCAGAAATTTTTAAATTCTCTATACGGGCAAGATATGGCAATGGAGGCATATTCATAATAGACATGCAAGGAATAGCTGATTTAGCTACCCTTGATAGTAGATTGGCGACATCAGCAACGCCGTATTGAGGCTCTTGCATTGCTAAACATATTAGATCAAAATCATTGGGATTAACATCGCTTGGACCTGCAGCAGTAATATTACCTTCGGCATTTGATGAGCGTAACTCTTCTACCCCTTTTTCTCCTTTAATTGGTAACCTGACAATAACACCTTCTTTATTAATAAGTTCAACCTCATTTGGCAAACAAACCAATTTGACATTATGGCCAGCAAGTGCAAGCTTTATTCCCAAAAGAGAACCATACGAAGCTCCTAAGATTAATATTTCATATTTTTTATTCATATATACTACTCCTGATACTTATTATATTTTATTATTTTTTAAACGATTTATTTCCAAAGAATTCTTTATTTACCATAAGATGAATTCCTTTATTACCATTCACCACTTGTGTAACACGGAGATTACCAACGTAACTAAGTAATGTATAAGCGTCTGCCTTTGATATATTACAATAAATATGTAATAAATTAACCATTTGACGTACGGCAATTACAACACAATTATCTAAATCAGGATCAAATGCCATAGTGATAATATTATCTTCAGTTTCAGCCATTGGCCATTCCAACATCATGTCGTCACGTGAAGTTAGCTTAAAGGATCCTTTCATATTCATTTCTACCGCTGCGGTACATATCTCTCCGTCACCCTGCGTGCCATGACCATCGCCAGCTGAAAATAGGCCACCATCAACAAATACTGGTAAAAATACAGTTGATCCAGCAACTAGTTCTTTGTTATCCATATTTCCACCATTTCGTCTCGGCGGTACAGTAGAAAGGGCTCCCCAAGGCTTAGGAGGAGCTGTGCATAAAACACCAAAGAATGGACTTAAAGGAATTGACATGCCCCAAGGAGTTTTTGCAACCATATTTTCTTGGTCAATATCAAGATAAGTCATTTGCTTCTCATGAAAATCATCGGGAAGAGCGCCTTTAAGCGGACTTACTCCAGTATAAGCCCAGTCAGAATCCAGTTCTACAGAAAGGATGTCAACCTGCAATACATTGCCTGCAACCAGTCCTTTTATTTCAACTGGACCAGTACACATATGCCCGCCTTGTAAGGTACCTCTGACTGGATTTTCATGTACGTCATGCAAAGCTTGTCTGACATTATAAGGAGCATTGGCAACAACGTCTGGTGGACCAGAAATAGTTGATAATGATACCGTATCACCACTGTTTATTGAAATAATGGGAGGAATATCAGAACTTAAATACCCCCAGTGAACCGTTTCAGCGCTTGCTTCGATACTATGTTTGATATTCATATGACACCCTCCCCAATAATTAAAAGTTATTTACGTTTAACTCCAGCCATTTGATCGGTTATAGCACAAACAGAAGCTGTATCTTCCAGACCAAAACCTTGTGCTAATGCAGATCTATGAATGTCACCGGCAGTTGATAAAAGTGGAGTCGGGCATCCTATTTGATCAGCATAATCTAGGATAACTGATATATCTTTTTTCATAATTATGTGATTTGCAGATACATCTTCATCATATTTACCATCTACCATCATAGGCCCTCTAACTTCAAACATACGCGAAGTTCCAGCGCTTGATTTAATCACATCATAAACCAACTGTGGATCAATACCGGCTTTAATTCCATATGTAATTGCTTCTGCTGCTGAAACATTATGGATTGCTACTAATAAATTTGCTATGTATTTCATTTTAGAACCTGTACCGAATTCTCCTAAATAATGAACCAGTCTTCCCATCTTCTCAAAAGCAGGCTTCATCTTATTAAAAGAAGCTTCGTCACCACTACCAAATATAACTAAATCTCCAACAGCTGCCTGGTGACCTGTACCACTAACAGGACAGTCTAATAAAATAACTCCTTTTTCTGCCAAAATATCCCTTGACTTCTCTTTATCAGATATTTTTAAAGTACATGTATCGGCGATAATAACTTTATTTCCTGATTCAGCTATTTCCTCTGCAACAGCTTTCAACGCATCCGGATGAGGAAGAGAAGTAATAATTCTATCAACTTGCGACGATACATCTGTTGCCGATGATGCACGTGTTACTCTTGCATTACCTTGCGCTGCAAAACGTTCCTCATTCAAATCATATCCGATAATTTCATAACCTGCTGCACTCAAGTTCTTAGTATAAGCCGAACCCATAATACCTAACCCTATAATTCCTATTTTTTCAGACATTCTTTATCCCTTATATTTTTGTTTTGTTTAAAATTTAGATTTTTTGTTTACATTATGAATATAAAATAGTTAGATTATAAAATAATTTAAAACATATTGTATATTATAGTATTACAATAAATCTATAATAGAAAATATTAAATAAATAAATTATTCTATGTATTGATTAAATGGAGTTTGTAATGAGTTCAGAAAAAGTAGATGTTAGAGATACCGATTTTCCAACACGTGATTTGCCTATAATGGACCTAGGTCCTCTTCTCGCCGGCGATACCAATGCAGTGAAATTATTATCAGAAAAATGGAGAGAATCCTGTGAAGGTCTTGGATTTATGTGCCTAACTAATCATGGGATTAACCAAGAAGCAATGGATAACATGGAAAATGAAGTAATAAGATTTCACGAACAACCAGATGAATACAAACTTAGTATTAAAGTTAACGAACATCAAAGAGGTTATATACCTACCAAAGCTATGATGCTAAAACATTCAACTTATGAAGAACATACAAAACTTGATACAGTTGAGTGTCTAGTTTTAGCAACAGATTATCCGGAAGACCATCCGATGGTTAAAGCAGGTAAGCAATTTTATACTCAAAATCCTTGGCCTAAAGACCTGCCTGGGTTCCGAGAAGGAGTTGAAACCTATTGGTCAGGTATTATAAATCTTTGCAAAAATCTTCTTCCTGTTTGGACCGAAGCACTTGACGTACCAGACGGATTTTTTGATCCACATTTCAGTGAACTTTATAGTTATTTCAGGCTTGCAAAATATCCAAAAGTAGATTTTGTTGAAGAAAAAGAATTTGGTTTAGGAGCTCATGCTGATACTGGATTTATGACAATACTTCCTTTAGCAAGAGAACCAGGGCTTCAGGTTCTAGGAACTGATGGAGTTTGGTTCTGGCCAAATATTCCAAAAGGGGCGCTTATATTAAATATAGGTCAATTTCTTGAAAGATGGACAAATGAAAGATTTAGAGCCACGCCACACAGAGTATTGCCACCAAGAAAAAATGATAGATATTCAATAGCGTGCTTTGTTAACACCAGCTTGGATACAGTTGCCAAAGAAATTCCATCATGTGTAAGCAAAGAGAATCCGATGAAATATCCTGAAGAATCCTATTGGGATTTTTATAAATGGTATTTAGGACAAACATATACGCATTATGGAAAAGTAAACGCAAAATCAGAAGATTGATAATCTTATCTAAAATATTAGAAAAAGGACCAAATATTTTATTTAATTATTTGGTCCTTTTTATTTATATAGTTCCATTGCTTTTATGATTTTTAATTTCTTCATCCGATAAGTTTAAATACTCCTTCAATATATCCACTGTATGTTCCCCATGCTGAGGGGGAGGCCTTCTATAAGTTACAGTGCCCTCCTTCATCTTTAAAGGATTAGCAATCAATTTAATAGGAGCGCCTTTAACTGAAGGGTGTTCCATTTCTACAACCATTTTTCTTTCTTTTACCTGGGGATTAGAAAAAACTTCCTTTAAAGTATTAATCGCGCTACAACCAATATTATTCTTTTCGAGATTTTCTAGCCACCATTTAGTATCCTTTTGAGAAGTAATATTGTTCAATTCTGCCGTTACAAGACTTCTATTCTTAACCCTTTCTATTGCTTTGGCATATCTTGGATCTTCTAATAAATACTCACATCCAGCAACAACACAGAATCGTTCAAATGTAGCATCATTGCCAACAGATAAAACAAAATAACCATCATTTGTTGGCATTACTTGATAAGGCAATATATTGGGATGTTGGTTACCTAGTCTTTCTGGGCTTTCTCCAGTTGATAAATAATTCATTCCTTGATTTGCTAACCATGCAACATGTGCATCTAGCATAGAGATATCAATATTTTGCCCTTTTCCAGTATTATCACGATGCCGTAATGCTGCTAAGATTCCAATTGAAGCATACATTCCTGCCATAAGATCAGCTATAGATACTCCAACTTTCATAGGCTCCCCATTCGGCTCACCAGTTAGACTCATTACCCCGCCCATAGCTTGAATTAAAGCATCATAAGCAGGTCTATTCGAATAAGGTCCCGTTTGCCCAAAACCTGTAACAGAACAATATATTAGACCAGGAAATTCCTCTTTTAACGAACTATAATCTAGACCAAATTTTTTTAATGTTCCAACTTTAAAATTTTCAACCAATATATCTGATTTTGCAATCAATTTCTTGGCAAGATCTTGTCCCTCTTTTGAATTTAGATTCAAAGTGATAGAACGTTTGTTTCTATTTGCACCAGCAAAGTAAGCGCTTTCATCTGTATCCTTGCCATCTACATCCTTCAAAAATGGTGGAGCAAAATTCCTAGTATCGTCTCCACCCTCTATTCTTTCAATTTTTATAATATCCGCACCCAAATCTCCTAACATTTGGGTTGAAAATGGACCCGCGAGAACACGTGTCAAATCAAAAACAACCAAACCAGCCAAAGGTCCCTGCATATTGTATATTTCCTTTAAAAAATTTATTGATTTAAAATTATAATACATATGATATCATAATCTTTGATAGTTTTTATATACTTTTTAATGCTATAATATATAAATTATTAAAAAACTGTGAATGTAATTATTAATTAAATTTAGCGAGATAAATATGGAATTGCTTACAAACAGACTTAAATACCAAGCCTCAATAGATAGACCTAAACTAAAATTACCCAATAATGCAAAGATAGCTATTTGGCCAACAGTTAATGTTGAAGAGTGGAGTATAGTAAGAGATATGCCAAGAAATGCTTTGCCGCCTCCAATGGGCAACCAACTTCTTCCAAATGTGCCCAATTGGTCATGGCACGAATATGGAATGAGAGTTGGATTTTGGCGACATTTAAAAGCCTTTAAAGATAGAGGTATTAAAGCTACGCTTGCTATAAATGGCAGAGTTTGCGAAGCTTACCCTCGTGTGGCAGAGGAAGCTCTAAAAGCTGACTGGGAATTTATGGGTCATGGATTTGAACAAAGACCTCAACATTCTTTAGATGACGAAGATAAAGCAATAGCTGACACAGTTAAAGCAATCCATTCTTTTACTGGGAAAAATCCTATAGGCTGGGAGAGCCCGGGTCTTACTGAAACAGAAAATACACTTGATTTGTTAAAAAAGAATGGAATTAAATATGTATGTAATTGGCCTATGGATGATTTACCAGCAGAAATAAAAACTAAGCACGGGCCACTGATTACTCTTCCATATCCTCTAGAAACAAATGATATTGTTATACATATCATTCAACAACAACCAGCAAATATATTTTTTCAACAGTGCCGAGATACGTTTGATCGCCTATATAAAGAAAGTGAAGACAACGCAAAAATTATGAGTATAAGCATGCATCCTTATTTAACAGGTGTTCCTCATAGGATTGGTTATGTTGAACAAGTATTAGATTACATTTCTTCACATGAAGGGGTGGTATTTATGACTGGTGAAGAAATTTATAATTGGTATAAAAATATTAGCTAATTATATTTTATAACATACAGTATTGGTAACGCTATGAATGATTTCTCAGGGAAAACTGTTCTAATTACAGGAGCTTCTAAAGGTATAGGAAAAGCTATAACCTTAGAATTTTCTAAATTAAATGCAAATGTGATTGCAGTATCCAGAACGAAAAAAGACTTAGAATCACTTCAAAAAGAAACTTCTAATGCAATAGAAATATGGGATGAAGACATAACTAAAAATTCTTTTTATGAAAAAATATCAACTCTAAAAAAAATAGATATATGCATAAATAACGCCGGCATGAATAAACCAAAATTAATTGAAGATGTTGACGATGAAACACTCGATATGATGCTAAATCTAAATATTAGATCTGTTTATAAAACTTCACAGGCCGTTACCAGTATAATGAAAAAAAATTTAGGTGGAGTTATAATTAATGTCACTTCACAGATGGGACACGTTGGCTCACCAAAGAGATCTGTCTATTGTTTAACAAAACATGCAATTGAAGGGTTAACAAAGGCTCTGGCCGTTGAATTAGCGGAACATAATATTCGTGTTTGTTCTATTGCTCCAACTTTTGCTGATACTCCAATGACAAGACCTATGTTTGAAGATAAAAAATTTCATGATTTTGTATATAATATGATCCCTTTAAAAAAATTAGTTGATGTCGACGATATTGTATCTGGTATAATTTATTTATCATCGTCATCTGCTAAAATGATTACAGGTACTAGCTTAGTTATTGACGGTGGTTGGACTGCGCATTAAGTAAAATTATTAAAATAATAAAATATTGGAGTAGATATTATGGATATAAAAGTTGGACTAGATGCTATTAAGAAAGCTTCTCAAGAATTATCTAATTGGGGGAAATGGGGCAAAGAAGATCAAATTGGAACCCTTAATTATGTTACCAAGGATAATATTGTTAATGCAGCAAAATTAATAAAACAAGGAAAAGTATTTTCACTTGGTATTCCATTAGATAGCGAAGGCCCACAGAATGGTTTATTTGGAGGGAGATTTAATCCAATCCACCAGATGCTAGCAACGGGCACTGATGCAATTGCTGGGCAACAAGATTGGAATAAAATTAGATATGCGGATGATACACTTAATTTGTGCGTGCAAGGCGCAACACATTGGGATGCACTTGGTCATATATTTTATGAAGATAAGGCATATAACGGATATAATGCCAAATTAATTGATTCAAAAGGTCTTAATGTTTTAGGAATTGAAAATTCTAAAGATAAAATGAATGGTAGAGGAATACTCCTAGATATTGCTAGATATAGAAATGTAGATTGGCTTCAAGACGGAGAAAGTATTTCAAATGATGAGCTTGACGCGTGTGCAAAAGCTCAAGGAGTAGAGGTTAATCGTGCTGATTTTGTAATAGTTCGTACCGGACAAATGGAAAGATGTTTATCAGAAAATGAATGGGGTGGATATGCTGGAGGCGATGCCCCAGGAGTTAAATTTGAAAATTGCTACTGGTGCCAAGAACATGAAATCGCAGCAATTTGTTCAGATACATGGGGCGTTGAAGTTAGGCCTAATGAAACAGCTGACGCAAATCAACCATGGCATTGGGTTGTTATCCCTGCAATGGGGTTATGTATGGGAGAAATATTCTATTTAAAAGAATTGGCTGAAGATTGTGCGAATGATAATATTTACGAATTCTTCTTCTGTGGCCCACCTCTTATAATAACAGGGGGAACAGGATCGCCAATAAATCCTCAAGTCTTTAAATAGTAGGGTGACAAAGTGATAAAATACATAAAAAAATCAAAATTAAGTGTTTCTAAATCAGATGACAATGAAGATATAAAAATAACAGTTGAGAGTATAATATCTGATATCAGGCAGAATGGCGATAAAGCTGTTCGTAAAAATTCAATTAAATTTGATAAATGGGATCCAAAAAATTTTAAACTTACAGATGATGAAATAATTTCCGCTCAATCTTTACTTACAAAATCACAAATTAAAGATATAAAATTTGCTCAAAGTCAAATCAAAAATTTTGCAGAACACCAATTAAATACGATAAATGAACTTGAAGTTGAAACACTTCCTGGGGTTTTTCTAGGACATAAGAATATCCCTGTCGAAAGCGTTGGGTGTTATGTGCCTGGAGGAAGATATCCAATGGTTGCATCAGCGCATATGAGTATTATTACAGCAAAAGTTGCAGGTGTAAAAAGAGTTATTGCATGTGCACCCCCATATAATAATGGCCCTCACCCCGCAATTGTAACGGCCATGAAACTTGCGGGCGCTGATGAAATATATGTGATAGGTGGCGTTCAAGCAATTGCAGCAATGGGTATTGGTACCGAAACTATTAAAGCAACCAATATGATTGTTGGACCAGGTAATGCCTATGTTGCAGAAGCGAAGAGACAATTATTCGGAGAAATTGGTATAGACTTAATTGCAGGACCTACAGAAACACTAATTATTGCTGATGAGAGCTCTGATGGTGAAATATGTGCTACAGATTTATTAGGTCAAGCTGAGCATGGGCCAACATCGCCCTCAATATTATTAACAACATCTATAAATGTAGCAGAAGAAACAGAAAAAGAGATAAAACGGCTATTAACTATACTACCAACAGCAGATGTTGCCAGTAAGTCTTGGAAAGATTATGGAGAAATAATACTGTGTGATACTGAGGAGGAAATGTTAGAAGAGGCAAATAGAATCTCCTCAGAACATGTACAAGTAATGACAAAAGACCCAAGCTATTTCCTAAATAACCTATCTAACTTCGGGGCTTTATTCCTTGGGCACGAAACTAATGTAGCCTATGGCGATAAAATAATTGGAACCAATCATACACTTCCAACTAAAAATGCAAGCAGATATACCGGCGGCTTATGGGTAGGAAAGTTTATTAAAACATGCACCTACCAAAGAATAGAAAATAAAAAAACATCAGCTGAAATAGGTGAAATTTGTTCCAGACTATCAATGTTAGAAGGGTTCGCAGGACATTCAGAGCAAGCAAATATAAGAGTTAGACGTTTTTCAGGAAAAAATGTGCCTTATCCAAAAAAATAATTATTTTAATTTTTTATATGGTGCAGAAAGCCCTTCAAGAACCTTTGGCATAGTTTTTGGTATGTCTAAAATAGGCAAACCGTGTGATGGAGCTATTGATTTAATATTATATTTTAATATTAAAGATCTTAACTTTTCAGCATAAATATCCATATCAACAAAATTGGTCCAGAAAAGAGCTAACTCTGCAAATACCGCAGAAACATCAAATAGATCAAGTGTTTTAGCTTCTTCTGCCAACATCCCACAATGCCCGTCTTCATGATAATGACTATAAGCAAACCCGTCCCCAGGAAATAATAGATTCATGGGTTTTACGTATCCCCATAATGATGTCCTGAGATCACGCACAACAGGTTCTACTGCTACAAACTCTATACCACCTAAATCAATGCTATCTCCAACTTCCATAGGAATAAAACTTTTTTCATAATCAGGAAAAGCCATATGATAATCACTAATATCACCGTGCACAGTTAATTCAGGATATAGATTTAAAAATCTTCCAACACCTCCAGCATGCGGCGTCTCTTGATGTGTGATAAAAATATATTTAAGGGGAATATTTTTTCTATCAAGAATAGATCTTATTTGTTCGTCTAATTTTTTGAAATCTTTTGGATGGCCAGTTTCTATTAATATTGCCGCTTTATTTCCAATAATTAAATATGCTGAATTGTATGAATGATATATCTTTCCTTTAGACCTCTGCTCAAGACAATCGCCTAACCAAAAAACATTACTAATAATTTCGCGAGGTAAGTTTGCATTACTCATTTTTATCTTTCCAATCCTCTTGGGACATAAGCTGGTTTAACTTTTGAATTATCTAGATCCCGTAAAACATTATCCAAAACTTGAAATTGATTTTTTACCATATCATAACCATGATATATAATTCCATAACCGGGTGCGATTGTTTCAATATCAAAGGTTTCAAAAACTTCTTTTACACCATCTCTCAATCTTGAGGTCTTAGCACCCTCTAACCACCAGTACCTTGTATTTAATAAATAAGACCTAACAAAAGAATCGTTTGTGTCTTCGTGCCGGTCTGACAGAATCCAAGGCCCTACATTGTTATTCCAGATACCGTGACTGAACATATCTGATGAAAATAAAATCTTAGAGCATGGATCATAAATCCAAGCTGTATTGATCAATCTTATAGGCGCATTCATTGTATGGATATATCTATTATTAGAAGCACCGACTTCATACTTATTATCACCACGAAGGATGATCGTTGGAATATCTTTAAGTGATAAATCTTGCTCTTTACCTGTAAGATCAAACCAATCAGCTGCTAAAGGATGAGGTGAATAGTAATTTACAACGTTAAATTTTTGTGAAATTGCTTTCGCATTACCAACTGACATAAATTCATTAATCCTTAGAGGAATAATATGAAGGGGTAATTCAGTTGAGATTAAACTTGATAATTGGTCTAAAATAGATTCTTGATGATACACAAATCCTGTATCAAACAGAAAGGCGCTGTCATCTTCTTTTAATAAATAGCAATTGCTTGAAAAATAGCCTTTAAATGAATTTGGATAAGCACTCAATCTGCCATCTAATTTAATTAGATTTTGGAGGGCGTAAACTTTATCATCAAATAAATTAATTATATTGTTAGACAAAAAAAATACTCCAAGGAAATAATTATTATAATTATAATTTATATACTATATATATAATATAATAATTAAATAATTAAATTACTACCATTATAAACATACACAAGTAATTGAACTGAAATAATGATTCCCAAAAAACAGAATATTGAAACTAATGATAAAAAAGGGGCTTTTTTTGCACTGTGTTCTTCTATGGGATACGGTCTTAACAATCCATTAGCTGCTCTTGGTGCGAATAATGGCGTGCCATCAATCTATTCTGCAGCATTTAGAGCAATGGTAATGTTAATAGTCTCTGCTATATTATTAAAATCAACAAATAGAGGTTTCTATTTGGCTAAAAATGTAAGAAAAAGCGTTGCTACAATGGCAATCACTACAACTATAATAAGTTTATGTTATGTTGGCTCAATTAATTTTATCTCTGTATCTCTAGCAGCAATTATTTTTTTTACATTCCCTATACAGATACTATTATACAGCATAATATTTAAAAAAAAGAGAATTTACTTTATTGAGATATTTGTATTTATTTTTATATTTATTGGCCTAATTTTAGTAATAGCACCTAACTTAAGCAATATAAATTTAATGGGGATATTTCTAGCATTTATTTCTAGCATATCAGCCACATTCTTATATTTAGTAGGATCTTTTGCGGCGAAAAATAGCGAACCAATTCTAATTGGTTTTTGGATACACATTCTTGCATTTCCAATAATCGCATTAGTGTCATATATAATTTATAATTTTATAGAAATAAATACTCTTCAGATGCTATATCCGATGATAATAATGGCGTGTTGCTATGTCATGGCGTATTATTTTCAAATTCTATCCCTAAAATATACATCGCCGATTATATCAAGTTTATTTTTTAATGCAGAGCCAATTATGACAGGATTAGCTGCGGCAATCATTTTAGAAGAAAAATTAATGCCATTACAATACTTAGGAGTATGTTTCGTATTTAGCGCATTGATGCTTAATAGTATGAGAAAAAATATATGATTTCATTTAATCTGTATTTTACAATAAATAAGATCATCTTTTTCATAAATCTCTAGTAATTTATTATTTGTCTCATTACAGAAATGAGGTATATCTATCTTAGCAGCTTTATCTGAAGCAACTATATCTAAGATATCACCTGTCTTCATACCTCTTATTGATTTTCTAATTTTTAGAACTGGAATTGGACATTGTAGTCCAATTAGATCTAAGTATTCTAATTCACTCAAGGCAATCCTCCTCTTTTGATTATAACTTTAAAATATAAACAAAACGTTCGTTCTGTTAATTAAATATATACAAAAAAATATCTAATGGTATTATAAATATTCTAGATAGCATAAAACCAGTTAAATTAATAGTTATTAGAAAAATGGAAAAATTTACAGTTAAACCAGATCCAGACAACAAATCTTTGTTCGAAACAATATCTGCAATAGATCAATCTGGTGATGAGATAATAACTCATATTATTCAAGAAAAACCAATTTCTTTATATTTAAACAACCAAGAAATTGTTACACTTATGACAATTGGAGACTATCTAGAAGAGTTAAGCATTGGTTATCTTACTAACCAAGGGATGCTTAGTATAAAAGATTCAATAATAAGCATAGATTATGATGAAGATATAAATACCATAGTCGTACGGACTGATAAGAAAACAAATTATGAAGAAAAGTTAAAGAAAAAAATTCAAACCTCTGGATGTGCTCAAGGAACAACATTTGGTGATATTATGGATAACTTTGAAAAGATTAATTTAAGAAAAGATATCTTTATTAAAATAAGCTGGATATTCTCGCTATTAAAATCAATAAATACATGCCCCTCATTATATCTTAAAACTGGTGCTATTCATGGGTGCGCCCTATGCGATCAAGATAAGCCAATTATTTATATGGAGGATGTAGGAAGGCATAATGCAATAGACAAAATTACTGGATACTGCCGTATAAACAATATATCTACAAATGATAAAATATTTTATACTACAGGAAGACTGACATCAGAAATGATAATTAAATGTGTTAAAATGAACATACCTATTTTAATATCTCGCTCTGGATTTACTGCTTGGGGAGTTAACCTTGCCAGAGAGGCTGGATTGACTCTAATAGGAAGAGCAAGAGGAAACAGATATCTGATATTATCAGGATCTGAGAGGCTTAAAAATGATCGATAAAGAGGTAACTATTCTTCTATTGGCGGGAGGTCAGTCACGTCGACTAGGAGGTGGAGACAAATGCTTAAAAATCTTAGAAAAAGAAGTTATTTTAGATAAAATTTTGAAAAAAATATTACCTCAAAATGAATCTATAATTCTAAATGCAAACGGAGACCCAAATAGATTTTCAAAATATTCTTTTCCAGTAGTTAAGGATACGATAGAAGGTCATCTAGGGCCGTTAGTTGGGGTATTAAGTGGGATGGAATGGGTAAAAGAAAACCAAAAAAATAAGAAATATATTGTTAGCATTGCAACAGATACTCCCTTTTTCCCCAATAATATTATAAACAAACTATATAACACAATCAAAAACAGACCTGAAAAAATTATATGTGCTAGTTGGAAAGGAAGAGCTAATCCAGTTTTTGCTATTTGGCCAATTTCACTTAGCCATAATTTAAGAGCGGATATATTATCTGGAGCTAGAAAGATAGATAGTTGGACTGCCAAATATGGTATTTATGCTGTAAATTTTATTTCACCTAATGATCCATTCTTTAATATAAATACACCAGAAGACCTAGAGTTAGCCAACCAAATTATGAGAGCTAAAAAATGAAAAAAAAACCATTCTCTATAGGAATTGTAGGGCTAAAAAATACAGGGAAAACAACTTTAATTACAAATATAATTAAAATTTTAGTTAAAAAAAAATATAATATATCAACTATTAAACATGCCCACCATGAAGTTCAGATAGACGAACCAGGAAGAGATAGCCATCAACATAGAATAGCTGGCGCCCACCAAGTAATATTATCAACAAACAATAGATGGGCGCTTATGAATAATTGTGAAGAAACTCCAAATTTAGAATATTTAATAAATAAATTTGAGAAAACTGACATAGTTTTAGTTGAGGGCTATAAAAATAGTAAAATACCTAAAATAGAAGTCAGAAGATACGAAAAATATGATTATGAAAACGAAGATAAAATAAAAAATATTATAGCTATAACAAGCGATATAGAAATTAATGAAAAAAGTACAATCTTTAGTTCCAATGATTACGATAGAATATCAGATTTTATAATCAAAAAATTTAATGAGCCTGATAATGAATAAAGAAATCGCAAACATTTCTAGTAATTGTAACACCCACAATAAAAAAATTAATAAACACGAGGAGTTGTTAGCTTTTATAGAACAAAAGAAACCTTATAAAATTGGATCAAAAAATGTTGAAATCAATAAATCTCTTAGTTTTTTTACTTCTACAGAACTAACTTCAATTTCCAATATACCTGCTAACAATAACTCTGCTGTTGATGGCTATGCTATTAAATATTCTGATTTAAAAGAAAATAAAAAAAATATACTTAATACATACAGAATAATTACAGCAGGCGATAATAAAGCTTATCTTCTAGATGAAATGGAGGCGATTGAAATTTTTACCGGATCAATCATACCAAAAAATGCTGATACGATAGTTATGAAAGAAGATGCTACTATTCTAAATAATAATCAAATAAAGCTTGATAAACCAATAAATATGAAACAAAACATACGAAAAGCTGGTGAGGATATAAAAAAAAATCAATTAGTTTTTAATAAAAACCATCAATTAAATGAAATTGATATCGGTACTCTAGCTTCTTTAGGCTTCCAAAATATTAATGTATTTAATCAATTAAAAATTGGTATTATATCAACAGGTAATGAAATAAAACGTCCGGGAGAAATGCTTAAACTATCCGAATCATATGACAGTAATTTTTATACTATTAATAATGCCCTTAAAAAACTACCAGTCATAATTAGCGATTACGGTGTAGTTAAAGATAATCCCCATTATTTACTAGATATTTTAAAAAAATCTAGCCAAGAATGTGACTTAATAATAACCACAGGTGGAGCAAGTCAAGGTGGAGAAGACCACATAATAAAAACTATCAACGAGTATGGAAATCTTGATATATGGCAATTAGCGATTAAGCCTGGAAGACCTATGGGCCTTGGTACGTTTAATAAAAAAAATATATTAATGTTACCTGGAAATCCTGTAGCCGCTATTATTTGCCTTTATTTATACGGATTCCCTTTAATAAGGAGGCTTGGCAATGGATTGATTAGAGTACCACAAAGGTATTTATTACCAGCTGGATTTAATCTTGAAAACAAGAAACTTGGTAGAAGAGAATTTTTAAGAGGAAAGATAAGCTATAAAGATAATTCTATTAATATAGAGAAGTATGAAAATTCTGGTTCAGCAATATTATCATCTCTAAGGCTTACAGACGGGTTAATTGAAATTAACGAAGAAACAAAAAATATTTATAAGGGAGATTTAGTTAAATTCATTCCTTTTAATGAATTCTATTAATTTGACCTAGCGATAATCAATACCCAATAATGTTTAGCTTGACTGTCTTCAGAAAATATATGAGCAATACCAAAATATTTAGCAGGCTCTGTTAATAACCTTTTATTTTCAAATTCATTCTCTTGCCATAATTCCATTACCTCAAAAAGACTTGCCTTTCCTTGGTGTGAAATTTTAACAATATTTAGATATTTTTTATCTATGTAATCTAATTTTTTTTTTAGATTTACCCTATCTTTGGTCAAGCCGTCGAACAACAAAGCTTGCGATGAATATATTGCATGTATCTCTGCAAGATATGATAAATCAGGATCCTCAAGCAGCACGGTTACGTTATTTAAGCTTCTGTAAGAATTCAAGGCTATAGAATTACTATTCATAGTTTTTTTTAAGAGATTTATATCTTGACTAAGATAATCCTGCGAAAGAGAACAGGATGTAACTAAAGTTAAAAATAATAACAGCAAAAGCTTCATAACAATATTCTTTATTAATTTTAATTAACATAAATTATATCAGCTATACTATGTTATATATATTATTAAAGCATATAAGACATATAAACTAACAGGTTTAAATATTGTAATGGAAAACATAACTTATAATGATCTTGGCTTGTTCATAATCAGATGTGGTATCAGCTACATCTACCTCCACGGTTCATATATGACCGGATCTTCAGTATTAAGAAGGAAAATTAGCGTAAAAAGAACAAGCATCCTATATAAAAATGTAAAATTTACTAATAACTATATTAACTTGGTTAGTTATATTTCATTTTATATCGGCCTCACATTAATGACTGCAGGAAGTCTATTAATCTTAAGTGGCTTTCATGTAAAAATAGGCGCCACAATGCTTATTTTATTTACTATCCCTGCAATCATTATCCATCGGAAAGAAGCTAATGAGTCATTATTACTCAAAAATAAAATATTATCTGATGAAAAAATAAAAAAAAATAAAGATATAGAAACCTTAGCTCTTTATAGTCACGTCGGACAAAGATCTTCAGGAAATAAGAACTATATGCTATTAGCAGTAAATATAAGTTTACTATTTCTAGAAGATCCTGTAGGCGTCATTTCTTTGTTTAAATTATTTTTTTCTTAAATCAATAAAAGGGGCAGGAGTTAATAATTTATTCTCCTGACTTATAATTAAAGATTTTACTTTTTGTAAAAATGAGAGCCATTCTTCTGATTGAAAAAGAAGACCTCTTCTTCTCATTCTTTCTTCATAGCTTTCATATGCCCACATATGTATAATCTGATTTAATGGACCAAATTCTGTAGAAAAATACCCAACCATATTACCTAAAATTTCCGATTGAATTTTTAAACCGTATTCTTCATATGTATCCATCCAAACTTTTGCTTTACCTGGATATAAAGTATATATTCTTTCTTCAACTATCATAACGATCTCCTCTTTTAAATTAATCCAATATTTTTACCAATTTCTAATGTAGGGGTAATTGCTTTTGGTTCAACAAATACCTCTAGAAGCGAACATTTTCCAGATTTCACCGCACGATTAAATGCACCTGCAAAATCTTCAGTTTTACTAACAGTTTCAGAATATGCCCCATAGGCTTTTGCCAAAGCTGTAAAATCAGGATTTATTAGATCAGTCCCTACAACTCGACCTGGATATGAACGTTCTTGATGCATTCTAATAGTAGCGAGCATTGAATTATTTACCACTATAAAAATAGGATTTAGTCTATATTGAATTGCCGTCGCCATTTCCTGACCTAACATCATAAAACATCCATCGCCATTTACACTTACAACAGTTCTTCTTGGATACACAATCTTTGCTGCTACTGCAGCTGGTACAGCATAGCCCATCGATCCTGATGTAGTTACAAGTTGTGAACCTAATCCTCTGTATTGATAATAACGATGAACCCATTGCGAGTTATTACCGGAACCAACAATCATAACAGCATCATCTTCTAATTCATCATTTAAATAAGAAATAATCTCTGAAAAATTAACAGGCCCGCTAATCGGAGTAGGTTTAATAAAGTCTAAATATTCAGTCCTTGCCTCATTAACCCAATCTTGCCATATGGGATTATTAATTTTTGGCAATTTTGAGAGCTCAAGTGCAAATTCTTTCATACCACTATTTATACCAATATTTGGAGAATATACAGAACCTATCTCATTTATTCCAGGATGTATATGGACTAAAAACTGATTTGTAACAGGTACTTTCAACATTTTGTAGCCAAGTGTTGTAACTTCTCCCAGCCTTGCTCCAATTGCTAGAATAAAATCACTACTCTCAATCCTATTTCTAGTTTTTTGTTCAATTGCGTAACTCGCATGACCAATGTAATTATCGTTACGATTATCAAAATGATCTTGTGCTCTATAAGAAGTAATAACTGGTATATTATTTGCATCAACAAATTTAGTAATATTATCTATTGCAGTTTGGTCCCACGTAGAACCTCCTATTATAATTATTGGTTTTTTTGCATTCTTTAAATTTTTATATAAATTATTAACTTTTTCAATTGAGGGCGATGCCTGGATAATACTTGCAGGATTTGCATCTGGACAATCTACAAGATCCGTTAACATGTCCTCTGGAATGGATAAAACTACTGGGCCTGGTCTTCCTGACTGCGAAATATAAAATGCCTTACTTATATACTCAGGAATTCTATTTGCGTCATTAATCTCAGCAACCCATTTAGCCATAGGAGCGAACATATCTTTATACTCTATCTCTTGCTGAGCCTCTCTATCCTTCTCGTCCCTAGAAACTTGTCCTATTAATAATATTAGCGGTGTTGAATCTTGAAAGGCTGTGTGGATACCATTTGCAGCATTAGTAGCTCCAGGCCCCCTAGAAACTGCGCATATACCTGGTTTCCCTGTTAACTTCGCATAAGCATCTGCCATATTTGATGCCCCACCTTCATGTCTTGCTGTTATTAATTTAATCTTATCTTTATTCTTATAGAGCCCGTCTAGAAGAGCTAAGTAACTCTCACCGGGAACACAAAAAACTGTATCAACACCATTGAGCAATAATTGATCAACTAATACATGACCGCCTATTCTCTGATTTTTATTATCATCCATTTCCCTAAACCTCTCTTATTATGTATTATATGCTTTTAATAAGCCCTCCATCAACACGCATCATATGCCCTGTAACATAACTTGCCCTCTCGCTAACTAGAAATGCAAGAACTGAAGCAAATTCATCTGGGGAACCAAACCTCTTCATTGGAATTTCCTGTGCTGATTTATTTAGCATCTCCTCGTAAGTAGTATTATATTTTTTAGCTTTAGCTGTATTTATTATCCCAGTCCTGTCGGTTAAAATCCTACCTGGAATTATGGTATTTACAGTAATATTATATTGCGCAATCTCATTCGATAAAGATTTCATAAAACCAACAATAGCTGGCCTTAGTGTATTAGAGATACTTAAATTTTCTATAGGCTGAACTACTCCTGATGAAGTAATTGTAACAACCCTTCCCCAGCTTAAATCTTTCATTCTTTTAACAGCCGATTCAGTAACTTTCATAGTGCTTAAAATAATAGACTGAATATATTTAGACCAGATATCATCGCTTACATTTAAAGAAGTACTTGGAGGGGGGCCACCAGTATTATTAACCAATATATCTATTGCCATTCTTTCCTCAAGAGAAGAGCATAACAAAGTTAAGTCTTCAGTTTTCTGTAGATCAACCTGATAAGGCTCTACCCTAACCCCTGCTTCGTTTCTAATTTCTATAGCTAATAACTCTAGCTTAATTATATCTCTAGATGCTATTACTAAATCACAACCTTCGTAAGCTAATTTTTTTGAAATATCTCTTCCTAGACCACTCGAGGCGCCTAGTACTAATGCTTTTTTACCTTTTATACCCAAATCCATTTTTTTAACAAACTTATAGTTATAACAAATATAAATGGTGCCCCTGGCCGGACTCGAACCAGCACGCCCTAAGACAACAGATTTTGAATCTGTCGCGTCTACCAATTCCGCCACAGGGGCAAAAACAATAATATTACTGTTTTTACAAGGTATATATTAAAGATAATTATATTGCAAACAAGCTTTATTAAAGAGCTTGTTGATCTTTTTCACCAGTTCTAATACGAATAGCTGTTTCAATATCCCAAACAAATATTTTACCATCACCAATTTTACCAGTGTTCGCTGTCTTTGTAATAGTTTCGATAACATTATCAGCTATGCTATCGTCAACAACAAGATCTATCTTAAATTTTGGAATATAATTAATCTGATATTCAGCGCCTCGATAGATCTCAGTATGACCTTTAGTTCTTCCGTAACCCTTAGCTTCAGTTACAGTCATCCCATTAACGCCGATACTATTTAACGCTTCACGAACCTCATCTAGTTTATGAGTTTGTATAATTGCTGTCACCATCTTCATTTTAATCACTCCGTTTATTATAGGTTATATCCGGTTTCGCCGTGAGCTTTATAATCCAAACCTTCGAGCTCATCTTCTGATTCTACTCTAAGACCAACTAATCTTCTAGTAATGTAAATTATTGCAAGAGTTACAGCTATAGACCAAACAAGTACAGATCCAATACCTATTATTTGAGTTTTTAATTGACTTATAGAAGATACGCCCTCCTCCAAACCAACCCCAGACATTGACTCTAGGGCTAGAAATGCAATAAGTAAAGTCCCCGTTGCTCCTCCAACGCCATGAACCGCAAATACATCCAAAGAGTCATCAATATTAAATCTTACTTTAATCAAATCAACACAATAATAACAAACCCCACCACCAACTAAACCACATATTAAACCTCCAATTGGACCAATAAATCCAGATGCAGGAGTAACGGTGGCCAAACCGGCAATTGTACCTGTTACCAAACCAATCAAACTAGGCTTGCCAAAACGAATCCATTCAATTGTTAACCAAACTAATGAAGCTGTTGCAGCAGACAAATGAGTAACTAACATCGCCATACCTGCATCAGAACCCGCACTTAATGCACTACCTGCATTGAAACCAAACCACCCTATCCAAAGCATAGCAGCACCAACCATTACCATCCAAGGTGCGTGTGGAGGAGAAATTTGATCTGGAAATTTAGATCTATTGCCTAAAACAATTGCTATAACCAACGCAGAGATACCAGCTGTTACATGAACAACAATTCCACCGGCAAAATCCATAACACCCATATCGGCTAACCATCCGCCGCCCCATACCCAATGACACACAGGAACGTAGACTAGAAGTAACCATAAAGAGGAAAACAATAAGACTGCGCCAAACTTAATTCTTTCAACATAGGCACCTACGATCAAAGCAGGTGTTATAACAGCAAAGGTCATTTGAAAACTAAAAAATACAGATTCTGGTATAGTTCCCGTTGCAGCATCCCTAGCCATGTCTAACAAAAATATATTAGAAAGGCTTCCAATGTACGCACCTCCCTCTGTAAATGCCAGCGAATAACCTAAAGCAAACCATAAAACAGAAGAAACGCAGCAAATAGCTGAACAATGCATTAATACTGACAATATATTCCTCGACCGGACTAAGCCAGCATAAAAAAGCGCCAAACCAGGCATTGTCATAAGCAAAACTAAAGCAGTTGAAGTTAAAATCCATGCCGTATCACCAGAATCAAACATAATATCCCTACCTTTTCTGTATTTTATCTAATTATTAAGTTAAACTTCATAATATTTATTTACCAATATGTATGGTATGTAATTATACTCACATCTATATAATATGCAGTATTCATGCCAAGGCTATATTATTTAGGTAACATATTGTTTTATATGAAAGAAAAATTTTAGGTGGCGTTTAATATTAAAATTTATGCTTAATAATTAATCATATTGGTGTTTTTTTAGGCAATTTTAGAAAAAAATTTATATATGTTTAGCAAAAGAGCAAAAAATAAAATATTACAATACTCTAATAAGAGATTTATAACCTTTTATATAAGCCTATTTTCAGTAACAGAAAGTATTTTTAATCCATTTCCAGTTGAACTGTTGCTTGTACCCATTACCATTAAATACCCTAGAAGATTCATAAAATTTACTCTAATTGCAACTTTATCTTCAACAATAGGGGCTATAATAGCGTACTTTATTGGATTTTATTTTGGAGAATCAATCGGAAAAATAATTATAGATACCTACAATCTTAATGAAGAATTTATAACATTTAAAAACAATTATTCAACATACAGCATCTTGTTCGTATTAATTGGAGCCGTAACACCGTTTCCTTTTAAGATTGTTACGATAGCAAGCGGGATTATGTCCATAAATATATATGGATTTATCATTGCATGTTTTTTTGGCAGATTATTAAGATACTTCACTGTAACTTGCATAGTGCGCTACACAAGCGCTCCTATAATAAGGTATATTAGAAATAAGAGAATATATTATAGTGACAAACGTGATATCATTATGATATTTTTAACAATAGCTCTAGCATCATTTATATGTTTATGGATACTTACATGATTTTCAATATTGTTAAATCTCCAAACAAAACATCCTTAACCATATTAATTTCTTGTAGTATAGTATTGATATCAGCGTATATATTAGAATTTTTTTTTGGTTTTGAGCCTTGTCCTTTATGTTTAAAGCAACGAATCCCTTACTTTATAGTGATAGGACTTTTGTTTATTAACTATATATTACACAGAGTGAATATAAAAAAATTTGATTTATTTTTTATATTATTATCATCCATAACCATGGCCTACTCATCTTATCTTGCGTTATACCACATGGGAGTTGAGTTTAATTTTTGGGAGATAACATCCTCTTGTTCATCTAATACAATTAAGGTTAACCAAGAAATCGTTACTAACGATTTACTGGAATCCTTGGTAAAATACAAAAATATTGACTGTTCAAAGCCACAAAAAATTCTAGGCTTATCATTAGCTACGTATAATTTTTTTATATCTATATTTATAGTTATATTATCGCTGCCAACTTTATTGCAAACTAAGTATTTTCAAAAAAAATAAAAAAATCCATAACAACTTATACTAAGAATCCTTTGAAGTATTAATTCTAGCGTTCAAAAAACTAGCTCCTATGGAAATACAGGTCCTATCAATACCGTGCCCTAATCCTTGGATAAGATGCGATTCAATATTTATATTAGCATTCTTAAAGTAGTTTATAGAAGATGCCATATATTCAGGTGAAACAACCAAATCTTCATCACCGTGAATCATTAGAATAGATGGCAGTTTAACGTTTTCTTCAATATAAATACCCTGCAACATTAGACCTGAAAAACTAATAACCGACAATGGCTTTTGGATTCTTGTAACCGCCAAATACAGGGCCATCATACCCCCTTGACTAAATCCAACTATCGACATATCAGAAGAGGTTAAATTTCTTATATCTAATTCATTGTCAATAAAATCATTAAGCTCTATCGCTGAAGTTTTAATTTCATTGTTTATTTTATATTTATCAACAATAGGAATTTTAAACCATTGATAGCCGTCTTGATTGCTATCACAGATATAAGGAGCTGTGGGAGCGATAAACTCAACCTCTGGAAATAGATTATTCCATTGGTCTCCAATCCCAATAATATCATCTCCATCTGCACCGTAACCATGCAGTATAAAAACTAAATGTTTTGTTTTGCTTTTATTTGTAGAATTTGTTCTTGATATTTTAATCTTAACTTCCCCTTTTAACAAAAATTCATTAGTTTATATAATATACAAATAAACAACTAAATCGGTAAAGAAATCTTTAAAACAAAACAAAAAAAATTATGTGTAAGATTCGCTCCTAGCCCAAATGGTTTTATGCATTTAGGTCATGCTTTTTCAGCATTATTTGTAAAGAAAATTGCTGAATCATTAAATGCAAAATTTATACTAAGAATAGATAATTTAGACGAAACAAGATCTAAGGATATATATATCAACCAGATATATGAGGATTTAAAATGGTTAGGGATAGATTGGGAGGAACCTGTTCGCTTCCAATTAGATAATATTCCTTTATACAAGAAAGCCATAAATAAATTACAAGACGATGAATTGATTTATAATGCAAAAACAAAGAACAAAGAACAAAAAAAATCTTTGCTTAATACCAATAGGGATGACTTTGATCCCGATGGGAATCTAATATTTTTTAAAAAAATCTCTGAAAAATTTATAAAAAATAATAATGATTTAGCAAAAAAAAGATTCGATACAAATCAAGCTTTAAAAAATATTAATAGTGATCTATTTTTTAGAGATCTGGGACCAAAAAATTATTTTATGAATTCAATCAAAGCGGACCCTTTAAAATGGGGTAATCCAATATTACTGAACAAAGACGGTGCTGCAGGTTACAATTTAAGTGTTGTTATTGATGATTCTAATCAAGAAGTAACCCATGTCACGAGAGGAGAAGATCTTTACGAAACAACGCATATTCAAATATTGCTTTACCATTTATTTGATTTAGAAATACCAAAATATTGTCACCATCCAATACTAAAGGATAAAAATGGTAAAAAATTAAGCAAGTCTAAAAATTCTATTAGCTTAAAGCAATTAAGATCTGAAGGAACAAATGTTTCTGATATTATTCGCCTAACAAAACTTGATAAATATAATGATTATTTTGAAAAATTAAATAAAAACATTATATCTATATAGAATAATGCAAAATAAATAATATTACATACAAATTGAAGGTTCAAATGGACACACTATTAAATATACTACTACCATTATCAATTGGATCAGTTTTCCTAGTCCTGGTCTTAGGAATATTCAACATGATAAGAAAAGGCAGCTCTCATAAATCCCAGAATCTAATGAGATTAAGAGTAATTACTCAATTTATTGCTATCATAGTAGTTGTCATATATTTTTATTATAAAAAATAATATTAAGAAAGGAATAAAGCTATCGTTAGACTAAATAAGATATACACTCGTACTGGGGATGATGGAACAACATCTCTGGGCAGTGGAGATAGAGAACGCAAGGATTCTCCTAGGATAAGTGCCTATGGTAGCGTCGATGAAACAAATTCATTCATAGGAACGTCGAGGCAATACATTATAACAAAGGAACTTAAAGAACTTGATACTATCTTATTCCGCGTTCAAAATGATTTATTTGATTTAGGTGCTGATCTATGTGTTCCAGAGAACAATGAACAGGACAGTAAAAACTGTTTAAGAATAAATAACGAACAAGTAATTAGGTTAGAAAAAGAAATTGATTTATTGAATGCAGAATTACTTCCCCTCAAATCATTCATATTACCCGGCGGATCTAAAGCTTCTTCCTATCTACATATAGCTAGAACTGTTTCAAGAAGAGCTGAAAGAGAAATGATTACCATAAATCAGGTAGAAATTAAAAAGATTGGATCACCTGCACTTAAATACATCAACAGATTATCAGATTTACTTTTTGTTGCTAGTCGATATGCAAATTTAAAATTAAATAAGGATGATATTTTATGGGTCCCTGGAGCTAATAGATAAGTAAGATTAGTAGCTATAAATAAATATATTTTATAATTAATAATCTTTTGGTATAAATAATAAAAATATAAATGGAGATTTTTTAATGAAAGTTCTTGTGCCTGTTAAAAGAGTTGTAGATTATAATGTAAAAATTAGAGTTGACTCACAAAGTCAAAGTATAGATTTAACAAATATTAAGATGTCTATGAATCCTTTTGATGAAATAGCTGTTGAAGAAGCTATTAGACTAAAAGAATCTGGTCAAGTCGAAGAAATTATTGCCCTATCTATTGGCCCATCTCAATGTCAAGAGACCATTAGAAATGCTCTTGCAATGGGTATGGATAGAGGTATACACATAGAGACAGAACATTCACCTGAACCGCTCATAGTAGCAAAATTAATTAATGAAATTGTTAAAAAAGAAGAAGCTGACATTGTAATACTTGGTAAACAAGCTATAGATGATGATTGTAGTCAAACTGGACAAATGCTATCGGCGTTAATGAAGTGTTCTCTAGCGACATTTGCATCAAATATTACTTTTGACGATGATCGAGTAATAGTTACAAGAGAGATCGACGGGGGATTGCAAACGATCAAACTACAAAAACCAACCGTTATAACAACAGATCTCAGGTTAAATGAACCAAGATATGCATCTTTACCAAATATAATGAAGGCAAAGAAAAAAATAATTGATAAATATTTACCTGACGATCTTAATATTGATATGACACCAAAACTTGATGTCATAAAGATTGAGGAACCTCCAAAAAGACAAGGTGGCGGAAAAGTTGAGACTATTATAGAGTTAGTTGAAAAATTAAAAAATGAAGCAGGAGTTATATAATGGCAACATTAATATTAGCAGAACACGATAATATCAAGTTAAAAGAATCAACGAATAAGGTAGTTACTGCTGCTAATTTAATTGGCGATACTATTGATATTTTAGTCATTGGAAATAATTGTATGAGCGTGGCTACTCAGGCATCTAAAATAACTCACGTCTCCAAAGTAATAGTTGTAGAAGAATCTTATTATCAAAATATGCTAGCAGAACCAGTTTCAGATCTAATTGTTAGTCTAATGAAAGATTATAAAACATTAATGTCACCGGCAACAACTAATGGGAAGAATATTCTGCCAAGAGTTGCAGCTACACTTGATGTATCACAAATTTCTGAGATTACAGCAGTGATTGATAAAAATACATTCGAAAGACCTATCTATGCAGGGAATGCAATTGCAACAATAAAAACTACTACTGAAAAAAATGTTATAACTGTAAGAACAACTGCCTTTGATGCTGCAACTAACGAAAATAATACTGAAATTGAGATTCTTAATGCAACAGCTAACCCATGTTTATCTGAATTTATCGAAGAGAAGATATCTGGAAGTGAAAGGCCCGAGCTAACGTCAGCTAAAATAATTATATCAGGCGGAAGAGGAATGCAATCTGGTGACAACTTTTCCATGTTAGATAAAATTGCAGACAAATTAGGAGCTGCCGTCGGGGCAAGTAGGGCAGCAGTTGATGCTGGCTTTGTTCCAAACGAATACCAAGTTGGACAAACTGGAAAAGTTGTAGCGCCCGATCTTTATATTGCAGTTGGTATTTCAGGAGCAATACAACATTTAGCTGGAATGAAAGACTCTAAGGTAATCGTTGCAATTAACAAAGATGAGGAGGCGCCAATATTTGAAGTTGCAGATTATGGGTTGGTTGCAGATTTATTCGATGCAATTCCAGAACTAGAAAATGAATTAAATAACATAAAATAGATTTATCCAACTTTTGAAGGTAGACAATGAATCTTACATCCATAGGCATCATAGGCGCAGGTCAAATGGGGTCTGGTATCGCTTATGTTTGTGCTGCCTCAGGATATAAAGTAAAACTGTACGACATTGATTCAAAATTAATAAATATTGCATTAGAAAAAATTAATAAAAATTTATCCTATCAACTGAAGATAAAAAATATCAACCAAACAGAAAAAGAAGCTGCGTTTAGCTTAGTTGAACCAATAAATAATCTAAGAAAATTATCAAGTGTTGACCTTATTATAGAATGCGTAATAGAGAACAAACAAATAAAAAGTGATATTTACCAAGAATTAGAAAAATATCTTAAAAAAGAAGCTGTCGTTGCAACTAATACATCTTCATTATCTATATCAAACTTAGCGTCGACATTCATTCGACCTAATAAATTCATTGGTATCCATTTCATGAATCCACCTCATATGACAAATTTGATTGAATTAATTAAGGGAGACTTAACAGACAATAACACTCTGAATATTGCCAGGCAATTTGTCAGTTCCTTGGATAAAAAATGCGTGATTTCAAAGGATTCTCCAGCATTTATTGTTAACAGGATTCTTATACCGATGATCAATGAAGCTATTTATGCACTACACGAAGGTGTAGCCGATGTTAACTCTATTGATCAAGCTCTTAAGCTTGGTGCAAACCATCCCATGGGACCCTTGGAACTTGCAGATTTCATTGGACTTGATACTTGCCTGTATATACTGCAGACATTATATACAGAAACTTCGAATGAAAAATACAAACCTTGTCCACTTCTTGTGCAATATGTAGATAAGGGCTTGTTAGGAAAGAAAACAGGAAAAGGTTTTTACAAACATTAATACTGCTTAACAATAATATCACAGTAGATAGATAGTTTTAAATAATATATAATACATATTTAATTAAGATTAATAACATAATATAAAATCATACTATTATGCAAACACTATAAATATTGTTTAAAAAGAAAAAAATCTATGGCTAATAAAATGTGGGGCGGCAGATTCGCTAACAGTCCTGATAAAATAATGGAAATAATAAATTCTTCTATCCACTTTGATATTCGACTTGCACTTCAAGATATTCAAGGTTCTATCGCTCATGCAAAAATGCTAGGAGAGGTATCTATAATTACAAAAAAAGAATCAGAAAAAATTATCACCGGCCTAAATGAAATAAGAAAAGAAATTGAAAATGGTAATTTTAAAACATCAGTAGAATTAGAAGATATTCATATGAATATTGAAAGTAGACTGAATGAATTAATTGGAGATTTATCGGGAAAATTACATACAGGAAGGTCGAGAAACGATCAAGTTGCAACAGACATAAAATTATATTTACGTGAAAAGATTAATTATATAACTGAATTAATAAATACTTATCAAAAAACATTGTCTTTAAATGCTTTGAAATATTATGATACTATCATGCCAGGATTTACTCACCTGCAAAGCGCTCAACCAATAACATTTGGGCATCACTTGTTAGCATATGTTGAGCTTGCTGAAAGAGATAAGGGGCGTTTTACTGATTGTTTACAAAGATTAGATGAATGTCCACTAGGGGCTGCAGCACTTGCAGGTACATCTTACCCTATAGATAGATTTATGACCGCTAGTATTCTTGGATTTAAAAAACCTATGGCAAATTCTCTAGATGCCGTCTCGTCTCGTGACTTACTTCTGGAAACACTATCGGTAATTGCTATAACAGCTATCAACCTATCTAGGTTTGCAGAAGAATTAGTTCTCTGGTCGTCAACAGAATTTAACTATATCAAATTATCAGATAAATACACCTCAGGTTCGTCAATTATGCCGCAAAAGAGAAATCCCGATGCAGCAGAATTAGTAAGAGCAAAATCTGGAAGAACAATAGGTTCGCTAATTACATTATTTACAGTTCTAAAAGGCTTGCCGCTCGCATACAGCAAAGATATGCAGGAAGACAAAGAAGCTTTATTTGATTCAATTGATACTATTGAGATTTCTTTACTGGCATTAATTGGCATGGTTGGGGATATGAAACCAAATATTGAAAAAATGCAGTCTGCCTCAAAAGAAGGCTTTTCAATTGCAACAGATATAGCTGATATGCTAGTTATAAAAATTGGCATTCCTTTTAGGGAGGCTCATAATATTGTTGGCAAAATGGTTGCCCTTGCAGAAAAAAATAATACATATTTAGATAAATTAGATCCAAAAGAAATAATTACGATAGATAAAAGAATACCAAATGATATTATGAGTTTAATTACGATAGATAATATGGTTTTAAACAAAACATCCTATGGTGGAACATCCCCTCATGAAGTATTAAAAAGAGCTAACGAGTGGGTTGAACGCTTAAGTTAATTGCTAAATTTAGAACTACACTTAATAAAATTGAACGGAATTTAAATGATAAAAAAATATTCAATAACATGCATAATACTAGTCTTCGTTATTTCTCTTGCCTCATGTGGAATAAAAGGCGCGTTAGAACCCATGTCTGATAAAAAATCTGATAAAGATTTTATATTAGATGATTTAATTTGAGAAGCTTAATGAACTATATTGAATATAAAAAAAACACACTAAATATAGAAAATATAAGCATAGTAGATATTGCTTCTAAAAATTCTACTCCTTTCTATTGTTATTCAAATAATCATATCGTTGATCAATATAATAAATTTTCAAAATCCTTAGAGAAAATTGATCATAAAATATTCTATGCTGTAAAAGCCAATTCAAATCAATCAATTCTTAAGATCCTCGCAAATCTTGGAGCTGGTATGGATGTTGTCTCAGGTGGAGAGCTAAGTAGAGCTCTTAAAGCTGGAGTAAAAGGATCGGATATTATTTATTCAGGTGTCGGTAAGACAGATGAAGAAATTTCATATGCAATTGAATCTAAGGTTTCGTGCTTAAATGTGGAATCAGAATCAGAATTACATACCATAAATCAAATTGCTTCTGAAAGTAAGACAAAAGCAAATATTTCTATTAGAGTTAATCCGGATGTAGACGCAAAAACACATGTTAAAATTACCACAGGAAAAGCAGAAAATAAGTTTGGAATTGAATTTAATGATTCTGCTAGAATTTATAAATTAGCTTCTTCTTTAAAAAATATAAATATTACCGGTGTTTCAATTCATATTGGTAGTCAAATAACAAGCTTAGAGCCATTCAAAAAAGCTTTTTTAATCATTCGTGATTTAGTATCCCAATTAAGAAATGACGGCCACACAATAGATCATATTGATTTAGGCGGAGGTCTAGGAATAGCCTACCATGAAAATGAGACTCCTCCATCTATCAATGACTATGGTAAATTAGTGTCATCAATCTTTGAAGGAGTAGGTGCGCAAATTTACCTTGAACCTGGAAGATTTATAATAGGAAATTCAGGATTATTAATTACAAAAGTTATTAATGTAAAAACTACGCCCCAAAAGTCATTTATTATAGTTGACGCAGGTATGAATGACTTTATTAGACCAACTCTCTATGGCGCATACCACGAGACACTACCTGTAATTGATAACCTTGGAACCTCCAGCAAACGCTATGATGTAGTTGGTCCTGTATGCGAAACAGGTGATTTCTTTGCAAAGAATAGAAAAATGAATTTTGTAAAAAAAGGTAGTTTGATTGCTATAAAATCAGTAGGTGCCTATGGTACGGTTCAGTCATCTAATTATAATTCTCGACCGATAGTAGCCGAAATACTAGTCAATAAAGGCCAGTATGAGATTATAAGACATGCTCAAAAAATTGATGATCTAATTAATTTAGACACAGTAGCTACGTGGCTAGATAATTAATCTTTATTTTATAACATAAAATAATGATTGGAAAATAATTTGATTGAACTTAAAAATGTTAGCCTGAGATATAATCTCAACAGAGAGATACTAAATAATGTATCATTTGCTATTGAGCCAGGTGGTTTCTATTACATTACAGGTTCTTCAGGTGCTGGCAAAACATCTTTATTAAAATTATTATTCTTATCGCTAAAACCATCTGATGGGAAGGTATCAGTATTTGGTCACGATATATCAAAAATTTCAAATTATAAAAAACAATTATTAAGAAGAAGAATTGGGTTTGTATTTCAGGATTTTAGACTTCTTAACCATCTCACTACTTATGAAAATATTGCATTACCTCTTCGAGTTAGAGGGGAAGACGAAATAAATTACAAAAAAGATGTAATTGAACTGTTAAAATGGGTTGATCTTGAACATTGCATACATTCAAAACCAGAAGTTTTGTCTGGCGGAGAAAAACAAAGAGCTGCTATAGCAAGAGCTGTGATAGGATCCCCAGAAATCATTCTTGCTGACGAACCTACTGGGAACGTTGACCCAGATATTGCATCACGTATATTGAAGTTATTTCTTGAATTAAATAAACTCGGCACATCTATTGTAATAGCAACCCATGATACAGCAATAATCAAGCAAATCAAAAAACCTATAATAGAATTAAAAAATGGAAAAATTAAAATACAAAAATAAGATTAAAATATTATCTAGTTTAGAAAATATAAAAAGTTTAAACAAAGGTAGAATAAGATCTTTAGCTCCAAAACCATCTAAATTAATACCAAATGATGGAATTGCAGGAAAATATCTGCTAATCATAATCTCTTTAATGTGCTTCACAATATCACTATTACTTTGTGCTATTATCCTAATAAATAATACAATATCCGCATCTCAAATTTCAATAAATCTACTACAAACTTTTAATATTATTAGCACTCTTATAGTAATATTAATCTCAGCTGCTATCTGTAGTGTTATAATATTTGCAACAAATGCAGCTTTAACCAGTAACAAAGAAGTTGTACAGGTTCTAAATTTAATGGGAGCTTCAAGAAATTTTATTGCCTATCAAATACAAATAAAATTTTTTAATCTAAGTATTTTAGGAGGGATAATTGGATGCTTTTTAACATTATTGACAGTTTTTGCCATCAACCCATTTTATAGCCAACTATTCAATATGATCTATAATTATGACACTGATATTATAATTATCAATTTTTTGAATTTTCAGGTTTATGAGTATTTATTTATTTTGATAGTTCCTCTATTATCAGGGCTTATAGGCCTAGTTTCATCTCGAATAGCTATTATTAATATTTTAAAATAAACAAAGAAGATTAACAATTAAATTTATTAAAAAAATCTACATAATTATCACCTTTATTTTCTTGATTGTTCTAATTGTTGATATAATGAAATACAGAAATACGCTAATTGACGAAGGAGATAAAATCTTACCCGCCTCCGTTGATGCTATTGTTGTTTTTAGCGGTGGATCAAATAGAATAGAAAACGCAGTTGAGTTATTAGAAAAGAAATTAGCCAAAAAATTATTTATTTCAGGCGTAAACCCAAAAACAACCAAAAATGATATCTTAATCAAAGATATAGGTAACGAAAAATTATTTAAGTGTTGTATAGATCTAGGGAAAAATGCAATAAATACATTTGAAAATGCAATAGAAACAGCCGAGTGGATAGATAAGAATAAATTTGATTCTGTTATATTAGTAACATCTAATTACCACATAAAGAGAAGTCTTATTATATTAAAAAAAATCAACCCTAATGCTAATTTTATACCATACCCTATAAAGAGTACCTTCGATAAAGACCAGCAATATATAAGAAGTTTTGATATGTTAAAAGTCTTATCAGGAGAGTATTTCAAGCTATTATATACCAGATTAAGAATAATGTGGTTATAGATAATAAATGAAAGTTTAATTTACATGTTAATCAGATCGATAATATATTATTTTGTGTTCACTATAAATCTTGTCTTATTTTGCTTAATTTGCCTTCCTCTCTTTGTGCTTCCGCAACGAATAGGACTTAAATTATTAAAGATATGGGCAAAAAGTTCACAAGATATTTTATTATATATTTGTAAAATAGACTTTGAGGTTAGAGGGGCAAAGAATATTGCAAATCATAAAGTATTAATTGCGTCAAAGCATCAGTCTACTTGGGAAACAATAAATTATTTACATATACTAGAAGATCCTATTATGATTCTTAAAAAAGAACTCATACTAATTCCATTTTTTGGATTATACGCCCTGAAATTTGGTAATATAGCGATAAAAAGATCTTCTGGATCAAAAGCTTTAAAAGAATTAATACAAAAGACAAAAAAGACAAAAAATAATAAAAGACCAATTATTATTTTTCCTGAGGGCACAAGACAAAAACCATCAAATCCCAAGGATTATAAAAGAGGAGTGTTCGCATTATATAAAAATTTGAACATACCCTGCGTACCAGTTGCATTAAATTCAGGTGTTTACTGGCCAAAAAATAAATTGAAAAAAATACCTGGTAGAATAATTATTGAATTTCTTGATCCAATAGATCCAGGACTAAGCTCATCAATATTTATGTCTGAGCTAGAAAATAGAATAGAAAATGCTACCAACAAATTGATTACAGAAAGCAAAACAAGTGATTAGATTTTCTTATTATTATTTATAATTATTCGTTTCATCTTCTTTTAAAATAATACTCTTACGTATTTCTCTTGTCTTAACAAATAATTCTTCTAATTTATCACCGTCACTCCACCTGATAGCCTTTTGTAAAGCAGTTAAATCTTCCACAAATCGTCCCAGCATTTCAAGAACAGCGTCCTTATTGTTCAGGAATATATCTCTCCACATTATAGGATCCGATGAAGCTATCCTCGTAAAATCTCGGAAACCTCCTGCTGCATACTTTGTTACTTCCGATCTTGTCACTTTCTCTAAATCTGCTGCAGTGCCAACAATATTATATGCTATTAGATGGGGAACGTGGCTTGTAATTGCTAGAACTAAGTCATGGTGTTCGGCACTCATAACATCAACAAGCATTCCACATGATTGCCAAAACTTTATGAGAATGTTTAACTTTACCTCAATACAGTTATCTAATGGAGTTAAAACACACCATTTTTTTTGAAAAAGTTCTGCAAAACCTGATTCTGGACCGGAGAACTCTGTTCCAGCAATTGGATGACCAGGAATAAATGTTATATCTTCCGAAATATGGGGTAATATATCTCTAATAACAGAACCCTTAACTGAACCGACATCTGTCAAAATAGACCCTGATTTCAAGTGTTCGCCAATTTGTATGATGATACTTAAATTTGCTCCAACTGGTGTGCAAAGAATAGTTAAATCAGCATCTTTTACTGTCTCTATAGCATTATCGTAAATTTCATCCATATAGCCTAATTTTTTAGCAGTATTTCGTGTGCTATCTGTTTTTGCGTATCCGTAGACTTTATCTGCTAATCCATATTTTTTTATAGCCCTTGCAATTGACGATCCTATTAAACCTATACCAATTATTGCGACCACATCAAACAAAGGTTTTTTAGTATTGTTGCTCATATCCGAGTATCCTCAACATATTTCTGTATTTCGCCAAGTAAAGTTTCATTATCTTTCTCACTACCTATTGTTATCCTTAAATGCGTAGGTAATCCATAATCCGCAACATTCCTGATGTATATATTTTTTTCATTCAAATATTTTTCTAATGTATTTGAATTTATATTTTCTAAATTCTTAAAATCTAATAATAAAAAATTTGCAACACTAGGTATAACCTTAATACCTAATTCGGTATAAAAATTATGTAAGTGATCTCTCCATTTAGCATTATGGGCAACAGAATGATTTACATGGTCAATGTCATTCATAGCAGCCGATCCTGCCATAATAGATGGAATAGATACATTAAAAGGACCTCTAATACGATCTAAGACATCAATTATATGGCTTGGACAATACGCCCATCCAATTCTCAGAGAAGCTAATGCATGCACCTTTGAAAAAGTTCTTGTCATAACCACATTATTTGAAGCGGAAACTAATTCAACTCCACAATCATAATTATTAGCCATAACATATTCTGCGTAAGCCCCATCAATAATTAGCAAAATATTTTCTGGAATATTTGACTGTAATCTTTTAATTTCACTTGAAGATAAATATGTCCCTGTCGGGTTATTAGGATTTGCAATAAAGATAATTTTTGTTTTAGAGGTAACTAAATTTAATATTGAATCAACATCAGCTGTTAAGTCTTTTTCTGGCGCAGCAATTGGTATAGCTCCATTAGCCAAAGTTATAATTTTATACAAAACAAAAGCATGTTCGGGATAAATAACCTCATCCCCTGGGGTTAGATATGCATTACCAATAAGAGTTAGAATCTCATCTGATCCAGCACCACAAATGATCTGGTTAATATCTAAGTTATTATTCTTCGCTATGGCTTCTTTAAGAGCATACTGCTTTCCATCCGGATAAATTGCCAGACTATCTAAACTTTTTAAAAAAGCTTCCTTAACACGCAGACTTGGCCCAAGCGCGGATTCATTTGAAGATAGTTTTATTGATTTTTTACCAATAAATCCGCTTTTACCTCCAGCATATGGTTTAATTTGCATAATGCCTGGACCAGGCTTTATATAATTATTCAATTTCTATTTTCCTTTGTTGTAGATCAATATATTAGGATAAATACCTTTTAATTCAATAGTTTTAATTGAATTATTTGATGAAAGTGTCTTAATAAATTCTGACGATTCATCAAAATAACCCTTAACACCTATTAAATATTTTTTAACTGTTGGATTTGGAATCAAATATTCAATTTCAATATCTATTTCCAATTGTTTTTGCATTTGTTTTTTTAAATCACTAAACCATTTTGATACCCATTCGTAATCATCTTTATTGTCATCAAATTCACTAGGGATTTCTATGTTCCAATTATTAAAAATTACAGAAAAAAGGGTAATATCATCACTAGATTTTAGAAAAATATTTTTTCCAACTACAAAATACTTAGGCGTATCTCTACTAATCATAGGAAATGCTCCAATAATCTTTCCACCTACGGAATGATCTGAGTCCCATCTAGAAAATGGTATTACAATAATATTCGATTCAGGATTATTCGTCATAGCATCTTCTATCAACTTAGGTCCTTCAGCCCCATCAGAGGAAGTTGATAGTTCATGAATTTCAACATCAGGACCAAAATAAGATAATATATCTGCATTTATTTCTTTTTTATCCCAGACATGTATATGTAAAGTAGATTGTAAGCTAATATTTGCATTAATCATCGATCTCCATATATCCCAAACTTTAGCTATATCTAGAGGAGATAGATCTGAGGAATTTAATTTCCTTAATATCTCAGCTTCTCTTACAGGTTGGTATACAAAAGAATTATCAGACTTCTTTGCTTCATATATTTTCGCCGCGAGTTGTGCTCTTTCAACAACCATTTGCAATATATTATTATCAATAGTATCCAATTTTTTTCTAAGGGTTTTGAGGCTGCTAGATTTTTCTTTTGGTATATTTTTCATAACAAATTAATTAAGTTTTTGTTGGTGCAATTATGACTAAAATTATAATTTCTAATTATATTTACAACTAATTGATACATACTTTAGACAAAACTAGATTAGTATGGATTAGATAATTTTCAAAGCAAATAAATAAACTATAGAATATATTGTGCTATGATTATTTTAACATTAAATTAAAATATACGATATATATTAAACGCACTTTATATTAATTTCAATCAGGAATTCTAATGCCAAGCAAAGTCATAACTTTCGGCCCAAGTCAACCTCTGCAATTAGAATCAGGTAAATCTATTAGCCCGGTAACAATAGCTTACCAAACATATGGTACTCTAAACGCTAAAAAATCTAATGCTATTTTTATTTGCCATGCCCTAACTGGTGATCAATACGTAGTCGAAGATAACCCAACTACAAATAAACCAGGTTGGTGGAAAAATTTGGTGGGAGAAGGAAAGCCTATAGATACAAATAAATATTTTATTATATGCTCTAATGTAATAGGCGGATGTATGGGTACCACTGGTCCCAGCTCCATTAATCCCAAAACAAATAAACCCTATGCTCTAGATTTTCCAATGATTACGATTAACGATATGATTAAAACACAAATTATGTTGCTTGATTATCTTGAAATTGACAAAGTATTATCAGTCATTGGGGGTTCTATGGGTGGAATGCAAGTTTTAGAATGGATGACAAGCTACCCTAATAGAATTCAATCAGCAATTCCAATAGCAACTTCAGCATACCATAGTTCACAGAACATTGCATTTAATGAGGTCGGAAGACAGGCTATCATGGCAGATCCTGAATGGCATGAGGGTCTTTATCTTGATAAGAAAAAACGCCCTGCAAAAGGATTGTCTGTCGCTCGCATGACTGCCCATATAACGTATTTATCAGAAGTAGCGTTAGAAGAAAAATTTGGTAGAAACTTTCAAGATAGATTGAGTCCGACATTTACATTTGATGCAGACTTTCAGGTTGAAAGTTATCTAAGACACCAAGGGTCAAATTTTGTTGATAGATTTGATGCAAATAGCTATCTTTATCTCACACGGTCTATGGATTATTTTGATTTAATAACTGAAAACAACGGAGTATTAGCAAATGCTTTTAAGGATCTTAAATCTCATGTTTGTATTATTTCCTTTACAGGAGATTGGTTATTTCCAACATCAGAAAGTAGAAGAATAGTCCACGCATTAAATGCTTCGGGCGCAAATGTTAGTTTTGTAGATATAGAATCTAACAAAGGTCATGATGCTTTTTTACTTGATGAACCAAATATGTTCAATGCTATAGAAGGATTTCTCAAAGCTGTAGAAAGTAAGAATTGTTAGAATGAATATAAAAAATAATAAAATAAAATTTGATTCTTCAAATCGTGTTGATTTTGTTGTTATTAATAATATGGTTAAAAAAAAATCACGCATTCTTGATATTGGATGCGATGACGGTACTTTGTTAAATATGTTAATAGATTCAAAGTCCGTTGACGGCAGGGGTATAGAAATATCATCCAGTAAAGTTAATAAATGCCTTGCTAAGGGTCTTTCTGTTGTTCAAGGAGATGCGGATAGAGATTTAGTTGGCTATCCAGATGAAAGTTTTGATTACGTCGTACTCAGCCAAACAATTCAAGCAATGCAGGACCCTTATGCTACCTTGGTAGAGTTATTAAGAGTTGGCAAAAAAGCTATAATTTCAATTCCTAATTTTGGTTATTGGAGAGTAAGGACATATTTATCAATTTTCGGTAAAATGCCTGTTACACCATCGCTGCCACAAACTTGGTACAATACTGAAAATATTCATTTATGTACAATCAAAGACTTCATAGATACGTGCGAACAACTTAATTTTAAAATTGAGCAAGCAGTGGCATTGGATAGAAAAGGGAAACAAATAAGTTTTGCAAAAAGTTTATGGGCTGCTAATTTAATTGGAGAACAGGCAGTTTTTCTATTATCTAAAAAATAAAATATAGCAACGGAAGAAAAAATATGAACAAATTAATAATTCATCAGTTCGAATGTCTGAGTGATAATTATGGCGTCTTAATTCATGACTCAGAAACAAACCAAACTGCTAGCATTGATGCGCCAGATGCCGTGGTAATTAAGAGGGAGCTAAAAGAAAAAAATTGGAATCTGACTCATATTTTAGTTACCCATAAACATCTTGACCATATAGGTGGTATAGATGATTTAAAGAAATATTATAACCCATTTGTTATTGGACCAAAATATGAAGAAGAATCCATAGAATTTCTTGACAAAACAGTACTTGATCAAGAATTTTTTGACTTCTCAAACAGGCCTGTAAAGGTAATCCATACTCCGGGACACACTCTTGGGCATATTATATATTGGATTGAAAATGACAATGTATTGTTCGCAGGAGACACAATCTTTGCTATGGGTTGCGGGAGAGTTTTTGAAGGTTCTCACGATCAAATGTTAGATTCCCTCAATAAGATCAAAGAACTACCAGAAAATACTATAGTATACTGTGGGCATGAATATACTATTGCTAACGGCAAATTTGCATTATCAATTGAACCTAATAATAAAAATTTATGTTCAAGAATAGAGTATGTTAAGGAACTAAGGTCTGAAAATAAACCAACACTTCCGACCACAATAAAAACAGAACTTGATACCAATCCTTTTCTAAGAACTGACAGCCTTGAAATAAAGAAAAATTTAGACTTACTGAATTCAGATTCAAAAAAGATATTTTCAGCGCTCAGGACAAAGAAAGATAACTTTTAGATATTATCTTAATCGTGCCTCTGAATACACATTGCAATACCCATACCTCCACCAATACACAAAGCCGCCAAACCCTTTTGTACGCCTCTTCTCTTCATTTCAAAAAGTAAAGTAGTTAAAACTCTTGCGCCAGATGCTCCGACTGGATGCCCTAATGCTATAGCACCACCGTTGACATTTAATTTACTTGCATCAATCTGCAAATCTTTTGCACAAGCACAAGCTTGTGCAGCAAAGGCTTCGTTTAACTCTACTAGATCCAAATCTTCTATAGCCCAGCCAGCCTTTGCTAAAGCAGACCGTGAAGCTGGTATTGGGCCCGACCCCATTAGCGCAGGATCAACTCCTGCTTGACCCCATGAAACTATTTTTGCCAGAGGATGCAAGTCTCTTTTTTGAGCTTCTTCATATGTCATTATTACCAAAGCAGCAGCACCGTCATTAATTCCTGAAGAATTACCTGCAGTAACCGTTCCATCTTTCTTAAAAATAGGTTTCAAGCGCTCAATATTATCTAAAGAGATGTCTTTTCGAATATATTCATCTTTATCAACAAAAATATCTTCGCGATTAACCTTCACTTTAACAGAGCATATTTCTTCATCAAACCTTCCTTCGTCTTGAGCATTCGAAGCCTTAATTTGAGAATTTAATGCAAAATTATCCTGATCTGATTTGGATATATTCCAATTATTTGAAATATTTTCAGCTGTAACCCCCATATGATAACCATTAAATACATCTATTAAGCCATCGTGAATCATTGTATCTATATAGTTGATATTACCCATCTTATATCCGTTTCTTAAATGCAAACAATGCGGAGATAAGCTCATATTTTCCTGGCCACCAGCAATTACAATTTTTGCGCTATTATCCATAATTTGCTGATAGCCTATTGCCACAGACCTTAAACCAGATCCGCATAATTGATTAAGACCCCAAGATGGCACTGAATATGGTACTCCGGCCATTACAGATGCTTGTCTCGCAGGATTCTGTCCTTGACCCGCAGTTAAAATCTGGCCTAATACTACTTCATCAATGTCTTTAGGATCTATTTTAACCCTCAGTAAAGCCGATTTTATAGCAATACTTCCTAATTCATGCGCAGGTACATTAGCAAATATTCCGTTAAAAGTGCCAATAGGTGTTCTTGCTGCAGATACTATTACGACATCAGTTAATTTATACAATTTGACCTCCAATGTTAAGCTTCTCGCTATTTGAAGTATCAGCCCAATAAGTAATCAATACTATTAAAATCAAAAAAGGTATACAGATCAAGTTCAGTGTTTCCCAGCTGGTTAAATTTAAAAAAAATCCTGCTGACAAACTTGCTAAAGCTTGTGTTGAAAAAACCAACACATCATTTAAACCCTGAGCCTTGTATTTCTCATTCTCTTTATAAGATATAACCAATAGACTAGTTCCAGATATAAACAAAAAGTTCCAACCCAAGCCCAAGAAAGCTAATGAGATTATATAGTTTAAGAAGACTTGTTCAAAATTACTTAACATAATAGTAATGCCAAAAAAAATTACTCCGCAATACATGATTTTGCTATGACCATATTTTTTCACTAAGGTGCCTGTCAATAAAGAAGGCAAAAACATTGCTATGACATGAATTTGTATAACCATCCCTGTTTTACCCAAGCTTATTCCATGCATAATATGCATGCTAATAGGGGTTGCTGTCATTAAGAAAGACATTATTGCATATGCAAATGCAGCAGCGACTATGGCTTGCAAAAATCTTGGTTGTGCAAGTAATTCTAAATACGACCGACCAGACGTTTTCTTTTCATTAGTTTTTTTTGTTTCATTAGAATAAAAGAAAAGAAAAAATACCGGAATAAATGTCAATACAGAAAGAGCTAAATAAGACCCGACATAGGTATGGCCATCAATCATATCTTTTGCATAGTTGGCTAAATTAGGACCCAATAAAGCCGATAAAATACCAGCAAGCATAATAATAGAGATAGCTCTAGGTATCATTATTTTTTCTACCGATTCTGCAGCTGCAAAACGATATTGATGTGTAAACGCAAGAGAATTACCAATCAAAAAACATGCCATACAGTATAATGCAAAATTCTCATTATAAATAGAGTATGCCGCAACTAAAGACGAAAATGAACAAGCTATGGCAGAAAGCAAAAAACCCCTCTTGCGTCCTATGCGACTCATAATCTTTGAAGCAAAAACTGTAAATACAGCACTCCCTACTATCATCATAGCTGTCGGGAGAGTGGAAAGAGCGACAATTGGCGTTATCAGAGATCCTATAATTCCACTTAGGAATATAGTTATAGGGGCAGCTGTAAAACTAAAAACTTGAGATAATGTTAGCAACCATAAATTTTTATTCATAAAATACGATCCTTATCAATAAAGCAGAATTTGGTTGTTATTAATATTTTTAAAGAGAACGGGCATTAATCTACATATCTAACAAGCCTTCGTATCTTATACCTTCATAATACGATAGGATAATAGTATACTATTTACATTGCTATCTACAAGAATCTTTTTTAATAATTACTTTAGATATTGATTAATAAGCCCTTCTAATTTAACTGCCGATTGTTTTGCTGCTTCATCATCTCTTCCATACACAGCACCCATATTCTCACACTCTTTATTATATTCTTTCCATAGAGGATCCGCTCTGAAATTCCAACCTTCATAATCATCAAATTCGATTCTCATATCATCTAGTCTCCATGACCTTTTATAGTTTTCGTCAATCCAGTAATAACAATTATCAGTTACATACCACTTACTATAGTCTTTTGCAGGTGACATCGAATCCCACCATGGGTTATCGAAGTTATGTGCTGCACCAGAATAAATATCAATCGATACATCATAACCTAGATTATTAAAATCATTGGCCATCTCAATACAATGATTGGGCGGAACAGCATCGAGCTCGCCTTGAACTATGTGAAGTTTATTTTTTGAGTATTTTGGATTATCAAATTGTCTACAAAAAAAGTAGTAAGGCACCCTTAAAGCAAAATCAACATCGTCACTTACTATTGCTTTACGAACTAAATCTATACCCGTAAAATAGGCAACTTGCCCACCCCAGCTAAAGCCAATAATACCAACCTTGTCTCCATCTACTTTTTGATGACTTTGTAAAAATTTTAGTGCATGCAAGGCATCAGCTGCTCCCATCCAAGCAGTTAGTTTTAAATAATTACCACTAGCAATTGGATTATTTTCACTCAAACCTCTGGGTGAACAGTTATCAATTTCAAGTGTTGCGACACCCTGATTCTTAATATCAAAACCATAAGTTGCCTCTCTGTGCCCATAACCACAACCTGAATTTACAATCATTATCATTACTGGGAATTTTTCTTGATCACCCTCAGGGAATGTAAGTAAACCAGATATCATATATTTTTCATCATTCTCAACGCCATCAACATAATCCAATATCCATTTTGGTGAGTACGAATCAAAGAATATTTCTTCGCTTCTATACAGCTTTCCTTTACATTGACGCCCATCACCGGTTAAATCCATAGTGTTATTGGTAGTTAAGTTACCTTCCCAATTTGAGGTATTGTCAAAAGATCTACTTTCAATAGTGATTTTTTGCTTATAAATCTTGAATGATTGAATTTTATGCCCACCTTCTGACCAATCCAACCAAAATCTTCCTTTCCCAGGATAATCACGATTCCCTACTTCTATAGTTCCTTTACTAACAGTAAAATCAATCTTGCCGGAGAGTTTGCCGTTACCAAGTTTATATTCACCTCCTCCCCATTTTTCTTTATCTTGATCACAAATTACTATTCCACGCCATCGGCCATCGATATTAAAAGTATGAGTTGGCACAGTTTTATTTTTTTTATCAGACGTTTTTAAATCTTTAATTTTATTATCATCGCAGTTATATTCAAAATCAATGCTACTTATAGCTAAATCACTTCCATCAGAGCACTCTAACGCATGGCCTTGTGCTGGGAAAAATAATAGAAACAAGATTATGAGAAGATTCTTCATTCAAGAACTATAATTCAATTTAAACCGAGAAACAAATTTAGTTTAATATTCGAGGGAGAGGTGTAATTAAATTAAAATCATATATAGGAAAGAGGTAAGCATCATAAAATACCGAGATCTTAAGATCGAGGTTGATGACGCGATAGAGCCCTGTTGGAAGGTTGTCACTTCATACAAAGAGACACCATGAAGCGCGTGACTATGCTTTCAAGTGAAGTTTATTGCGACAAACCAGCAATTTCATTTGATTCAAAAATAGTTTGTTGAATATCATTTTGAATAACAGCTATCATTGCTTTTGCAACGGTTTCTGAATGAATAGGTTTCATTTTCTTTAAAGGACCTAAAAGTAATGGGGAAAGTAACTTAAAAACGTAGATGCCTATTTTTTCACTTACTCTCTTTTCTTTTCTATCTCCCATTAAAAAGGAGGGCCTCATTATTGCTAATTTAGAAAAATTAAGTTTTTCTAGTTCTGCTTCAACCAGACCTTTGAATTTTACATAATCTGCGAAACTCTTGGGGTTTGCATATAGTGCAGAGACAAAAATAAATGAGTTGAGAAAATTTGATTTTGCAATTTTTGCAATTTCTTTAGGGATATCAAGTTCAACTCTTTTATATTCATCTTTATCTGGTGAATTTTGCTTAGTTGTACCAATACAAACAAAACAATCATCGCCTATAATATCGTCTATGTGATTTTGTAAATTGTGAAAATCAGTCTTAATAATCTCTACTTTTGGATCACTAACTTCAGGAGTTGTACGAACAAATAATTTAATTTTAGAATAATTTTTATCTTTAATTAATTGATTAAGGAGATGACCTCCAACTAAGCCTGATGAGCCAAATAATAATGCTATTCTCTCTGTCACTTTAGACTCCATGTTGAAAAATTTAATACAGTAGTACACTGTATTGTATATATTGCTATCTAAAAGAATCTTTTAAATTTTGTTAGAAATATTTTTAATGTAATTATTATTCCAAAGAGGATTATTAAATAAGTAAGACTTGATAATACCCATTTAAACAAGTTGATTCCAGATCCTAACGAAACTAATGTTTCGGATATTGAACTTGAATTTAAATAGGTTTTTAGCATCAATAATTCAACGTAATTCTCTGCCCAATCTGCAATCATGACAAGAATAGGAATTATCAAAAATAAACGCTTGTTTTTAAAGAAGTACAAAACCCAAGATGCATACATCAAAGTATAGACAAATACAAAAATTGCGTCCCAAATTTGAAGGAATTGGCTATAACAAAGAAGTTGCTCCCGATTCCTTGATTCAAAGAAATTTTGAACCATCTCTTTAGTATAAGAAAAAGAAA
>JABIEF010000027.1 GCA_018651345.1 Rhodobiaceae bacterium
ATTCAGGCAACATAATTACATTTCTTGATACACCAGGGCACGCTGCATTTACCTCAATGAGAGCTAGAGGAGCAAAGGCAACTGACATTGTCGTACTAGTTGTTGCCGCAGATGATGGAGTTATGCCTCAAACAATTGAAGCTATTAACCATTCTAAAGAAGCAGGTGTTCCAATTATTGTAGCAATAAATAAGATTGACGTAGAAGGCGCTGATTCAAATAGAGTAAGGAACGAACTATTACAGCATGGTATTATTGTTGAATCAATGAGTGGAGATATTTTAGAAGTTGAGGTTTCAGCTTTAAAAAAACAAAATTTAGATAAGTTACTAGATGCTATATCATTACAATCTGAATTATTAGAATTAACTGCAAATCCAAATAGAGCTGCCGATGGTATGGTTATTGAATCAACCTTAGATAGAGGAAGAGGTCCAGTTGCTACTGTTTTAGTTCAAAGAGGAAAGCTAAATATAGGTGATATCGTTGTGTTAGGTTCAGAGTGGGGTAAAGTAAGGGCTTTAGCAAACGATCGGGGAGAAAGTATAAAAGAAGCTATTCCATCCATGCCTGTAGAAATATTGGGAATAAATGGAATACCAGAGGCGGGAGATAAATTTGCAGTAGTAGATAGTGAATCAAGAGCAAGAGAAATCACAGAGTATAGAAAAAGAAAATTAAAAGATAACTACGCTAGTGGAATAGGAAAGCGGACAACACTTGAATATATGATGGGCCAACTTAAAGAAAAAGAACTTAAAGAATTACCCATATTACTTAAGGCCGATGCACAGGGGTCTGTAGAAGCTATTGCAGCTGCTATAAATAATCTTTCAACAGATGAAGTAGCTGTAAGATTAATACACGGAGGAGTTGGTGGAATAACTGAATCAGATATTTCATTAGCACTAGCCTCAAATGCAATTGTTCTATCCTTTAATGTGAGACCAAATGTGCAAGCAAAAGCTTTAGCAGATAAAGATAATATCGAAATAAGACAGTACTCCATAATATATAATCTTATTGACGATATAAAATCAGCGCTGTCTGGACTGCTAGACCCAACAATCAAAGAAACTATTGTTGGTAATGCAAAAGTATTAGAGGTATTTTATATTTCTAAAGTTGGTAAGATTGCAGGATGTACGGTCACAGATGGTATAGTTAAAAATAAAGAAAATCTTCGATTAATTAGAGATAGTGTTGTTATTCACGAGGGACAACTATCAACTCTAAAGAGATTTACAGAGGAGGTTAAAGAGGTTCGAGTTGGCCAAGAATGCGGTATAGCGTTTAAAAATCATCAGGATATAAAACAAGGTGATATTATAGAATGTTATGAGCTTGAAACTATTGAACGAACACTTTGATTGATAATTTAACCCTTAGCAAAAATATGTTAGATTCAAAAAAACAACCTAAAAATAAATCATCACAACGCCAATTAAGAGTTGGCGAATTAATTAGACATGCTTTATCTGAAATGATGACAAAAAATGAAATCTACGATCAAGATCTAATGGACAAAACAATCACAATCACTGAAGTTGCAGTAACCCCTGATTTAAAAAAAGCCATTGTTTACATTATGCCACTTGGCGGATTTAAAATAGAAGAAACCATAATTGCCCTAAACAAGAATGTTAAATTTATAAGGGGTCAGGTTACAACAATGGTATCTTTAAAACACACACCTGGCATATATTTTAAAGAAGATACATCTTTTGCTTACTCTAACCATATAAATAATTTACTAAAATCTTCTTCACAAGAAGATTTGTAACCAAAAACACAGCATGCATAAAACATATATAAAAAGACAATTACACGGCTGGGTTGTGGTTGACAAACCTCTAGGCTTCACATCTACTGATATTGTTAGAATTATTAAAAAAAAATTTAATGTAAAAAAGGTTGGGCACGGAGGCACGTTGGATCCGATGGCAACAGGTATCTTACCAATTGCTATTGGAGAAGCAACAAAAACTGTTTCATATCTTATGGACTCAAAGAAAACATATACCTTTACTGTAAAATGGGGAGAAGAAACCGATACAGATGATTCAACAGGTAACATAATAAATCAAAAAATTCTTTATCCAGATCTTGTTGATGTAAAAAAAATCATACCAAGATTTATTGGAGAAATTGAACAACTCCCTCCAATCTATTCAGCAAAGAAAATCAATGGAAAAAGAGCATATAAAATTGCAAGAGACGGAGAGATTCCAAATCTATCAACAAACAAGGTAAAAATTGAAAATATAAAAATATTAGAAAAAATATCAGAAAAAGAAATGTCTTTTGAAGTTACATGTGGTAAGGGTACCTATGTAAGGTCATTAGCCCGTGATTTTGGAAGATGTTTAGGAACATACGGTCATATAACTAAACTTAAAAGAACTGCTTACGGTCCTTTTTTTAATAAAATTATTATATCTATTGATAGACTTAATGAAATAAACCATGTTATAGATAATCTATATTTGCTTATACAACCTATTGAGACTGTGCTGGACGACATCCTGGCAGTTAAGATAAATAATCAAGAAGCAAATAAACTTAAGACAGGATTATCTATCCCCCTTAGCCCTGAATATAATGGGAATAACAATAGGGATGCATATGCAATATTTGAAAAAAAATTAATTGCCATATGTAAAATTAATGAAAATGTCTTAAAACCAATTCGTGTTCTAAATATAGAAGATAAAAAAACAGGAGAGTAAAGATGTCGATTACAAACGAAAGAAAACAAGAGCTAATAAAAGAGTATGCTGTTAATGCAAATGATACCGGATCATCCCAGGTACAAATAGCCGTGTTAACAGAAAGAATAAAAAATCTTACAGAACATTTCAAAACACATAAAAAAGATAATCATTCTAGGAGAGGGCTATTAAAAATGGTCAGCCAAAGAAGAAAACATCTTGATTATATTAAATTAAATAATGAAGAACGTTACCAAACCATAATTAAAGAATTAGGAATACGCCGTTAATATTAAAATAAACCATAGATGTAGAAATATAATTTTTACATAACGAAAGAGATAAAATGTTTAAAACATATAGTGAAGAAATTATTTGGGGAAACCGTCCATTAAAAATTGAAACTGGTAAAGTAGCTAGACAAGCAGACGGATCTGTAATCGTAACTTATGGGCAAACAACTGTTTTAGCTACGGTTTGTGCAGATCAAAAACCAAAACCAGGTTTAGATTTCTTCCCTTTAACTGTAAACTATCAGGAAAAAGCTTATGCTGCAGGTAAAATACCAGGTGGATATTTCAAACGTGAAGGTAGACCGACAGAAAAAGAAACATTAGTGTCAAGATTAATTGATAGGCCAATCAGACCACTTTTTGTTAAAGAATTTAAAAATGAAACACAAGTTATTGCTACAGTATTATCACATGACACGGAAAATGATCCTGATATAGTAGCTATCATTGCATGTTCAGCAGCTTTAACAATATCTGGGATTCCATTTAAAGGTCCAGTTGGTGCTGCAAGAATAGGATATATAAATAACGAATATGTATTAAATCCTAAGACAGAAGAACTGTTGGAATCATCTCTTGATCTAGTTGTTGCCGGAACAAAAAATGCTGTACTCATGATTGAGTCAGAAGCAAAGGAATTATCAGAAGATATTATGCTTGGTGGCGTTATGTTTGCTCATACTCACATGCAACCTGTAATCGAAATGATAATAAAACTTGCCCAAAAATCCGCTAAAGAAATGAGAGAAATTGAAATCTCTGATCATTCTAAATTAGATACAAAAATAGAAAAAATAATTAAAACAGATGTTACAAAAGCATATAAAATTGCTGATAAGAAAGAAAGACAATCAACACTATCCGGTATTAAAGATAAATTAATTGCTGAGCTTAATCCAAATGAAGAAATTAATTACGATCCAAATGATATTTCAAGTTGTTTTAAAACTGTCGAAAAAAATATTGTTCGTCAATCAATATTAAAAACATCAAAAAGGATTGATGGAAGGGGTCTTGAAGATATTAGACCTATAGTATCTGAAATTGCAGTTCTTCCAAGAACTCATGGTTCAGCATTATTTACCCGTGGTGAAACTCAAGCAATTGCTGTCGCAACTCTGGGTACAGGACAAGACGAGCAATATGTTGACTCATTAAATGGCACATACAAACAATCTTTCATGTTGCATTATAATTTTCCTCCATATTCTGTTGGTGAAGTTGGAAGAACTGGTTTCACAAGTAGAAGAGAAGTCGGGCATGGTAAATTAGCGTGGAGAGCAATTAATCCTGTGCTTCCGCAAAAAGAAGATTTTCCATATACCATAAGAGTCGTGTCAGAAATAACTGAGTCAAACGGATCGTCATCAATGGCAACTGTTTGTGGAACTTCGCTTGCATTGATGGATGCAGGTGTGCCAATCAAAAGTCCAGTTGCAGGAATTGCAATGGGACTTATACTTGAAGGAAAAGATTTTGCAGTCCTATCAGATATTCTTGGTGACGAAGATCATCTGGGTGATATGGACTTTAAAGTTGCTGGTACTTCTGAAGGCGTAACCACATTACAAATGGATATTAAAATATCTGGAATAACAGAAGATATTATGAAAAAAGCTCTAGCTCAAGCAAAAAAAGGTAGAACACATATCTTAGGAGAAATGGCTAAAGCAATAACTGAATCTAGAAAAGATGTTGGAGAATTTGCACCAAGAATAGTTACCGTTAACATCCCAGTAGATAAAATTCGTGATATAATAGGGGCTGGTGGAAAAATCATCAAACAAATGGTTGAGGAAAGTGGCGCTCAAATAAGCGTTGAAGATAATGGGGTAGTTACTGTAGCTTCAGCAAATAAAGCGTCAATCGAGCTTGCTCTAGAAAAAATACATATGATTGTTGCAGAACCAGAAGTTGGAGAGATATACGAAGGTACAGTTGTAAAAGTGGTAGATTTTGGAGCTTTTGTTAATTTCTTTGGACCAAAAGATGGATTGGTTCACATTTCACAATTAAATGACGGTCGACCTGAAACTGTTTCAGAAGTCGTTAGCGAAGGTGATAAAGTATTTGTAAAGCTTATGGGATTCGATGATAGAGGCAAAGTAAGGCTTACAATGAAACATATTGATCAAGAGACTGGAAAACAAGCAGAAGGCCAAAATAATGATGCCGACGAACTGCCGCCAAAAAGAAATAGACCATCTAGACCATCTTCAAGGGAAAGAAAGAAATAAATTTCTTATATATTTAGATTATTTTTATTTCTCTGTTGAAGAATCATTGTAGCTAGATTCATCTTTTAACATTTCTGGTTTTGGAGTTGAAATAATATTGTATCCAGAATCAACATAATGTATTTCACCAGTAACACCTGATGAAAGATCTGATAATAAATATATAGATGAACCGCCTAATTCATTCAGTGTTACAGTCCTTCTTAATGGTGAATGTATCTTTTGAAAATTAAATATTTCCCTTGCATCTGTTATTCCACCACCAGCAAGAGTTCTCATAGGTCCAGCTGAGATAGCATTAACACGGATATTTAATGGACCAAAATCTGATGCAAGATACCTAACTGAAGACTCTAATGCGGCCTTAGCAACTCCCATAACATTATAATTCGGCATAACTTTATTGGAGCCAGAAAATGTAAGTGTTAACAACGAACCACCATTAATCATTAGTCTTTTTGCTTGTTTTGCAACTTCCGTAAATGAAAAACATGAAATAACCATTGTTTTAATAAAATTATCTCTAGTGGTATCTGCATAGTGCCCCTTTAATTGGCTTTTATCTGAAAATGCAATAGCGTGAACAACAAAATCAATAGTACCCCATTCTTTAGCAATTATATCAAATACATTTTCTATATCTGCTGTATTATCCACATCACAGGGTATTAGAAGCGAAGAGCCTATAGAGCTAGAAAGAGGCTCTAATCTCTTCTTTAAAGTTTCTGATTGATAAGTAAAGGCAAGTTCTGCTCCTGCTGCGTGAAGTGACCTAGCAACACCCCATGCAATGGAATGATCATTTGCTACACCCATAATCAATCCTCTTTTACCTCTCATAAGAGATAAATCGATTGTATTTGATATATCTTCTGTCATTATTAATCCAATTTTCTAAATACTAACGCTGCATTTGTACCACCAAACCCAAAAGTATTTGACATCACATGCTTTAAATTGACATTGTCATGTCTTTTACGTGCAATTGGTATATCATTGAATACTGGATCTAATTCACTAATATGAGCTGATTCACATATAAAATTATTACCCATCATTAATAATGAATAGATTGCTTCTTGCGCACCAGCTGCACCCAATGAGTGTCCTGTTAAAGATTTTGTTGCTGAAATTATTGGCAATTTATCTTTAAAAACTTCCTTAATTGCTTCAATTTCTATCACATCTCCCTGTGGAGTAGATGTTGCGTGTGGGTTAATATAATCAATAGGATCATGCACATCCTTTAACGCCTGTTTCATTGCTCTTTGAGCGCCTTCCCCAGATAACAATACCATATCATTTCCGTCTGATGTTGATCCATATCCAACAATTTCTGCATATATATTAGCACCTCTATTTATTGCATGTTCATACTCTTCTAATATTAATATGCCCGCTCCACCCGCTATTACAAAACCATCTCTATTAACATCATACGCTCTGCTAGCTACATCAGGAGTTTCGTTATAATTAGATGACATAGCGCCCATTGCATCAAATAAAACAGACAAACTCCAATCTAATTCTTCACCACCACCTGCTATCATTATATCCTGCTTCCCCCATTGAATGAGCTCATAAGCATTTCCAATACAATTATTAGATGTAGCACAAGCAGAAGATATTGAATAATTCACACCCTTTATACCAAAATATGTTGATAACGTTGCGGAAGCCATTGAACACATAGCTTTTGGTACCGCAAATGGACCAACATGCTTTGCACCTTTTCCCCTTGTAGCATCAGCTGCTTGAACTATAGCTTTTGTAGAAGGCCCCCCAGTACCAACGATTAAACCGGTATTGATATTACTAATATCTTCCGTTAATAAACCAGAATCTGCAATCGCCTGTTCAGTTGCTATATAAGCCCACCCTGATCCGTCAGCTAAAAACCTTTGTTTTCTTCTATCAATAAAATCAGCTGGATTTAATTTTGGCAAACCATGTACTTGAGAGCGAAAACCAAGTTCCTTATATCCATCTGCTAAAATAATTCCTGATTTACAATTATACAAAGAAGATAAGACTTCTTCCTTATTGTTTCCAATACTTGATACTATTCCAATTCCAGTTATAACTACACGTCTCATTTAAAGATTCCATTTTACGAAAGATTATTTATTAACTATTATTCTCTTCAAAAAGCCCTACTTTGAGATTTTCAGCTGTATATATCTTTTCACCATCAGCGAACAACTCTCCATCAGCAATACCAAGTGTTAGTTTACGGGCAATAATTTTTTTTATATTAATGACATAAGTCAATTTTTTTACTGTTGGTAAAACCATCCCTGTAAATTTTACTTCACCAACACCCAATGCTCTTCCTTTTCCAGGCCTTCCCATCCAACCAAGATAGAAACCAACCAATTGCCATAATGCATCCAGTCCTAAACAACCCGGCATAACAGGATCTCCTTGAAAGTGACATAAGAAAAACCAAGAATCCGGATCTATATCAAATTCTGCAATAATCTGTCCTTTTGAAAATGTTCCGCTTATCTCATCAACATTGGTTATCTTATCAAACATTAACATCGGCGGCTTAGGTAATTGTGCATTCCCAGGTCCAAATAATTCACCTCTAGCACAGGACAATAGATCTTCATATTCAAATGTTGATTTTTTTATTTCCATAAGCTACTTACACTTTTAATAGATATTAGATGCATTCTATTTTAATATAAATTATAATATTTATATATATATTATTTACAATTTACAATTTTTTATATAATAATTATATAAAAAAAGAAGATAGTTAATGAAAAAAATTTCAAAAGTACAAAATTACAATTTTGATAAAATATGTATAATGGGAATGTTACGTCGCGCTGACATAATCCCTACAAAACAAAGAGTGGCACTTGCTAGTCTAATGTTTGATAGCGGCAAAAGACATTTTACTGCTGAAAAGATACACGAAGAAGCCATCGTTTCAGATCTTAATATTTCATTAGGTACAATATATAATACACTAAACCATTTTAATGAATGTGGTCTACTCAAAGAAGTTCGTACTAGTAATTCTAAGACATATTTTGATACTAATACTACAGATCATCATCATTTTATTTACAAGGATACTATTACAGATATTGATAATGAGAAATTAAAATTAGTTAATGTTCCTAAGCTTCCAAAAGGTAAAAAGATTAAATCAATTAACATCACTATTGATCTAATGGATGATAATTAATCTTCCTTAATATTTATAACTTCATCAATATAAACCCCATATAACTGGTTTTGTTTTATCCAACCTTCGCTTTTTCCTATATATATATTGCACCAAGATCCTGTACATTGACTAATACTAACGACAACACCTGGTTCTAAATATTTAATAACTCTTGATGTAGTTAAAGGCTCCTTAAATAAATTCCTATAATCCTGTGGTTGATTCTTAACATCCCAAGGTGCAATCATAGCAGTGCGATTATTGGATAGTAATGTGTTGGATACCCAACCCTCTCCACCAGTAAAATCTCTAATCTTACTCCAACCGATCTTTGTCTGCCCAATAATTTCAACTGGCAATTTATACTTATTATAAGTCCACAACACCTGGTGATCTAATGATGGACCTTGTCTAAGGTTTGCTTTATTTTTTTTAAGACTTTTAAATACTATACTAGTATTCTCTAGATTTATTTTTGTATTAGTTGATTGTATAGATTTATTCTCATTTAATTTTTTTAATGCATCCGGAAAAATAATAATTGCAACAGCAAATAAAAATATAAAAACCAAAAATGAAACTAAATATGTTTTATAATGCAATAGTACTCTCATAATAAAATCTTTATTTCCTTCTATATTTTATTTCTTCAAATCTCATATTCAAGAGATCAACTAATAATAGCTTTCCAATTAATATATTACCCATACCAACAATTAATTTAATTGCTTCTGTTGCCATTAACGTACCAATTAATCCAGTTGTAACACCTAAAATACCCTCTTCTTTACATCCAATTTCATCAAATTGTATATTTTCTTCGGAATACAGATCTCTCAGTCTAGGATTTAGAATGAATTCTTTATTTTCTTCATAAGGAACAAACGTACTTACTTGACCTTCATATGAACGAACAGCACCCATTATATATGGTTTCTTAAGACGGTTGCATGAATCAGAAATTATAAAACGTGTTTTAAAATTATCACTCGCATCTATTACCATGTCATAATTAAAAATTATCTTATCACAATTATCTTCTTTAATTTTATAATCATAAATTTCTGTATTTATCTCTGGGTTTAAATAATCAATATAACTTCTGGCACTGAATGCCTTATTACTACCAATAGTTTTAACACTATGAATAAACTGTCTCTGTAAATTTGATAACTCTACTTTATCATAATCCATTATACCAATTGTTCCTATTCCAGCGGACGCTAGATATGTTAAAACGGGAGACCCAAGACCGCCTGCTCCTATTACCAATACCTTTGATACCTTTAATTTTCTTTGCCCTGTTCCTCCAATATTATTAATCAAGATCTGCTTAGAGTATCTTTCTAATTCTGATGCAGAAAAAATCATAATAATAACCTATATAACTTTGATATTATTTATTGCCGGTAGAGCCAAAGCCTTTTGCATTTCTTATTGTGAAATCTAATGATTCTACCAAAGTAAAACTAGCTCTTATGACTGGAGAAATTACTAATTGTGCAATTCTTTCTCCATGCTTTATTTCATAATTATCTGTACCATGATTAATTAATATCACCATTACTTCACCTCTGTAATCGCTGTCAATTGTACCTGGAGAATTTAAAACTGTGACCCCATTTTTATAGGCAATGCCTGACCTTGGTCTTATTTGACCCTCAAAACCTTCTGGTATAGAAATCGCAATACCTGTTTTTATTTTTTCCCATTTTCCTGGTAGTATATTAATACTATTTATTGGTGTATTTATATTAGCTCGCAAGTCAATGCCAGCAGCCCCTTCCGTTTGATACTCTGGTATAATAAAATCTGAGTTAGTCTCTATTAATTTAATTTTAATATCTGTAATATCTTTTGAAACCATTATGAAATTTCTTTTATAATTCTTTTAACTAATTTTTTTGCTACTTCTATCTTAGACATTTCATTCCATTCCTCCGTACCATCTTTAGAAATAAGACCTATCTTATTACTATCACTTCCAAATACATTATTTTCTGGAGAAACATCATTCGCTAAAATCCAATCTGCTCCTCTTAAATTGAACTTAATTTTTGCTTCTTTTATGAGATCTTTAGTCTCTGCAGCAAAACCAATAACAATTTTTGGTCTTTGTTCTTTATTTTTTGAAATAGTTTCTAAAATATTTGGATTTTCTTCTAACTCCAGCAAATTTTTTCCAGTGCCATTTTTCTTCATTTTATCTGTAGAATAATTAATAACCCTCCAGTCTCCAACAGCGGCGGCGAAAATTGCTATATCTGTTGGCATATATTTTTTTACCATATCAAGCATTTCATTGGCTGTTTCAACATACAATAAATTAACGTCTTTTGGTTTATTCAATATAGTAGGACCAGATATCAATGTAGTTTTAACACCAACTTTTGCTAAGGCCTCAGCAATGGCATAGCCTTGTTTCCCTGAAGACCTATTGGCAATATATCTAACTGGATCTATCGGCTCGTGCGTTGGTCCAGCTGTAACTATCGCACTGAATTTAGATAAAACTTTTTCAGGAGAATAAAAGTATTTCAAATAATTTAATAAATCTATTGGTTCGGACATTCTTCCAAAACCATACTCTCCGCATGCCATCTCACCCTCATCTGGCCCCAATACTTCGACTCCAAAATCTTTTAATTTATTGATATTTATTTGTGTTGCTGGGTGATCCCACATTTTAACATTCATTGATGGTAGAATTATAATTGGTTTATTGGCCGCTAATAGAGTGGTTGATGCCAAGTCATTTGCTTGACCATTCGCCATTTTTGCAATTAAATCTGCCGTTGCTGGCGCTACAATAATAATATCAGATTTACGTGATAATTCTATGTGACTCATCTCTAATTCACCAGTCATATCAAATAAATCTGTCTTTACTTTATTCCCAGATAATTGTGATAATGACAGGCTGGTTACAAAATTCTCACCAGCTTGTGTTAATATAACATTTATATTGACCTTTTCTTCTTTCAATAAACGAACAATATTTATCGCCTTAAATGCAGCAATTCCTCCTCCAATTATTAAAAGCACATTTTTATTTTTTAATTCAGTCATATATTTCATATCTCAGAATTTACGTTAAAATTGTTAAAACTATTAATGCGGATATTATCAATATTATATATTTATATCTTTTAAAATCTCTTTTATTTTTATTTTCAGCAGTTCTATCTAATATAGAAATAATATCAGTTGTTGTTTTCTCAGCTTTATCAATAATATTAGGTATCTGAGATATCATATTACCTAATCCCGAAACACTATTCATAGTGTCTTTAAATTTTTCTGCTGGTGATAATGTGTTTGACATCCAATCAGATACTATTGGCTTTGATATATCCCACATATTTAAATTTGGATCTAAGCTTCTTGCCACACCTTCTGTAACAACCATAGTTTTTTGGAGTAGCAAAAGTTCAGGTCTTGTCTTCATATCGAATTGTTCGGTAATGTCAAATAATTGAGCTAATACCCTTGCCATTGATATTTGACTGGCATTACGCCCTGTTAACGGCTCACCAATAGATCTAAGAGCTTGGCTAAATTCATCCATTCTACTTTTATCTGAAACATAACCTGCGTCGAAATGAACCTCTGCTGTTCTTTTATAATCTCTAGTTATCAATCCCCATAGTATTTCTGCTAAAAAATTTTGTTCTTTATTACCCAGTCTTCCCATAATACCAAAATCAACCATAACTAATTTGCCATCATTATTTATAAACAAATTACCTGGATGCATATCTGCATGAAAAAAACCGTGCCTTAATGCTTGTGTTAAAAAAGATTGAATAATAATTCTTGCAATATTTCCTAAGTCATATCCTTTATCTATTAGCGCCTGCTTGTTACCAACTGAAATACCGTCAATCCATTCTGTAGTTAATACCTTCTTAGAAGTCTTATCCCAGAAAACATTTGGTAAAATAAATTCATCTGAATCAATTAAATTATCAGTCATTTCTGATATAGCTGCAGCCTCTAATCTTAAATCCATTTCCAAATCTACAGACTTTTCAAGTGTTTCTATAGATTCTGCAAACTTTAATCGTTTTAAAGAAGAATTAAATCTTTCTAATAACCCTGAAATAAAATAAAAAACCTGAAAATCCCTGTTGAATTTATCTTCGATACCAGGCCTAAGAACTTTAACGGCTACGTGTATTTCTTTTCCATCGTGCTCTATTTTAGCCTTATGTACTTGAGCTATTGAAGCCGCTGCAACCACATTATCAAATTCTATAAATAAATCTTTTACTGATAATCCAAATTCATCAGATATTATTTTTTCAGCCTCTTTTCTTGCAAATGCTGGAACTTCGTCTTGTAAAATTGATAATTCCTTAGCAGCGTTTAATCCTATTATATCAGGTCTTGTTGCTAAAAATTGACCTAGTTTAATATAACTAGGACCCAATTTGGTGAGAGTTGATGAAAAAGATTTACCTATAACATCTTTATTTTTCTTCTTATTAAAAAATAATGAAAATAAAAATGCCCCCCGACCTTTTGGGATAAACACTTCAGGTATATCACTTCCTATGAAAGTCATCATTACCTTAGTAGAGTTAGCAAGTTGAGTAAAAAAATTCATAAATTAAAACCTTAATTAAAGACGCCATGCCGAGTGAAGTGTTGCAATTCCACCAGATAAATTTCTCCATTTAACATTATCAAAACCAACTCCTTCAATCATTTCACAAAAAGTTTTTTGATTTGGAAAGCGTCTTATGCTTTCTACTAGATATTGATAAGATTCTAAATCACCTGCAATTATTCGACCAAGCTCTGGTATAACATTAAAAGAATAGTAATCATATATTTTATCTAGCAAAGGAACAGATACATCGGAAAATTCTAAGCAAATAAATCTTCCACCATACTTTAAAACCCTAAACACTTCCCTCAATGCATTTTCTATCGTAACAACATTTCTAATTCCAAAAGCAATTGTTACCAGATCAATGCTATTCGATTTAATAGGAAGATTTTCAGCATTACCTACAGTAAAACTGATCCTTTCTGAAAAATTTTCTCTTTCAGCCTTAGCTAGTGCAAAATTAATCATTTCTGGATTAAGATCAACAATGTGACTAGAAAAATTATCAGAAAATCTATTCAATAAACGATATGCTATATCTCCAGTACCTCCAGCAATATCAAGATGACAAAAACTATTATATGAATCGATTGGCGAAATCCAATTTACCATTGCATCTTTCCATAGCCTATGAGTTCCAATTGACATGATATCATTCATCAAATCATAGTTATCAGATACGGAGCTAAAAACATTATTAACTTTAATAGATTTCTCCTGTTTTGATATAATAACATTACCAAAGTGCGTTAAATCTTTATTTTCGTTTTTATTCATTTTTTATTTTACTATTTTTTACTTATTTTAATTTCAATTTAAAATATAATTAACTATTATAACACATGCCTGAATTACCTGAAGTAGAAATTATTAAAAGAAGCCTGTGCAAGGCTATAGACAAACAATCTATTGTAGATGTTAAGCAAAACCGTTTGAATTTAAGGTTTCCATTTCCATTAAATTTTATCGACAAATTAAAAGGAAGTAGCATTACTTCATTTGGCCGTAAAGCAAAATATATCCTAATCTATCTTAATAACAACTATGTTTTGATTATACATCTAGGAATGTCGGGAAATTTTCTAATCCAAAAAAATACACCAGATGATGATAAAAACATAAAGCATACTCATGTTGTATTTTATACATCTAATAATTTAATAATTAAATATATAGATCCAAGAAGATTTGGGTTAATGGATATTGCTAAGGTTAGTGAAATAAATCAACACCGTCTATTAAAAAATATTGGTCCAGATGCATTAAGCAATGGATTCAATGCAAAATATTTATTAAAAAAGATAACGAATAAAAAATGTAATATCAAAACAGCTTTATTGGATCAAAATATAGTAGGTGGAATAGGAAATATTTATGCTTCAGAAGCATTATATCATTCTAGGATCAGCCCTCATACCTCATGCTACGGAATAGTCAACTACGAAGATTCAAAAAATAACATGAAAAGACTTGTAAAGTCAGTAAAATTTATCTTAAATAAAGCAATAGAAGCTGGTGGATCAACTATTAGCGACCATAGGCTTCCAAATGGTGATTTGGGATATTTTCAAAATGAATTTAATGTTTATAATTGTGAAAGCAAGAAATGTAACCGAAAACATTGTTCTGGAATAATTAAAAAAATAAAACAATCAGGGAGGTCAACTTTCTTCTGTGACAGTTGTCAAGAATTACAAGATCATGAAATATAATACTATATTAACAGAAATTCATTCTAAAACTTGTCTAATTAAATTAAATAGACCTAGTCACATGAATGCCATCAACGAAGAGATGACAGATGAACTTTATAAGGCATTAAGAATTGCCGATGAAGATAATAGTATCAAATGTATAATTATAACTGGTTCGGATACTATTTTCGCTGCTGGGGCCGATATTAATGAATTTGATGACAATTTAACAAGGTACAAAGAAGAAAAAATTGAATTCTTTATTGCAAAATGGCCTTTGTATATAAACGATATAAAAAAACCAATTATTGCTGCTATTTCCGGCTATGCTCTCGGTGGTGGTTGTGAATTAGCATTATTATGCGATATTCGGATTGCATCAAATAGTGCTAAGTTTTCGCAACCAGAAATTCTACTTGGCCTAATGCCTGGCGGCGGTGCAACAAAAACATTACCTAAAATTATTGGAAAATCATACGCCATGGAGCTATGTTTAACGGGGGAAATAATAGATGCTCAAGAGGCTTATCGCATTGGTTTAGTTAATAGTTTACACAAAAAAGAAGATCTTATAGAAGAAGCTTTAAAAATTTCTTCGAAAATATCAAAAATGTCATTAAAATCTATCCTATTAATAAAGAAATCTATTAAAGATTCTGAATACGAAAAATCTACGTCTGATCCTGCCGAGCTTAGAAATGAAAGAGATCTATTCTATTCATTATTTGATACAGAAGATTCTATTGAAGGAATAAATGCCTTTAAGGAAAAAAGGGATCCAAATTTTTTAGATAAATAATAAACATATAGTTGACGGATCCTTGTTCGACCATTATATGTGTGTTATTCAGATATATTTAATTATTTAAAATAAGAGTATTGCATGGCAAACACTAAATCAGCTAAAAAAATGGTTCGAAAAATCGCAACTAGAACACTCGTTAATAAAATGAGAAGAAGTAAGGTTAGAACTTCAGTAAGAAAAGCAGAAGAAGCAATTGCTTCGGGTGATAAAGCTTTAGCTCAAGAAGCATTAAAAGCTGCACAGCCGGAATTAATGCGAGGAGCTCAAAAAGGTGCTTTTAACAGAAAACAAGCTGCAAGAAAAATATCCCGTTTAACTAAACGTATAATTAATATCGCTTCTTAAACTAATCTTATATTAAATAATATTATTCGTTGGAGATACTATAACTCCTGTATATTATACATATTTTAATACATCAGCATATCAAACATATATTCAATAGTTTAGGGTCTTCCTTTGCTAACAAAATAATAATAACTAAATATCTAAAATTTTATCGAATCAAATATTTCTAATAAACAATTCTATTAAACAATCATAAATTTATTTAACCAAAAAAAACGATAAAAAATATCTATTTTATAACAGTGACTTAGATAAAATATGTCACAGATATAAAAATAGATATAATAATTTCTAATAAAATTTATACAAAAATATTTTTTTTTTATAGTTTTAGTTATTAATAAATAGTTAATTATTAAATAGGTTTTTCTTATTATTCTTCAATCGCTTGCGTAATAATACAAAGTTTCTCTTTAAACTTTAATAAGACCATATTAATAATCAGTATGCTGATTATTAATAAATCTACTTTGAAATATATATTTTTTACCGCTATAGTCATCTTACGCAAGCATCTTAGTAATAATTAAAAAATATTTTTTTATTAAACATCGCAGTCTAGCAAGGCATAAAAATGAATGTAAAAGTAATAAATGAAAATAATGATTATGCTGGTGATGTTCATCCTACTGAAGCCTGGAATTATCTTATGTCTGAAAAATCTTCTCAATTAATCGACGTGAGAACAAAAGCTGAGCTAAATTTTGTTGGTATGCCAGATTTATCAACTGCTAACAAATATGTACATAATGTTGAATGGCAACACTACCCTTCCATGGAATTAAATCATAATTTTGATCTAGAACTTGAAAATATTCTCAAAGAAATAGATTTCAACTCGGATGATACATTATTTTTTATATGTCGTTCCGGAGCAAGATCAAGTAATGCTGCAAAACTAATGACAGGTGCAGGATGGGACAATTCATATAATATATCTTACGGTTTTGAAGGTGATCCTGATCCTTCTCATAAAAGAGGGCAACTAAATGGTTGGAAGTATGAGGGTTTACCATGGATACAACAATAAAAAAAAATATTAGTATAGTAAATCAATGGGATAAAATATCTGTAAAATTACGTGCTCAACTTGGTGATGATTTATATAATAGTTGGTTTACTAGAGTTGTTCCAAGTTCATATGACGCAGGCACTCTTACTCTTTCTGTCCCTACATTATTTCTAAGAAGTTGGATAAAATCTAGATATTCAGAAAAACTTTTAGACCTTTGGAAAGTTGAAAATTCAGAAATAAAAAGAATAGAACTTCGCGTAAGAGCTCATGGAGAATCAAGTAAGTCAAAATCTTTAAATAATAATCAAAATATAAACGAAGGTAATACAAAAAATAATAATGGATTGAATCCTGGTTCAAATGTTAATATAGAAGATGACTTAGATCTTATGGGCCACGGAACTCCGTTAGATAGAAGATTTACTTTTTCTAATTATGTGATTGGTAGATCTAATGCTCTTGCGCATGCTGCGGCATCAAGAGTAGCATGTCCTTCTAAAAGCGAACCTATAGAATTTAATCCACTTTACATACACGGACCAGTTGGTACTGGGAAAACCCATCTAATGAATTCAATAGCCTGGGAATCAAGGTCTAAAAGACCTGACAGAAAAGTCCTTTTCTTATCTGCAGTTAGGTTTATGAGCTCTTTTGTTGAAGCTGTTAAGGCAAGAGATACAATAACTTTTAAAAAAATATTTGCAGATGTAGATATTCTTCTAATAGATGACATGCAATTTCTTCAAGGGAAAGCCGTCCAACAAGAATTTTGTCATATTTTTAATGCTTTCGATACATCTAAACACCAAATAGTTATTGCCGGCGATCTTCCTCCATCAAAACTTGAAATGTTAGACGACAGAATGAAATCAAGATTATCAGGTGGTTTGGTTGCTCAAATAGGACCGACTGATTTTGATATAAGAAGAGGTATACTAGAAAAACGATTATCGCAAACTCTCAGAGGAAATCCTAGGATTGAAATATCACAAGCAGTTTTAGATTTTCTTGCAAGAAGAATTCAAAGTTCTGGAAGAGAGCTTGAGGGTGCCATGAATAGAATAATAGCTGCTCATAGTCTAAATAAAAGACCAATAACAGTTGAAGAAGCTGCTGCTACGATTCAAGATCTAATAAGCGAAGAACAGAATAGACAAGTTATGATAGAAGATGTCTTAAGAGCTATTAGTGGACATTTTAATGTTACTAAACAAGATTTATTATCAGCAAGAAGACATAAAACTATAGTTTATCCTAGGCAGATAGGCATGTACCTAGCAAAAATACTTACTTCTAGATCTTTACCTGAAATTGGAAGAAAGTTTGGAGGCAGAGACCATACTACCGTTTTACATGCTGTTAGAAAAATTGAACGCCTTATTAAAGAAGATGCAGCTATTCGTACTTCCATAGAATCTCTAGGAAATTCATTAAGAGAATAATATCTACTGATCTTTTACATTTCTATTCTTATTAAATTAAACTATTAGACATTAGGATAATATTGTATTATTTTTATAATTCTATGCATCTTGCATATATCAATAATATAGGGAAAAAATGGAAGTTACTATAGATAGAAATAATTTCTTAAAAGCTTTAAACCACGTACAAAACGTTGTTGAGAAACGTAATACTATTCCAATATTATCAAATATTTTAATAATTGTAGAAGGAATTGGATTGAAGCTTATCTCAACTGATCTTGATATAGAGGTTATAGAAGAGATTGAGGCAGAAATCATAAGCGGCGGGAATCTAACTGCTCCCGCACATCTACTTTTTGATATTGTTAGAAAACTTCCTGATGGGGCACAGTTACTATTAAATAAAAACGATGATGAAGAATATTTAACTTTAAAGTCTGGTAAATCAAATTTTAAATTGCAAACCCTTCCTCGAAAAGATTTTCCTGAATTAACAAGTGATGATCATACTCATAAATTTATTATGGTTGGCAATGAATTAAAAAGACTGATTGATAGAACAAGGTTCGCAATATCTTCTGAAGAAACTAGATACTACTTAAACGGTATATACTTTCATGAAGCTAAAGCTAATAATGAAGAAGATAGCATCTCAATGATGAGGGCTGTTTCAACAGATGGCCACAGGTTAGCTCAGGCCGAGTTACCATTACCAGAAGGCGCCAAAGGGATGCCGGATGTTATTATTCCTAGAAAATCAATTGCAGAAATAAAAAAACTAACCGATGAGGTGGAAGGGGATATTGAAATATTTTTATCTCCAACTAAAATTAGATTTAATTTTAACAATATCCAGCTTACATCAAAATTAATTGATGGAAAATTTCCTGATTATAAAAGAGTAATTCCATTTCAAAATGATAAAGTAATGATAGTCGAAACTAAATTTTTTGCTGATGCCGTTGATAGAGTTTCCACAATCTCTAGCGATAGAGGGAGAGCTATTAAATTATCTATAGGCGAAAACTTATTAACTTTATCTGTTACAAGTCCAGATTCTGGAACTGCCATAGAAGAAATACCTGTCATATATAATAGTGAACCAATTGAAATAGGGTTTAATTCTAAATATTTATTAGATATAACATCTCAGCTTATAAGTGATACAACTAAATTCTTTTTTTCAGAATCTGGAGCTCCAAGCCTAATCAGAGATCCTGCCGACGAGGCTACTTTATACGTTTTAATGCCTATGAGAGTATAAAAAACTTATATAAGCACTTGCAGGTTAAAAAATATCTATTATATAAATCATAGGGATTATTTTTTAATTTTAAATTTTTATATATAAAATAAGTAAAATAATATTTATTAAGCTTAAGGAAAGGGTTTTTTAATGGCTAAAGTAATTGGTATAGATCTTGGCACAACTAATTCATGTGTTGCTGTTATGGAGGGCAAAGAGCCAAAAGTAATTGAGAATTCTGAAGGTGCGCGTACTACGCCATCAATGGTCGCTTTTACAGAAGATTCTGATAGAATTATTGGGCTCCCAGCTAAAAGACAATCTGTAACAAACCCTGAAAATACACTTTATGCAGTTAAAAGACTTATGGGAAGAAAATTTAATGATCCTCTAGTAAAGAAAGATAAAGATCTAGTCTCATACTCAATAGCAAAAGCAGACAATGGTGATGCATGGGTTGAAGCAAGATCACAAAAATATTCACCTTCTCAAATATCTGCTTTTATCCTTCAAAAAATGAAAGAGACGGCAGAATCATATCTTGGTGAGGATGTAACACAAGCGGTAATAACAGTACCTGCTTACTTCAATGATGCCCAAAGACAAGCGACAAAGGATGCTGGAAAAATAGCAGGGTTAGAGGTTTTACGCATAATCAATGAGCCTACAGCTGCCGCACTTGCGTATGGTCTTGATAAAAAAAATGGGGAAATTATTGCAGTATATGATTTAGGCGGTGGAACATTCGATATTTCCATACTAGAAATTGGTGATGGTGTATTTGAAGTAAAATCAACAAACGGGGATACCTTCTTAGGTGGGGAAGATTTTGACCTAAGATTAGTATCTTATTTAGCAGAAGAATTTAAAAAAGATCAAGGTATTGATTTATTGAAGGATAAACTTGCTCTGCAAAGATTAAAGGAAGCTTCAGAAAAAGCAAAGATTGAATTGTCTTCAACAACACAGACTGAGATCAATTTACCTTTTATTACAGCAGATCAATCTGGACCTAAACATCTAAACATAAAACTTACTAGAGCAAAATTTGAAAATTTAGTTGCTGATTTAATTGAAAGAACAATGATTCCGTGTGAAAAGGCAATTAAAGATGCTGGTCTAAAACCAGGAGAGATTAATGAAGTGGTGCTAGTTGGTGGGATGTCAAGAATGCCAAAAGTACAAGAAATGGTTAGTACATTTTTTGGTAAAGAACCACACCGTGGTGTAAATCCTGATGAAGTGGTAGCTATTGGTGCTGCAATCCAAGCGGGGGTTTTACAAGGTGATGTAAAAGATGTTCTTTTGCTAGATGTTACTCCACTTTCTCTTGGTATTGAAACTTTAGGTGGTGTTTTTACTCGCCTAATTGATAGAAATACAACAATTCCAACAAAAAAGAGTCAAACATTTTCTACTGCTGAAGATAGCCAAGCGGCTGTTACTATTCGAGTTTTTCAAGGCGAAAGAGAGATGGCTACCAGTAATAAATTATTAGGTAACTTTGACTTAGTTGGAATAGCGCCTGCGCCAAGAGGAATACCTCAAATAGAGGTTACTTTTGATATTGATGCAAATGGTATAGTGAATGTGAAAGCAGAAGATAAGGCAACAAATAAAGAACAATCTATAAAAATACAAGCTTCTGGTGGTTTATCGGATGAAGATATTGAAAAGATGGTTGCAGACGCTGAAAGTCACGCTGAGGAAGATAAATTACAACGAGAACTTATTGAAGCTAAAAACCAAGCTGAAGCACTTATTCATAGTACAGAAAAAACATTAGAAGAGTATAGTGATAAAGTATCTGAATCAGATAAAAGTGTAATTGTAGATGCTATAGACGAACTTAAAAAATCTATACTATCAGAAAATGTAGTTGAAATATCCCAAAGTACTGAAACATTAACTCAAGCTTCAATGAAACTTGGAGAAGCTATGTACAAAGAACAACAAAATGATTCAGAGAGTACTCTTGATGAAAACAACGAATCTTTTGATGGAGATGATGTAATGGATGCTGATTTTGAAGAAATCAAAGATAATAAAGATGAAGAGTAATTTTATTTTTATTTAATCTTTTATCATTAAAATTGTTATTTATTAATATTAAAAAGTTATTAGGTATAGTTTAAATCATGGCAAAACGTGACTACTATGAAACATTAGAAGTAAATAAAAGTTGTGATGATAAAAATTTAAAATCAGCTTTTAGAAAATTAGCAAAAAAATATCACCCTGATCATAATCCTGGTGACAGCGAAGCAGAGAATAAGTTTAAGGAGATCTCTGAAGCTTATGATCGTTTAAAGGATCCTGAAAGCCGAGCGGCTTACGACAGGTATGGACATTCAGCTTTTGAAAATAACAATACATCAAGAGGTGGAGCTGGATTTGATAGCAATTTTAGCTCTTCATTTTCTGATATATTTAATGATTTTTTTGGTGATGCTGGATCAAATAATCAAAATAGACAAGGAAACACAGGTAGAGGATCAGATTTACGATATAATATGGAAATTACACTTGAAGATGCTTTCAAAGGAAAATCTGATACAATTAATGTAACAATGAGTGCTTCTTGTAACAAGTGTAGTGGCAGTGGAAGCCAAAAAGGTACAAGTCCTATTGATTGCCCTCAATGTCACGGATCTGGAAAAGTAAGAGCAAGTCAGGGTTTTTTCACGGTTGAACGCACATGTAGTTCTTGCCAAGGACAAGGTCGTATAATTGTAAATCCTTGTGAATCATGCAATGGACAGGGAAGAACACAGAAACCAAAAAAATTATCTGTAGAAATCCCAGCAGGAATCGAAGATGGCAACAGAATACGTTTATCTGGCCAAGGAGAGGCTGGAATCAGGGGGGGTTCTTCAGGAGATTTATATATATTTGTATCGCTAAAATCTCATAGTTTTTTTCAAAGAGATGGAGCTGATATTTTTTGTAATATACCAGTATCTATGCCAACTGCAGCACTTGGTGGACAAATAGAAATACCGACTGTTGATGGAGGTAAAACTAGAGTTACTATTCCAGAAGGTTCACAAAATACAAAACAATTTAGACTTCGTGGAAAAGGTATGCCGATATTACGACAAAAAAGATTTGGTGACATGTATCTCCAGATAACAGTTGAAACGCCGTTAAACTTATCAAAAAAACAGAAAGAGCTTCTAAAAGAATTTGAAAACCTATCAAGCAAGGAGAATAATCCTGAAAGTCATGGTTTTTTTGAAAAAATAAAGGAATTTTGGGGTGGTGTTAATAAACAATAATTTTGAAGTATGAATTTTAATTCATATATCATACTATTAAAATATTAAATAATAACGGTAACTAAAATGAAAATTATAATAGCTGGTGCTTCTGGAAGAATGGGAAGGGAGCTTATAAAAAAAGCTCTTAGTAGTGATAAGTTTACTATAGTTGGCGCTACAGAAAATCCTGAATCAGAATATATAAATCAAGACATAGGCGAACTTGTTGGTATTAAAAATACAGGAATTAAAATTTCATCAGATATTTTGTATTTAGTAAAAGAAGCTGATGGTATTATTGATTTTACTAATCCATCAACCTCCATCGAAAATAGTATCATAGCAGCCCAGACGAGAATAGTTCACGTAATAGGAACCACAGGGTTTACAAACGATCAACATGAAAAAGTTGCCCTTTCAGCTATGCATGCAAAAATAGTACAATCTGGAAATATGAGTTTAGGCGTTAATCTATTATCAGAACTTACTAGAAGAGCAGCGCAAACTCTAAATAAAGATTTTGATATAGAAATTATTGAAATGCATCACAAAAATAAGATAGATGCACCGTCTGGTACGGCATTATTGCTAGGAAAGTCGGCTGCAAAGGGAAGAAAAATTGATTTTAATAAAAATGCTGTATATAACAGAAACAGTATTACCGGAGAGAGGGAAATTAACTCAATCGGCTTTGCAACTCTTAGGGGTGGTAGTATTGTTGGTGAACATGATGTTATCTTTTCTGGAGACGGAGAGACTATTAAATTATCACATTCAGCATCTGATAGAGGTATATTTGCACAAGGAGCCTTAGCCGCAGCATTATGGGCAAGAGATAAAAAACCAGGTCTATATTCAATGATTGATGTGTTAGACTTAAAATAAAAAATCAGGAAAAATATGAGTAAATTAATATTATTAAGACACGGTCAAAGTGAATGGAATAAATTAAATCAGTTCACAGGATGGAAAGATGTAAATTTATCCCAAGAAGGAATGATTGAAGCAAAGTTAGCTGCTTTTGCAATTCAAAATTTAGAATTAGATATACACTTTGGGTTTACAAGTAATTTAATTAGAGCTCAAAAGACTCTTGAAATTATCTTAAAAATTCTAAAATTAGAGAATATAAAAGTCGAAAAAAATATTGCGTTAAATGAAAGAGATTATGGAAAATTAACCGGTCTTAACAAAGACGAGGCAAGAAAAAAATGGGGTGAGGAACAAGTAAAAATATGGAGACGTTCCTATAATGTTGCTCCAGAGGACGGAGAAAGCCTAAAAGATACTTACGAAAGAGCGGTGCCTTATTTCGAAACCAACATAGTTCCAGAATTAAAAAAAGAACACAATGTGATTATATCAGCTCATGGCAACTCTCTAAGATCCATAATCATGAATTTAGAAGAGTTAAATGAGAAGGAAATTATTGACGTTGAAATAGCAACTGGAACTCCGATAGTATATGAACTAGATAATAATTGTAAAATAATAAAAAAAACGGAATTACTAACCAAAAGATTTTGCTAAAAATAATATGTCTTTAATGAAAAATAATATCGATAAATTTTTTCATATACTAAAAATTAATAATCCAAATCCAAAGACAGATTTGTCTTATAAAAATGATTTTACTCTCTTAATTGCTGTTTTATTATCAGCTCAATCAACTGATATTGGGGTGAATAAAGCAACAAAAGAATTATTTATAAATATTGATACGCCCGAAAAATTTATAAAATTAGGAGAAGATAATTTAATTCAATATATTAAATCAATTGGATTATACAAAACAAAAGCAAAAAATATCATAGCCTTATGTAAAATCATAATAGCTGAATATAATGGTGTAATTCCAGACACTCTAGAAAATCTCCAAAAACTCCCCGGAGTTGGAAGAAAAACAGCAAATGTTGTATTAAATATTGTATTTAACATACCAACTATTGCTGTTGATACTCATATTTTTAGAGTTGGTAATAGAACAAAATTTGCTATAGGAGAAACTCCACTTAAAGTTGAGCAGGCTTTTTATAAAATAGTTCCTAGTCAATATTTAATGAATGCTCATAATTGGTTAATTCTACTTGGCCGATATATCTGTAAAGCAAGAAAACCAGAATGTTGGAAATGTCCTGTAATAGATTATTGTGGGTACGATGATAAAAATATATTAAAATAAGGCGATTAAAATGAATGTGCTTTGCATTGGGAATGCTATTGTTGATATTCTTTCAGAAGTTAATGATAAATTTTTATTGGATAGAGGCATGGAAAAAGGTTCTATGCACATGATAACAAAAAACCAATCTGACACACTGATATCTATTCTAGAAAATAATAAAAAATCATGTGGTGGAAGTGCTAGCAACACAGCTACTGGATTATCATCTCTTGGTTGTGAAGTTTCTTTTATAGGTAAAGTCGGCAAAGATATACTTGGCAATTATTTCAAAAAAGATCTAAATAATTATAATATTAAAAAAGAATTTATAAGTACTGATGATAGTTTAGTAACTGGCAGATCTATAATATCAATAACTCCTGATAAAGAAAGAACAATGAATACCTATCTAGGAGCATCAAGTATGCTATCAGATAAAGATATAACTATTGATATGTTTAAAAATATAAAGGGTGTGTTTATTGAAGGCTATTTATGGTATTTAAAATCTGGAAAAAAAATAATTAATAAAATAATTAAAGAAAGCAAAAAAAATAACGGCTATGTAGCACTATCTTTATCAGACAATATTTGCGTAGATATATATCGTGAAGAAATCATGAAATTAATTAAAGAGAATTCTATCACTTACTTATTTGGGAACAAAAGTGAATTATTAGCGCTACTAGAAACCACTAATAAAAACGTAATGCTAAACAAAAGCCTAGAATTATCTGATTATATAAATAAAATAATTATTACAGATGGGTCAAATGGCTCTTATGTAATTGAAGGTAAATGTATAAACCATGTAAAAGCAGCTTTACATAAAGAAACAATTGATACCACTGGCGCTGGTGATTTATATGCATCAGGGTTTCTAAAAGGAATAGATATGAATTTAAACGCTAGGGAGTGCGCACATTTAGGAAATTTATGTGGATCAGAAATTGTTAAAGTTATTGGCGCAAAACCAAATAAAAATTTAATTAATTTAATTAAGAATATTTATTAAATTTATATCTTTCTTAAAAGAACTTTCTCCACACTATGATCAGAGCTTTTTTTAAGAATTAGATCAGCTCTTTGCCTAGTTGGTAAAATATTATTTCTTAAATTTTTATAGTTAATATTTTTCCAAAGATCCTCAGCAATTTTTCTTGATTCAATATCAGTATAAGATGAATATTTATGAAAATATGATTGTTTATCAATAAACGCAGTATTTTTTAATTCTAAAAAACGATCAACATACCATCTACAAATATTATCTTCCTCTGCATCGACATATATTGAAAAATCAAAGAAATCAGATACATATGGAATTAACTCTCCTTCCTTAGGAAGAGGAGCTGGCTGCAATACATTTAAACCTTCAACTATTAGAATGTCAGGTCTATCTACGTTTATATACTCATCGTGAACAACATCATAGATTAAATGAGAATATATAGGTGCCCTTACATTCTCCTTACCGGCTTTAATATCAGTCATAAATTTTAATAAGTTTGGTAAATTATAACTTTCCGGAAAACCTTTTTTTTCCATTAAATTTAATTTTTGTAATTCATAGTTTGGCATTAAAAATCCATCAGTATTAACTAAGGCAACCTTTGGGTGATTGGACCATCTAGCTAATAAAGCTTGAAGAATTCTTGCTGTTGTACTCTTTCCTACAGCAACAGATCCTCCTATACCTATTATAAATGGAACTTTATGACTATCGTTTCCCAAAAAAGATTTAGTAGCAGCAAATAAGCCCTGTGTAGCAGCTACATAAAGATTTAATAACCTAGATAAAGGTAAATAAACTTTCTCAACCTCTGTAATTGACATTGGCTCATTTAATCCCCTTAGGTTTTCTATATCATTCTGGTTAAGTGGTAATTTTGTATCAGCTCTTAATTTTGCCCAATCTTCTTTAGCAAAAATTGTATAAGGTGAATATATATGGTCTTGTTTTGTCATAATATAAAAAACATATAAATTATTATAAAAGTCTTATTTTATTTAATTTTTCTTGATTTTTTTTCTTCAATACCTGAAATACCATCTCTTTTTAACAACTCAAGAGAAATATCTTCTAAAGATAGGTCATGCGATTCCAGCAATACCAATAAATGATATAAAAGATCTGCAGATTCCATTATTATATTTGGTATATCTTTATTTAACGATGAAATAATCAGCTCTACAGACTCTTCACCAATTTTCCTTGAAATTAAATCTGGGTCAGACAATAATTTAGACGTGTAGGAAGTTTCAATATTAACTTTCTTTCTTTCTTTTATAATTTGAGAAAGTTTAACTATATAATCTATATTCATATTAATATTCTCTATGCTTTGCATAAATAAAATCCTATCATCTACTTACAATATATCAAAAATTATTTTTTGTAAAAAACTCATATCAATCAATCCTAATTTTAATGCCTTGGTTTCTCATATATTCTTTCGCTTCAAGTATTGTGTATTCACCAAAATGAAATATAGAAGCTGCTAAGACGGCATCAGCTTTTCCATCTATTATACCTGCCGCTAAATGTACAAGATTTCCAACCCCTCCACTGGCAATAACTGGTATTGTAACATTTGTTGACATTTCATTTGTTAAATCAACATCAAAACCTGATCTTGTTCCATCTTTGTCCATAGATGTTAACAATATCTCGCCAGCTCCATATTCGACCATTTTCTTTGCAAACTGAATAACATCAAGACCTGTTCTATTTCTCCCACCATGAGTATAAATCTCCCATCTACAATTTCCATACTTTTTGTTTTCTTTTTTAGCATCCAGAGCTACCACGATACACTGTGAACCAAATTTATCTGCAGCTTCTTTTACGAATAAAGGGTTATTTATAGCTGCAGTATTAATTGATACCTTATCTGCACCAGATAGTAATAACTTTCTTATGTCCTCAATAGTTCTTACACCACCTCCAACTGTGAGTGGCATAAAACATTGCTCTGCTGTTCTTGTTATTATATCAAATATAATTCCTCTATCTTCGTGAGATGCAGTAATATCCAGAAAACAAAGCTCGTCAGCGCCCTGCAAATCGTATATCTTGGCAATTTCTACAGGATCACCGGCATCTTGTAGATCCAAAAAATTAACACCTTTTACAACTCTTCCCTTATCTACATCCAAGCAAGGAATTATTCTAGATTTTAACACTACTTATCTTTCTTTATATTCTTAACTAAATTCAAAGCTTCTTTCGGATCTATTTTTTTATCATATAAAGCTCTTCCCATAATGGCTCCCATAAATATTTTATTTTCAGGAAGCATTAACTTGTTAATATCCTCAATAGATTTTAATCCTCCACTAACAACTACAGGTATTGAGATACTACTTGCTAGACTTCTAGACTCGTCTATATTAAGCCCTTTAAGAATACCGTCTCTATTAATATCTGTATGTATTATAGACCTTATTCCTATATCACAATATTTTTTTGCTAAATCTTCAACTCTAATATTTGTTGGTTTTTCCCATCCCTCGATAGAAATATATCCATCTCTAGAATCTAGGGCGATAGAAATAGAATTAGTGAAATTTTTCGCGGCTTCTATTACCAAATCTGGTTTATTAACTGCTACAGTTCCTAAAATGACACTATCAACACCTGCATTTAACCAAAATTCAATAGTTTTGAGGTCTCTGATTCCACCGCCTAACTGTATTGACATTTTTGTTTTGTTAACAATTTCCAAAATTGTGTCAATATTTATCTTACTACTTGATACAGCAGCATCTAAATCAACAATATGTAACCAATCAAAACCTAATTCTTGAAAAACAATAGCCTGGTCAGTTGGATTTCTATTATAAATCGTAGATTGATCCATCTGTCCTAGTTTAAGCCTAACACACTCATTATTTTTTATATCAATTGCTGGATAAAGTATCATATCAAGGTGACCATTCAATAAAGTTATTAATTAATTTTAAACCTAATTTCTGACTTTTTTCAGGATGAAATTGCATTCCTATAATATTATCTCTTGCTATCATAGAGGTTAAATTAATTTCATGGTTACTAGTGGTTATTAGGTTCTCTTCTTTTTTTAAATAAAAATTATAAGAATGAACAAAATAAGCATGTAATCCATTTTCTCCAAGATCTATATTTTTTATAATTTTATGATTATTTTCTATGTGCAAAGTATTCCAACCCATATGGGGAATTTTTAAAATTTTTGATTTTAAATTTATTAATTCAACAGAGCCTTCTATCCAACCAAAACCTTTTGTAAGGTTATTTTCTAAACCTTGGTCTGCAAGTAATTGCATACCTACACAGATGCCTAAAAATGGCCTCCCTTTATTAACAACTAGGTCATTTAATGATTGTATTAAACAATCTATTTTTTCTAATCCAGCTTTGCAATCTGCAAATGAACCCACGCCTGGAAGCACAATTCTATCACAGTCTAATAAATCATCAGAATTTTGTACTATTTCAACTTTAAAACCTTTATTGGACTTACTAGCTACCAACTCAAATGCCTTTAACACAGAATGAAGATTACCTGAACCAAAGTCGATTATACCTATTTTTTCCATATATTATTTCTAATTTTTTATTATTTGTTAAAAGGGAATAAGTTCATTATTGGGTTTGTTTGCTTTATATTATTTATATCAGGTTGATTTATTCTATCTAGTGTAATTTTTTTCTTTTCTAAATTACCAACACTATTAATAAACTTCAATTGTGCATTAAAGATATTACTTGAACTTATACTTTTAATAAAATTATAACCTCTAATTACATATAACCATCTCTTTATTTGACTAGATTCAAATGACCATATTAGATGAAATAATATTATAATTAATGCACTAACATTAATTGGAAAATAATTATCTAACTGTACTGCCATTAATAATATTAATAAATATAAAGGAATTAGAAATAAGTTTTTATTACATAAACACCATAATATTGGTGAAAAAAAAGCTATAATTGATACCTGATCTTTTATAAAAACAATATCATCTTCTAATAATATATTATTCTCATTTAGTATTTTTTTTTGATAGACTGTATATATTTCCATAACAATCCTATTTTAAATTATTTATAATATGCCTTTTGTTGAAGGTAATCGATCAGGTGCGCGAAGGTCGAGAGATACTGCGGTTTTTAAAACTTTAGCTAAACCCTTAAAACAAGATTCAATAACATGGTGTGCATTCAAACCATATAAATTTTCTATATGCAATGTAATACCTGCATTATGAGCAAAAGCATGAAACCATTCTTGAAATAATTCCGTATCCATATTTCCAACTTTTGATGGTCTAAATTTTACATTCCACTTTAAGAAAGGTCTTCCAGATATATCCAAGGCAATACGAGTTAATGTTTCATCCATTGGCATTAAAACATCAGAAAATCTTACTATTCCTATTTTATTATCTAATGCTTTTTTAAAAGCTTGACCCAAAACTATACCCACATCTTCTGTTGTATGGTGCATATCAATATGCAGGTCACCATTTGCAATTATATTTATATCAAACAAACCATGTTTAGCAATTTGTTCAAGCATATGGTCTAAAAATCCAATACCCGTATTTATATTAGCATTACCAGATCCATCTAAATTAATATCACAAGATATTTTTGTTTCAATAGTATTGCGTTCTATATGAGCAATTCTAGGTTCAATTTTTGTCATTTTTTTTACTCTCAGGAAATTTCATTACTCTTGTAAACTAAAATTATTAACATAATATATTAAAAGTACTAATAAATACTCAATTATAATATACTTGATTAAGTATTTATATTAAAAATATTCTAATTAATAAACTATTGAGGAAATTATGATTGATCATTCTTCTGATACCTGGCTTGGAACTACTATCCTAATGGTCAGAAAAAATAATCTTGTAGCCATTGCAGGAGATGGGCAGGTTAGCTTTGGAAATACAGTTATCAAAACTAACGCAAAGAAAGTTAGAAGATTAGGGGTTGAGGGCAATGTTATTGCTGGATTTGCTGGAGCAACAGCAGATGCTTTAACTTTATTTGATAGATTGGAGGTTAAACTTGAACAATATCCAACGCAACTAACAAGAGCTGCGGTAGAGCTAGCAAAAGATTGGAGAATGGATAAATATATGCGCAGATTAGAAGCAATGATGTTAGTTGCAGATAAAGATGTGGGTTTTGTTTTAACAGGTAATGGAGATGTTTTAGAACCAGAAAATGGAGTAATTGCTATAGGTTCTGGTGGTAATTATGCACTTGCTGCGGCAAGAGCTTTAATTGATAGTGATTATGATGCTATTGAAATAGTAACCAAGTCTATGAAAGTTGCCTCTGAAATATGTGTTTTCACAAATTCTAGCATTACTATAGAAAGTATAGAAATCAATTAAATACAAATTCATTAATTTCTTAAGAAGGAGAATAAATGGCCGACTTTTCACCAAGAGAAATCGTTTCAGAATTAGATAAATATATTATTGGACAAAATGAAGCTAAACGATCCTGTGCTATTGCTTTAAGGAACCAGTGGAGAAGACAACAGCTCACTGGAACAATAAAAGATGAGGTACTGCCAAAAAATATACTAATGATTGGGCCAACAGGTGTTGGAAAAACTGAAATATCTAGAAGATTAGCAAAATTAGCACAAGCGCCTTTTGTTAAAGTTGAAGCCACTAAATATACTGAAGTCGGATATGTAGGAAGAGATGTAGAGCATATAATACGTGATTTAATGGAAATTGGCATTGTTATGATTCGAGAGAAAAGAAAAAAAGAAGTTGAAGCAAAAGCTCATTTAGCAGCCGAAGAAAGAGTTTTGGATGCTCTGGTTGGAGAATCATCTACAAAAGCAACACGTGAAAATTTTAGGAAAAAATTAAGATCAGGTGAGTTAGACAATAAAGAGATTAATGTTAAAATTAAAGATAACCGCAATAACACTTCTAGTTTTGAAATTCCAGGAATGCCTGGAGCACAAATGGGGATGTTGAATCTAAATGATATGTTAGGAAAAGCTTTAGGAGATAAATTTTCAAGCAAGAAAATGACAGTTAAGAATAGTTATGAAATCTTGATTGAAGAAGAAGCCGACAAATTATTGGATGATGAAAAAATAGCACAAGAAGCAATAAAAAATGTTGAAAATCATGGAATCGTTTTTATAGATGAAATTGATAAAATATGCGCTCGTGAAGGAAGACAAGGCGCTGATATCAGTAGAGAGGGTGTGCAACGTGATTTGCTTCCTTTAATCGAGGGTACAACGGTGCCGACAAAGCATGGATCTATTAAAACTGATCATATACTCTTCATAACCTCAGGGGCTTTTCATTTGGCTAAACCATCAGATTTATTACCGGAATTACAAGGAAGATTACCAATTAGAGTTGAGCTTACTGCATTAAGTAAAGATGATTTTGTAAAAATTTTAAAGGATACAGAAGCCAGCCTAATAAAACAATATGTTGCATTACTTGGAACAGAAAATGTCATTCTTGAATTTACTGATGATGGTATTAATGAAATTGCAAGTATAGCAGCTGAGGTTAATTCATCTGTTGAAAATATTGGGGCGAGAAGATTACATACAATAATAGAGCGGGTGTTAGATGAAGTAAGTTTTAAAGCCACGGATATGGATGGAGAAGTAGTGATAATAAATGCAGAGTATGTAGATAAACATATTGGTAATTTATCTAAAAATACAGATTTATCAAAATTCATTCTATAGAAAAATTTTATTTGCTTTTTAACAACACATAGTAAGCACCAGACCCACCATGCTTCTGGTGAGAAAACCTGAAACCATTTACCATATTAAAAAAATTTTGTTCTTTTAACCAAATCGGTAGCTTGGTCTTCAGGACACCGACTGCATTAAATTCCTTATTATTATCTATTCGACCCTTACCTGTTACTACAAGCACTAACTTTAAATGATCTTGGTATGATTTTACAATAAAATTATATAACAAATCATACGCTTCTATTTGATTGAATCCATGTAAATCAAGAGTTGCCCCTATTTCTACATTTCCTCTTGTCATTCTTTGGTTTGTTCTTCTGTCAATACCTGTATATTGAATATTTTGTTTTACTTTTAATTGATTAGAATGTTCGGTTATTTTCTTTAAATTTTTATTAGAATTATGACTGGATAATATATTTTTTTCATTAGGTTGAAATAGATCTTTTTTACTATCCTCATGAGGTTTTTTATTAACTTTCAAAGGCTGAATTGAGGAGGTAATTTCTTTCCATAAATTTAAATCTTCTTCTTTTAATTTTTTAACCATAGAAATCAACTTCATCTTTTAATAGAAATATTATTATATTACCTTTTTCTTTCATTTTACCAGCTATTTGACCCGCGTCATAACCAGATCCAAAAAATATATCACCTCTTATAAATCCCTTTATTGCCGATCCTGTATCTTGAGCAATCATCAACCTTTGAAATTTTTCTATACAACTTATTTTCTTTGAAGGAGTTATTGTTTCAAGCCAAATTGGTGTATTAATATCATAAATAGACAAATCAACAGCCAGTGATCTTTCAGGAGTTAATTCTATACCGGTTTGTCCAATAGCATGATAGTCATTATTTTCATTTACATGTTGTTTAAAAAAAATATACGATTTATTTTTATTTAAAATATCATTCATTTTATTTGAATTATTTTTAAACCAATTTTTTATAGCATCCATTGATATCTCTTGTTCTTCAATAAAACCAAGAGATACTAAAACCTTACCAATCGAAGTATATGGAAATCCATTTTTAGCTGCATAGGTAAATCTTTTAGAAGTTCCATCTGTAAATATTAATTTACCTGATCCTTGTATGTGCATAAAATACGCTTCTATAGGATCTTTTAACCAAGCTAAAACATCAGTTTTTTCAAGAGTAAAATTATTAATCATTTCTCTCGTCGGGGGAATAATAAATTTGTTATCAATTTGTAATAAATGCGTATATCCAGTAATCATATTACTTTTTATCTTAATATTTTCACATTTAATTAAATTTTTTGGTGGTGCGTATAATGGTATATAATATTCTTCAGATCTAGTATGTGATGCTTCTAAATATGGCTCATAATATCCAGTAAATAAACTAGTTATTTTATCGTAATCAAAAAATTTATAAGGGATATAATTTTGTTCAAAAAAATATTTTGGATTTTTTGAATTATGTATTTTATCTAATAAACTAGATATCTTTTTAGATTTAGGAGAATGTCTATACTGAAAAATTATCCCTCTTTTCAAAGCTTCATAAGCTTCAATATGACTATCATGATCCCAACCATTAATTTCTTTAAAAGAAATTCTTTTAAAGTGTTTTTTCAAATTATGCATCATTATTTTATTTAAAAAATTTTTATCTTTAGTGGGAAGATTTTATATCTATCACTTTCCAATTAGGGTTTTTAGATTTCATATCTTTTTCAAAAATCCAGACTTCTGTTTTCTTATATTCTTGTATTTTATCTAAATTATTTTCATTTACGACTTCGTGTTTTAACAAAGAACCAATTTCACCAACTAATTTTACTGTTATCTGTGCAATACTTGATCTCAATTCAATAGATAAAATCTCACTAGATAATACTCTAATTAATGTATATTCTAATAATTCATTCTTACTTTTTCTTCTTTCTATTGCATCAGTAAATGTGATTTTAACATCTTCTCTAAGTAAATTATTCAATACATTATAATCTTCTTCTGAATAAGCTATCAGAACCATTTCATATGCGATTTTTGTCCCATCACAAAATGTATTTACACTAAAATCATTATCAAATTTTGATATTTTTGCAATTTGATCTTCTAATAATGAATTTTTTGTTATTTTATTTTCTTTTTCATTAGGAATTGGAGCTTCTAAAATTGTTTTCTCGTTATGTATATCTATGCTTTCATGTTTTTTATTATTAAAATCATATACATTAGTTCTTTTTTTTTCGTGACCCGTGCGTCGCCCTAAATTATTAAATAAAGCTATAAAAATTACTATTACAACTATCAAAAGAATTAAATTTTCAATCATCACTTATCTCTTTTTTAAAATTAAGTATATTAATTATATATCGACAATTCAGAATAATCTATAATATGCTACTATCTATAAATATTATATAAAGCTTAAAATATGAAATTGTTTATTTTTCTTACGTTAATACTATCAATTATATATTTCGAAGTAGAGTTATTTAAGACTATTAGTGACTCAATAGGTTTTTCAGTAACATTATTTCTTATAATAATAACAGGACTTCTTGGTTTTTTTTTAATAAAAAAACAATTTATTGAAATAATAACTAGTTTAAATAAAAAAAATACAAATAACCAAGAAAAATTAATAGAGATTTTAGAGGTTCTATTTCTCCCTATATCAGGTTTTTTATTATTTTTGCCTGGTTTTTTTACTGATATTATTGGTTTTATATTACTAATAAAAATCATTAGAAAATATTTATTAGCAAAAATTATAAAAGCAAAAAAGAGAAAGCAAGATGCAAATTTTATTGATATAGACTACACAATTGTTGACGAAGATGATGAATATGATAAAATTAAAAAATTAAAATAAAATATAGAAGTAGCATGGAAAAAGTTCAAAGTAGTTTTAAATGTTTAAGTCAGTATATTAAAGATTTATCTTTTGAAAATCCCAAAACACCCAATATCCTTCCTCATCTAATAGGAAACCCAACTATCAGTGTTGGTGTTAATGTAAATGCTATATCAATTGATGATGCAAAAAATATATTTGAAATAGAATTAACAATTAATGCACAAGCCAAAAAAAAAGATGAAATTGTTTTCATAGCAGAACTTGTTTACGCAGGAGTTATAGAGTTAGTAAACGTTGATGAAAACCAAAAGTCTTTTATTGTTCTCGTTGATGGTGCAAAAATGATTTTTCCTTTTGCAAGAAGAATTTTAGCTGATTTAGTAAGAGATGGTGGCTTTCCCCCTTTGTATATTGAACCAATAGATTTTTTAGAATTGTATAAAAATAATATTCCTAGTCATCTTAACAGCTAAATTAATTATAAATATCCCAAAGCGGCTTATTATGCATTGATTTAATATATAATTTATGTTCCTGTAAATCCTTTGAACTTAACCTTTCTGGTAATTCTTTTTCTCTTTTATTTTTTATAATATCAATTTTTTGAATGCCTTCTTCAGTTTCTTTATCAAGCAAAAGCCCGTGCTGACGACCACCAATTAATTCCATATAAACTTCAGCAAGTAATTCACAATCTAAACGTGCATCATGATAATCTCTTTTATTGTTATCAATACTATATCGCCTACATAAGGCATCAAGACTATTTGGTGACCCTGGGTGCTTCTCTCTTGCTAGTTGTAGGGTATCTATCACACGATTAAATTTTAATTTCTCTAATCCTATTAAAGTTAGTTCATGATTCAAAAAATTCATATCAAACTTAGCATTATGAATTAATAAAATTGAGTCCTCAATAAAAAATAAAAAATCCTCAACGATATCTCCAAAAATAGGTTTATCCGATAAGAATTGTTCTGTTAATCCGTGCACCTTGAATGCACCTTCTGGCATATCACGCTTTGGATTTATATATGTTTGATAACATTTACCGGTAGGAATATGATTAATTAATTCAACACATGCTATCTCTACAACTTTATCTCCATTTTTTGGATCCAATCCAGTTGTTTCTGTATCGAGTACTATTTCTCTCATAAATTCCTACTTTATATTACCTAGAATTGTATTATAGATATACATAACTTGTTTTTTTGTTGTCTCTATTTCTAAATTATTAATAACATAGTCTGCTTTTGCACATTTTTCTTCATCTGATATTTGTCTATTTAAAATATTTAAAAATTTTTCTTTATTCATGTCTTTGCGTTGTAATACTCTTTTACTTTGTATTTCAAAAGGTGCTGTTATTACTATAACTACATCTATAAAATCATGTATACCTACTTCGAATAATAAAGGTATTTCTATAAGAATTAATGGATTTTTATTTTTTATTGACTCATTGATAAAATTAATTTGCTGACTCCTGACCAAAGGATGTATAAAACTTTCTAAAATTTCTAATTTTCTTTTATCTTTAAATACAATTTCAGCGATTCTTTTTTTACAAATGTTATCTTTCTCATACTCAGAAAAATTATCTTTTATAAACTTTAAAACTTCTGGATTTTGATTATATATCAAATTAACAGCATCATCTGAGTTGAAAACTGGTACTGACAAGTCCGCAAATAATTTTGCAACCGTTGTCTTTCCCATACCTATAGATCCCGTTAAACCTATTACAATCATTTTTTAATATACCCCGCCTGCCTTAAGAACTTTAATAATTGAAACAAAGATATCCCTTGAATTGAAAAAAAATCGCCGTCAATTTTTTTAAATAACTGAATCCCCAAACCTTCTATTTCGTAGCCTGCTACAACTTTATTAATTTTATTTTTCATTGAAGTAACATATGATCCAATAAATTCATCCGTAAAATCTCTCATATACATCTTACTAATTTCAGTGTGTTGCCAGATTTTCCTTGAATTTAAAACACACACGTTTGAAGTAATTAAATTATGTTTTTTTCCTTTTAATTTCTTCAAATCAGTTAGAGCATTACTTGTGTCGCGTGGTTTATGAAAAATTTCATTATCACATTCTAATATTTGATCACATCCAATAATTAATTGTTCTGGGTACTTCTCTGACACTTTCATTGCTTTTTCTTCAGCAAGCGTAAGAGCAAGATCTTTAACTCGAAATTGTATATTTTCTTGATATTTTTTTTGTATTTGACGCTCATCTATCATTGAATCCACTGAATCGAAATGAAGGCCTGCATTTTTTAAAATATTTATTCGTATAGAACTTTTTGATGCTAAAATAATTTTATGATTTATCATTTTTTTCACTATTTCTGGATCTTTGATAGTTCATAATTGCAGCAGCTGTTTCTTCTATAGATCTTCTAGTTACATCTATTACAGGCCAATTATTTCTTGCAAACAATCTCTTTGCAAGAATTATTTCCCTTGAAACAACATCTTTATCAACATAAGAAGAATCACGACCAGCATTAAGAGATTCCAGTCTATTTTTTCTAATTTGTACAATTCTTTCCGGACTAGCTATTAAACCTACAATCAACGGGTCTTTTAATTTTTCCAAATCATCTGGTAAAGGAATATCTAAAACAAAAGGTACATTAGCTGTTTTCATTCCATGATTTGCTAAATATATACTAGTAGGTGTTTTTGATGTTCTACTAACACCTACTAGGATTATATCGGCTTCACTTAAATTACCCGTCATTCGACCGTCATCATTAGCCATGGTATAATTCATAGCTTCAATTCTTTTAAAATATTCTGTATCCAAAACATGTTGAGCTCCAACTTTAGGAGACCATTCTGCGTCAATATATGAATTTAATACTTCGTGTACTTTATCTAATGGAGCAACTATTGGTAAGTTTAGTTTTTTACAAATAACTTCTAGTTTTCTTCTAAGGTCAAGATTTGAAAGTGTAAAAAAAACAATACCTGGTTCTTTTTCTATATTTTTTATAACATTATCTAATTGTTTTATACTTCTAACTAAGGGATAAACATGTTCTATTGACTCTATATTCCTATATTGAACAATCACAGCCTTTGAAACAACGTTCAGAGTTTCTCCCGTTGAATCGCTGACTAAATGAATATGAAAACTAGAATTTATTTTTTTTTCCATTGTTAATAACTTTGTAATTTCATGTATAAACCGTGATATTTCATATTTTAATTAAAACTATCCTACTTCTTAGTTTTTTTTTCCACATTAGATGTCCTGTTAATATCTTTATCAACAAGGTAATTGTTGTGTATATTAATAATAATTTCACACACCTATTAACAACTTTATTAACAATAACAATAATAAATAAATATACTAATAAACTAATAAAAACATGTTATCATAAGTATAATTTATAAAATTTATTAACAATATGTATAATTATTATTAATACAAATAATTACTGCTATTATAATTTGATAAAAGTATTAATAAACAATAATAACCGTAATGCACAGAGTAACAACAACAACAATTATAATATTAATATATTACTGAAATGACTATACTTAATAAAGTTATATCTGGTGAAAAAATCACCCCTCCGCCTATATGGTTAATGAGACAGGCTGGTAGATATTTACCTGAATATAGGAAAGTTAGATCTGAGTCCGGTAGTTTTTTAAATCTATGTTACTCCCCTAAACTTGCTTCAGAAGTTACACTACAACCAATCGATAGATTTGATTTTGATGCTGCTATAATTTTCGCAGATATTTTGTTAATTGTTGAAAATCTTGGCTTTAACCTTCATTTTAATGAAAAAAAAGGTCCTGTAATTGAAAATTGTTTAATTAATCAAAAACAAATTATCAAATATCAAAAAATAAAAAATTCACCTTTACTAAAAATTGGTGAAACAGTTTCTTTAACAAGAAAAAAATTAGAAAAAAATAAGTCATTAATTGGTTTTTGTGGTGCTCCATGGACTGTTGCCACTTATATAATAAATGGTGGAACCACTACATCTTATGAAAAATGTATCCAATGGGCACATGATAACTATGAATATTTTATGGAAATGATAAATTTATTAGTTGAAATTTCATCTGAATATTTAATTATGCAAATTGAAGCAGGTGCTGATATAATTAAAATATTTGATACTTGGTCTGGTGTTTTAAATGAAAATGATTTTAATGATTGGGTTATTATACCCACACATAAAATTGTACAAAATATTAAAACAAAGTATCCTCATATAAAGATAATTGGATTTCCGAAGAATTGTGGTTATCTTTACGAGGATTATATTAAAAAGACATCTGTTGATGCAGTTGCTGTAGATCCCGATCTTGATATGTTATATTGTAAAAATACGCTACAAAAATTAACTGTAATACAAGGTAATATTTCTCCCGAAGTTCTTAGAATAGGTGGAGATACGATGAAAAAAGATATTATTAAAACATTAGATACATTTGGTGATTATTCATTTATAATGGGTCTTGGTCACGGTGTTTTAAAAGATACTCCTGTAAATAATGTTCTAGAATTTGTTGATATAGTAAGAAAATATAAAAGAATATAATGTTTGATAATCCATATTTATATATAAAATCATTTCACATAATTTCAGTAATATCCTGGTTATCCGCTATGCTGTATTTACCAAGAATTTTTGTCTATCATGCGAAAGTTAAACCTGATATCGAAACTTCTGAAATTTTTAAAACCATGGAATATCGTTTAGCATATTATATTATGACCCCAGCTATGATAGCTTCCTGGTTTTTTGGGTTAATTTTAATTTTTTATTTTGATGTAATTAATTTTTCTTCGGACGTATGGTTTCACATAAAATTTTTAATGGTAATAATTTTATCAGCCTGTCATGGTATTTTATTAAAAAAATTAAGATTGTTTAATAATAACAAAAACATAAATTCACCAAAGTATTTTAAATACTTAAATGAAATACCTACAATACTAATGGTAATTATTGTATTGTTAGTTATTGTAAAACCTTTTTAAAAAAATTTTAATATAAATTGTTATTTTTTAAAATATATGATACTTGTATTTTATAAATTCTTTCAAATTTCAAAAATTTCTCCAATTATACCATAAATAAACCAACAAATATGAACAAACCAACAGATATTGAAAATAACAAAGAAGTTAAACTTCAAACGTTAAAAGATAAAAAACCAGCACAATTACTTGCCTTTGCCGAAGAGCAAAAAATTGAAAACGCAAGCACCTTACGTAAACAAGAGTTAATGTTTGCTATACTGAAAAGTTTAGCAGAAAAAAATATAACAATTATAGGTAGTGGTGTTGTCGAAGTCTTGCAAGATGGTTTTGGTTTCGTTCGATCTCCAGATGCTAATTACTTGCCTGGTCCAGATGATATATACGTTAGCCCAAGTCAAATTCGTCGGTTTACATTAAGAACTGGAGATACTATTGAAGGGGAAATAAGAGGTCCAAAAGATGGCGAAAGATATTTTGCTCTTCTTAAGGTAAATACAATAAATTTTGAAAACCCAGAAAAGGCAAGACATAAAATAAATTTTGAAAATTTAACTCCTTTGTATCCTGACGAACGATTAAAGATGGAAGTTGATGATCCTACTATTAAAGATCAAAGTGCTAGAATAATCGATATAGTTGCGCCTTTAGGTAAAGGACAAAGAGGCTTAATAGTTGCGCCACCCAGAACTGGTAAAACTGTTTTATTGCAAAACATAGCTCATTCAATAACAACTAACCATCCAGAGTGTTATGTCATAGTTTTATTAATAGATGAAAGACCAGAAGAAGTTACAGATATGCAACGTTCTGTTAAAGGTGAAGTTATATCCTCAACATTTGATGAGCCAGCCTCTAGGCATGTTCAGGTTGCTGAGATGGTTATAGAAAAAGCAAAAAGATTGGTTGAGCACGGCCGAGATGTAGTAATACTACTAGATTCGATAACGCGATTAGGCAGGGCATATAATACGGTTGTTCCCTCTTCCGGAAAAGTTTTAACTGGTGGTGTTGATGCTAATGCACTGCAAAGACCAAAAAGATTTTTTGGTGCTGCTCGAAATATTGAAGAAGGTGGTTCTTTGACTATCATTTCAACTGCATTAATTGATACAGGTAGTAGAATGGATGAAGTTATATTCGAGGAATTTAAAGGAACAGGCAACTCTGAAATTATATTAGATCGTAAAGTATCTGATAAACGTGTATTTCCTTCAATGGATATTCTAAGATCAGGCACTAGAAAAGAAGAATTATTAACAGACGATTCAACTCTTAAGAAAATGTTTGTTTTAAGAAGAATTTTAAATCCAATGGGCACTACAGACGCCATTGAATTTTTAATTGATAAATTAAACAATACAAAAGACAATGACGAATTTTTCGATTCTATGAATACTTAATATTCAAGGCATTAATATTGTCATTCCTTTTGTGTTACGACTTGCAATAGATTCATGAGCTTTTGCAACTTCTGACAAGTTAAATTCTTGATTTATATCAATGGTTATTTTTTTATCTATTAACATCTTAAAAAATTCACCTGATGCGTTTAGCAGTTCTTCTCTTGTTTTAACATAATCAAAAAGAGTAGGCCTTGTTACATATAATGATCCTTTTTTCATTAAATCTAATATATTAATTGGATCAACAATACCAGAGGCGTTACCAAAACTTACCAATAGACCTCTTTTTGATAAACAATCAAGAGAGTCAGTGGCTGTTACTTTCCCAATAGAATCATATGCAACAGGAACGCCATCGTTATTAGTTATCTCTAAAACCTTTTCCTTAAAAGACTCCTTATTATAGTTTATTACATGATCACAACCTTTTTTTTCTGCGTATATCTTTTTTTCATCGCTTCCAACAGTGCCTATTATTTTTGCACCAATCGCCTTTGCCCAGGGAACAGCAATTGAACCCACCCCACCCGCTACTGCATGAAATAATATCGTGTGTTCTTTTTTAACTTTGAATACTTCGTTAAGCAGAAAATAAGTTGTTAGGCCTTTTAATAAACTACCCGCAGCACTAGAAAAGCTTATTTCTTCTGGTAGTTTTAAAACTAGCTGTTCTGGAACATTATTATGAGTAGCATATGCACCAAGTGGACCATTACAGTAACAGACTCTGTCTCCTATTTTTATATTTTTAACATCCTCTCCAATAGATTCAACAATACCAGCTGCTTCAAGACCTAATCCAGATGGTAAATTGATTGGATAAGTTCCAGACCTCTGATAAATATCGATATAATTAACTCCAATTGCTTTATGAGCAATCATCACTTCATTTTTTTTAGGATTATTAATCTCAACATCTTTCAATTTTAATGTGTCAGTGCCACCAAAATTTTCAATAATTATTTTTTTCATTTTTATTCCGTTTCTATGTATTATTAATTTCTTAGTATTCTTCTTTTAATTTCATTCTCTAGGCTAGTATCGTTGTCTATAGGCAATGAACAATTATTATTACATACTATAGCATACGTTTTAGCATTTTCTATGTTTATAGCAGGTACATTTTCTTCAAATATTCTTATAGTATTAAAGGAATAGTTTGCCCAAGAATTATTTAATAACTCTCTTTTTGCATTAATAATATTAAATGTTAATGTGATATTATTTTCTAATAAATTAAAATTATTTAAGAATGATGCATGATAAAAGGGATTTTTTGTTATATTTTCAATATTTGACTGTACTATTTTTCTAGATTTTTCTAGATAAAAGTTATCTTTTGTAATGTAATAGAGCTTTATCATTACACGTACAATTGTAGAATTATAATTTGGTATGGCTTCGTCATTTTCTGTATATGGTCTTATGATTAAATCATTATTTTTAGATGATAAATAATAACCTCCATTTTTATGAATAAACTCATCGTTTAGTATTTTTATCCATTCTTTAGCATTTTTAAGATACTTAATTTCATTTGTTATTTCATATAAGGTGATAGCGGCATTGCACATATGACCATAGTCTGATGCAAATGCATTATAAGTAGCATCCTCTGATAAGATATGTTTAAGGTGAAAACTATCTGACATATTCTTTGTTACTAAATCATATGTTTTTTCTGCTACTTCAAGCCAACTTTTTTCTTTAAATACCATACTTGCAATTGCTAAACTATTTATAGTTATACCATTCCAATCTACTAGGATTTTATCGTCAATTTGTGGTTTAATTCTCTTTTTTCTTACTTGTAATAATCTTTCTCTAATTTTTTTAATTTTTACTTCGGTTTCTTCTGATATTAGATTTATTTCATCTAATCTATTTAATATATTTAAACCTTCCCAGTTTCCCTTTTCACTTACATTATAAATTTCTTGAAAAAGCGTATACTCATTTCCTAATATATTCTTTAGTTCACTTGTATTCCAAACATAATACTTACCTTCAATATTTTCTGAATCTGCATCAATGCTTGAGAAGAAACCACCATTTTTATTGTAAAGATTATTTAATAGCCAATCTATTGTTTGATATACTCTTTCTTTATAAAGATGGTTTTTGTTATATTGACATGCATACGACAGGACTTCAATAATTTGTGAATTATCATATAACATTTTTTCAAAATGAGGTATTAGCCATTTTTGATCGACTGTATATCTTGAGAAACCACCTTCTAGGTGATCATATATTCCACCTTGGCACATATTTTTTAAAGTTAGATCAATAAAACTTAACAATTTTTTATTATTCGTTGAAATTGCATTATTTTGAATTAATTTAATAATTTCAACATTGGGAAATTTTTGTGAGCTATGCAGTCCACCATATTCATAGTCTAATTGTTTTGTAATGCTTTCGAAAGCTTTGATAAAATGATTTATATTAAATTTATTTTCTGTATTTTGTTCTTTTTTAAATTCAAGTAATGATATATGTTCTTTGATCGCATTAGCATTACTCAGCACTTTATCTTTTTCATCACAATAGATACGTGATATTTCTTTTAAAATAGATGGGAAGGATGGTCTGCCGTATTTTGGTACTGGAGGAAAATAAGTGCCTCCCCAAAATGGTTCACCTGTTGGAGTTAAAAACATTGTTAGGGGCCACCCTCCTTGTTCTCCAATAGAATGCAGTGCTGACATGTATATATTGTCAATATCGGGCCTTTCTTCTCTGTCAACCTTGATATTAACATAAAGATTATTCATTAGATCAGCAATTTCATGATTTTCAAATGATTCATGGGCCATAACATGGCACCAATGACATGACGAGTAACCAATTGATAATAAGATTGGAATATCATCTTTTTGTGCTATATTAAATGCTTCATCTACCCACGGAAACCAATTTACAGGATTATTGCTGTGTTGTTTTAGGTATGGACTTAGCGTATTTGTGAGATTATTTTTATTTTTAGAAAACTGATTCATTCAGTACTTATTATCAGAGTTATTCATTATGCAGAAGGAAAATTATAATTCAACAATATACGCACTTTCTAGTGCTGAAGGTAAAGCAGGTATTTCTGTTATTAGAGTATCTGGTAATAAAGCATCGGAAGTTATAAAAAAACTAGGTGGAACAACAAGTTATCCTAGAATTGCAAAGATTATAAAATTAATTGACCCTGATAATGGTGAAATTGTTGATAAAGCAATTTCAATTTGGTTTCCAGGGCCAAATAGCTTTACGGGAGAGGACACAGTTGAGTTATTTGTGCACGGCGGTAGAGCTGTTATTGATAAAATTTTTGATATTTTAGCAAGATTCAATGGATTAAGCTTTGCTGAGCCCGGTGAATTTACAAAAAGATCCTTTATGAATGGAAAGCTTGATCTTACATCTGTTGAAGGACTGGCTGATTTAATTAATGCGGATACAGAATTACAGAGGAAGCAAGCGCTTTCACAGATGGAGGGGTCTCTTTTTAAATTATATGATAATTGGAGAACAATGTTAATTAAAAGTCTATCTTATATAGAAGCAAATATAGATTTCATTGAGGAAGACTTGCCTAAAAATCTTTTAGAAAAAGAAATGTTATCTGTAGGTATTATATTAGATCAGATAAATAGGCACCTAGCAGATGGTAAAAAAGGAGAAAGACTCAGAGATGGCTATAGAGTGGTTCTAGCGGGAGCTCCTAATACGGGAAAGTCTAGTTTATTAAACTTACTATCTAATAGAGATGTTGCGATCGTTTCTTCAGAGCCAGGGACAACTAGAGATATCATTGATGTTTATTTAGATATAAATGGTTGTCCTATTATCATAAGTGATACGGCTGGTATTAGAGATAGCGATTCTAACATTGAACAGCAGGGAATCGATAGGGCAAAAGCTAGAATAGCTGAATCAGATTTAATATTATGGTTAAAAGACTCAAGTTTAAAAGAAAATATAGCATATCCGTATAGCTCTGATAAGAATATTATAGAAGTTTCGACTAAATCTGATATAAGTATTATAGAAAGAGACGGTCTTTGTATTTCAGTGAAAGATAATTCAGGTATAGAGGAACTAATTGATTTAATTGGTATAAATGCTTTAAATGGTTGTGCAACAGAAGGTTCTTTTATTACTAGAGGAAGGCATAGGGATTCTTTAATTAAAATAAGTAATTCATTAACAAATGTTATTCATATAGATCTTGGTAGCATTGAGATAATTGCTGAAGAATTAAGAAGCGCATGTAATGCATTAGGGAAGATAACAGGTAGAGTTGATGTTGAAGATTTATTAGACGTAATATTTTCAGATTTTTGTATTGGTAAATAAAATGAAAATAGTTATATCGATCTTATATAAGGTATTGAAATATAATAATGCATAAAAATAAACAATATGATGTGATAGTGGTCGGTGGAGGTCACGCAGGATGTGAGGCTGCAGCCGCATCTGCTAGGGTTGGTGCAGCTACATTACTGGTTACACATAAATTTGATACTATTGGAGTTATGTCTTGTAATCCAGCAATAGGAGGATTAGGCAAAAGCCATTTAGTGCGTGAAATAGATGCATTAGATGGTGTTATAGGCGTAATTGCTGATAAAGCAGCTATACAATACAGGTTGCTTAATCGTAGGAAAGGACCTGCAGTTAGGGCTCCAAGAATTCAAGCTGACAGAGATATATATAAAAAAGAAATGCAAGATAAATTAAGTCATTATAATAATCTTGATATAATTTCTGATACCTGCGTTGACCTAATCGTTGAAAATAAAATATGTAAAGGTATAGTTATTTCCAACGGTTCTCAGATTAATTCAGTTTCTACTGTAATAACAACTGGCACTTTTCTTAATGGATTAATTCATATTGGTAAAACAAAGTATCCAGCAGGACGTGTTGGCGATTCACCAGACTTGCATCTTTCAAAAAGATTTAGAAAAATTGGTTTTGCCCTAGGTAGACTTAAAACTGGTACCCCTCCAAGAATAGATGCAAATTCAATAAATTGGAAAGAACTTGAAGAGCAAAAAGGTGATGAAGATAAAACGTTTATGTCATTTTTAAGTAATAAAACAAATCTTCGTCAGGTTTCTTGTTATATTACAAGAACTACCAAAGAAACACATAAGATTATTCTAGATAATTTAACAGACGCACCTATATATTCTGGTCAAATAGATTCAAAGGGCCCAAGATATTGTCCTTCTATTGAAGATAAAGTTGTACGGTTTGGGGAAAGAGATGGCCACCAAATATTTTTGGAACCGGAAGGATTAAATTCAAATACAGTCTATCCAAATGGTATTTCTACATCTTTATCTGAAGAGGTACAAAGAAAAATAATCGCATCTATACCTGGATTAGAAAGTGCAATTATACAAAGACCGGGGTACGCAATTGAATATGATTATGTAGACCCAAGAGAGCTAAGTATTACTTTGGAAACCAAGAAGTTAGGAAATCTATTTCTTGCTGGTCAAATAAATGGAACAACAGGGTATGAGGAGGCAGCTGCTCAAGGCCTAGTAGCAGGGATTAATGCGGCAAACAAAGCATCTAGCAGTAGCGCATTTGTATTAGATAGGTCTGATGCATATATAGGCGTTATGATAGATGATTTGATAACAAAAGGTGTCACAGAGCCATATAGAATGTTTACATCAAGAGCAGAATATAGGCTAACTCTCCGTTCAGATAACGCAGATCAGAGATTAACTCCTTTGGGAATTAAAATAGGATGTATTGAGAAGCATCGAAAAGATTTGTTTGATAAAAAAATGATTAACCTAGAGAATGCAAGAAATTTAGCTAAAAGTTTAATTATAACTCCATCAAAATTAACGTCATATGGTTTAAAAATTAATCAGGATGGGGTTAAAAGAAATGTTTTAGACCTTTTAGCTTATTCAGAGATAGATATAGGGGTATTATCAAAGATATGGCCTGAATTAAATGATATTAAAAAAGATGTAGCGGAGCAATTAGAAGCAGATGCTCTCTATGCTGGTTATCTTGACAGACAAGACGCAGATATCATGTCCTTTAAAAAAGATGAAAGTTTATTGATACCAGATAATATTAATTACAGAGATATTAATGGTTTGCCAAATGAGGCATGCGAAAAGTTAACTAAATTGAAACCTGCATCAATAGGTCAGGCTGCAAGATTAGAGGGAATAAATCCAGCTACAGTTCTCGCAATACTAGCACATTTAAAATCCAGATCTTCTCGTAAGATTAAACAAGCATGAATTGTATATTAAATATATGAATACATGGAACAGAGACACTGTAGAAAAATATTTCAATGTTTCACGTGAAACATTAGATAAATTTGATATATATGTTGATTTGTTACAAAAATGGCAATCTAAGGTTAATTTAATAGGACCTTCTACAACTGAAGATATTTGGGGTAGACATATAGCTGATTCACTTCAGTTATTGAAATTTATACCTTTGGACATCAAGAATTATATTGACTTAGGTTCTGGAGCAGGAATACCTGGATTGATATTAGCGATTTATTATGATGACCCTAGTATTAATTTTCATTTGATTGAATCTAATCATAAAAAATGTGCTTTTTTACAGACAGCGGCAACTCATTGTAACGTTCAAATTATAATACATGAAGATAGAATTGAAAGTTTGCATATAAATAATAACTTAAAAGCTGACATTATTACTGCAAGGGCACTTGCTCCATTAAGTAAGCTAATGGATTTGTGCTATCCTTTTGTGTGGAAAAAAACTGTTTTATTGCTACAAAAAGGAAAAGATGTAAAAAGAGAATTGACCAATTCTTCTATATATTTAAATATGAATGTAGATATAGAGCAGAGTATAGTTGATACGGATTCCTCAATATTAATAATTAGGTCAAAATAAATGTTTGGTTTTATTGGTAAAAAAATAAAAAATGTTGAAAGGCCTATTGGTAAACCAAGAGTCTTAGTCTTTGCCAACCAAAAAGGTGGCGTAGGAAAAACAACGACTGCTATAAATTTAGGATGTGCAATAACGGAAAAAGGATACAAAGTCCTAATAATAGACTTAGATCCACAGGGAAACGCATCTACTGGACTCGGTATAAATAAAGAATCAAGAGAATTTTCATCATATGACGTACTGGTTGATCAGATGTCTATAGGAAAGGCAACAGTAAAAACTACTGTAAATGATTTATATTTAGTTCCTTCAACCTTAGATTTATTGGGTATTGAGGCTACTTTAGCAAGTGATAAAAATAGATCATTCAAGCTTAAAGATGCAATACAAAATATGTTATTAGAAGCTACAACTACTGAAGATAATTATCATTACATACTCATAGATTGCCCCCCTTCACTAAACTTACTGACAATTAATGCGTTAGTAGCATCAGATGCTGTCATGGTTCCACTCCAATGTGAATTTTTTGCCTTAGAAGGATTGGGCCAACTTCTTGAAACAGTAGATCACATAAGAAAAACACTTAATGAAAATTTAGTAATACACGGTATTGTTCTAACAATGTTTGATGAGAGGAATAACTTATCAGGTCAAGTTGAAAAGGATGTAAGAGAATATATGAGTGATAAGGTTTACAAGACAGTAATTCCAAGAAATGTTAGGGTATCAGAAGCCCCTTCGTACGGTAAACCTGTATTAATATATGACCATAAATGTTCAGGATCTAAAGCTTATATAAAACTTGCGAGTGAGGTGTTAAGCAGAGATAAAAATATGAAATATAACAATTAACTGAAAAAACCTAAGAAAGTAACGCTTATGATTAACGATGATAGTATTAAAAAAAGAATAAACGAAAGTGAAAATCATTCTAATAGGTTAGGTAGGGGGTTGGCATCTTTAATTGGTGACTCATCAAAAAATATGAGCATACCTGATAAGGCAGAGGCACAGACTGCGTTAGACATTATTCCCATAGAATATATTCAAGCAAATACACAAAATCCACGAAGAGTATTTCATGAAAGTGAATTGATCGATTTATCAAACTCTATAAAAGAAAAAGGAATTCTTCAGCCAATTATTGTAAGGGCAATTGACGGTTCTCAAAATACATATGAAGTTGTTGCTGGTGAAAGAAGGTGGCGAGCAGCACAAATAGCAAAATTAGATCAAATTCCAGTTATTATAAAAACACTATCTGATGTTGACGCATTAGAAATTGCAATCATTGAAAATGTTCAAAGGTCTAATCTATCACCAATTGAAGAAGCAACCGGATATAAGAATTTAATAGATACTTTTTCTTACACTCAAGATGACTTAGCTAAAGTTATTGGTAAAAGCAGGAGTTATGTAGCAAATACTCTAAGATTGATGAACTTGCCTGTAAAGGTAATTGAATATCTGTCTAATGGTGAACTAACTGCAGGTCATGCTCGTGCTTTATTGTCTACTATGAATGCTGAAATATTGGCGGATCTGATTGTAAAAAAAGGATTAAGCGTAAGACAAACAGAAAATTTAGTAAAATCATCTATAAATAATCAAACAGATAAACTAAAAGTTATTGATGTAAGTACTCATAATAAAGATGATGTAGAGATTAGAGATTTAGAAAAAAATATAACAACAGAATTAGGTTTTAATGTTAAAATTAATAATAATTCTAATAATTCAGGTAAAGTAGTTATTAAGTATTTAGATTTAGATCAGCTAGATCTGATAAGGAAAAGGTTATTAGGAAAGTAATTATTTATTTTTTAAAGTTGATATCTTCATAAGACCTCTTTCGATAACTATATCGGATAACGTAGGAAAATTTCTAGAATCTTCTTCTGTTTCTGAGAGTATTTTAATTGTTTTCATGATGGAATTTTGGCTCCATTTATTTATTTGCTTGATAATGCTATCTCTTCTTTGAAAAAAAATCACTGGTTTATATTCAGATATCGCTTGAGAAACCGATTTCTTCTCAATATTAATAATATTCAATATATGCAATAATTTGCTAGCGTGTCTTTGGGCCGATATGAGAACTTGTATTGCATTTATATTGTTTTCAAGTGACTTATTATAAAGGTTATTAATGTGTTTAATTTTTTTTTCAAAGATTATATCAATCAGTTCATCAATATTTGATTGGGATGAATCATAAATAGTTTTTTTAATGTCTGTTATATTAATTTCATTGTTTTCTCCAACTAATGTACAAAGCTTATCAATTTCATTCAAAGTACCTTGATGATCGTTTCCTAATAAACCAGTCAAGAGATCTTTGGCTTCTTTTGTAATTCGATTATTATATTGAATTAATTTTTTATCTATAATTTGAGATATTTTAAATTCAGCATTTAAATAGCAAGGGATAGTTACTGCGTGGGTGTTTTTTTCAAATGCTTTTCGCAGTGGTGAAACTGGCTTTAGTTCGTTTGTAGAGATAATTAAAATTGAATCATAAGATATCTCAAAAATATCTTTTATTAATTTTGCTGGAAGAGGATTATCAATATTAAGATAAACTACTTTTCTTGAATTATTGAAATTAATACTCAACAGCTCATCTGCTAAGGATTCAGGTCTATCTTGTATGGTTCTGTCGTCTAGCTTAGAAACTAAAAAAGGATCGTTAGGGTCGTTTGTATATTTTGATAATGTAATTTTTGATCTTTCAAGAATTAACCCTCTGTCTGATCCATATATGAGAATAGCTTTAACGCTCTGATCAGGATTATTTAAAAAAACTTCTATTTGCTGATTTTTTAGTGCTACCAAAGAATTACCCTTTATATTTTTTATTTAATAAAATGTAGGTTTATTTGGTTACTAATTTTTTTTGCAATCTCTTTTGCAATGATATTATTTGTTTTTATTTCTGATCTCGAGTTATTAAATTCTGATTGCCAATTGGCGTAACTATTACTAACTATAATTTTATTAGAATATAATAGTTCTCTATACTCTCCAACTTTAAATATTTGATAATCTACTGTAATTGTAATTTGTGAATGATTTGCTTTACCTTTAGAATTTAATAATAAATCTTTTTTATCCAAGGTTGTCTGAAAATTTAAATGCAGGGCACTATTTATGTTATTAACATCACTGGAAATAAATTCAATTAACTCATTTCTAATAATTTGATTTATTCTTTTATCAGCTGCAGGTATATATATTTCTTTTAGTATAGTATTATTACTGATTTGATTATGATCACTGTACAATGGTTTAAAAGAACATCCAGAGGAGAAAAGAAACACTAGAACTAACATGATATGTGTATTTTTATTAGACAACAACATTTAAAATCTTCCCTGGTACGTAGATAACCTTTTTAATTGTGTTATCGTTAATTGCTCTAATAACATTCTCTACATTAAATGCTTTTTGTTCAACTTCTTTTTGTTCGGCATCAATTGATATTTCTATTTCGCCTCTTTTTTTACCATTGATTTGTACAATAATTACTGAAGTTTCATTAATTATAAGCTTTTTTTCATATGTTGGCCATGGTTGTTCTGCAAGAAGGTTGGTATGACCAAGGTGATTCCAACATGATTCTGCTAAATGTGGAGCCATTGGTCCAAAAAGCTTGCAATATGCTTCTAGACTTTCTCTTAGTGCCCATGCCATGCTTGTATCAATATTTTTTGGTTTATCTGTAATAATTGTTGTAAGAGAATTACTTAGTTCATAAATATATGCCACGGCTCTGTTAAATCTTAAATTATCCAGAGCCTCAGTTATTTCTGATATTATTTTATGTGTGACCTTTCTAATTTTCATTGCCTCATCAGTAAAATTTAATGGTATTCCTTCTTCTTTTTTACACACATATTTTTCGCCTTCATAAATTATTTTCCAAGCTTTTTGAATAAATTTATTAGCAGCCTCTACTCCGTTATCTGTCCATTGTATATCTCTTTCGGGCGGGGTATCTGATAGAATAAACCATCTAGCAGTATCAGCTCCATACATGGACACTATTGCATTTGGGTCAATAATATTTTTTTTAGATTTTGACATTGATTCAATAGGCCCAATGATAATCTCTTCTCCTGTATCAATATGTGTTGCTGTATTGTTTTCAATTTTAACTTCTTCAGGGAATAGCCATTCGCCTTTCGTATTTTTATATGTTTCATGGGTTACCATGCCTTGAGTAAATAATCCGTCAAAGGGTTCGTCTATTTTTACGTGACCAGTTATTTTCATACTTCTCATAAAAAATCGTGAATATAATAAATGTAAAATTGCGTGCTCAACTCCACCAATGTATTGGTCTACAGGGAGCCAATAATCGACAGCTTTTGAGTCTAATACTTCCTCAGAGTGAGGAGAACAAAATCTAGCATAATACCAAGATGAATCGACAAATGTATCAAATGTATCAGTCTCTCGTTCTGCAGGGCTATTGCATTTTGGACAACTGACATGTTTCCAGGTAGGATGTCTGTCCAGCGGATTTCCAGGGACATCAAAACTTACATCTTCTGGTAAAGTAACAGGTAGTTTATTCCTTGGCACCTCAACAACGCCACATTTTTTACAATGTATAATGGGAATTGGGCAACCCCAATATCTTTGTCTTGAAATTCCCCAGTCTCTAAGCCTAAAAGTAATAGTTTTTTCACCCTGTGCTTGTCCGTTTATTTTTATTTTTTCGAGTGTGTCTGCAGCTAAATTTTTTGCATCTGCAATACTTAAATTATTAAGAAAATCAGAATTTATCATTGTTCCATCGCCGGTAAAAGCTTCATTGATAATCTTATAACTCTTTGAATCCTGATTTGATGGCAACACCACAGGTATAACTTCTAATTGATATTTATTAGCAAAATCAAGATCTCTTTGATCATGAGCTGGGCAACCAAATATGGCACCAGTTCCATACTCCATTAGAACAAAGTTTGCTATATACACATCCAACTCTTTATTTTTAATAAATGGATGGTTAACTGTAATGCCAGTTTTAAAACCAATTTTTTCAGCCTTAGCAATATTAGCAAGCGTGGTGCCCTGTTTTTGGCATGTGTTTATAAATTTTTTTATTTCTAAGTTTTCTTTAGATAACACGTTTGCTATTGGGTGGTCAGGTGATATAGCGCAAAAACTAGCTCCAAATAAGGTATCAGGTCTGGTAGTAAATACCTCGAGGGTTTTGTCAATAATGTTTTGTGTTTTGTGTTTTATTTCAAAATGTAATTTAACACCGGTTGATTTTCCGATCCAACGATCTTGCATTATCTTTACTTTATCAGGCCATCTTTTTAGATCGTCTAATTTTAATAATAGATCATCAGCAAATTTAGTAATATTAAAAAACCATTGTGTTAATTCCTTGGTTTCAACGAGAGCTCCAGATCTCCACCCTAAACCATCTATAACTTGTTCATTTGCAAGCACAGTTTTGTCTACGGGATCCCAGTTGACTTTAGAATTTTTTCTGACTACCAAATCTTTTTTTAAAAAATCAAGAAAAAGCTTTTGTTCGTGGACATAATATTTAGGATCACAAGTTGCTATTTCTCGTTCCCAATCTATTGATAGGCCAAGTAATTTTAGTTGACTACGCATATTGTTAATATTTTCGTAAGTCCATATTGCTGGATGAGTATTTCTTTGCATTGCTGCATTTTCTGCAGGCATCCCAAATGCATCCCATCCCATTGGGTGCAATACATTAAATCCTGAAGCTCTTTTATATCGAGCTATTACATCTCCCATAGTGTAGTTTCTTACATGTCCCATATGAATTTTACCAGAGGGATAAGGAAACATCTCTAAAACATAATATTTTGACTTATTAGTATTTTCTTCTGATTTAAAAATACCTTTTTCTACCCATTTCTTTTGCCAAATGGGTTCTACTTCTTGGGCATTATACCGTTCCATTTAATAAGCCCATATTTTAATGTTTTTAATTAACACGACTTTGTCTCATTATACGCGCAGAAGTTAGAATTTGATTTTCAAGTTTTTGTGCTGTGTCTTTATTTACACTTGTATTGACCCATTCACCGTTTTCTTTTATTTGGCGAAATATACTTACTTTTACAGCATCAGCACGCAATCGTGTATCCAGGATGTATACTGTTATTTTAAATCTTTCATTTTGATTGCTTGGATCAATATACCATTCTGTTGTAATAATACCCCCAAAAGGATCTGCGTTATCTAATGGCATAAATGATATCGTATCTAACGTTGCTCTCCACAGGAGGGCGTTAACACCTATCTTTGCACCAGCATCATCGTTACTTTCACCACCAAAGAGTTTAAAGGTATCTTGTACTTTTCCTTGTACTTTGCCTTTATTCTTGTTTTCTTCTAGTCTTTTTTTCGAAGCTTCGGCGTCCATCCAATTTGGCATAGTTGATGAGCAAGAGCTTAAAGGTAATGATAGAAGAACCATAACTAAAATTGGTGCAATGATATTTAGGAAGTAATTTTTTACATAAATCATATTTAAACTTACTTAACATAAAAAAACATAATATAATGTTTTAGTATTAAAATACTTAAAAGTACAAATATAAATTTTATTTTGTACTTAAAAAAGATAGCAATAAAGCTTTTATTAACAAAAAGTTAACAAATGTGTTAAAATAGCCACACAATGTACAATAATTTATTTATTGCCATTAAAATGTTGACTAAAGAACTGTTAGACTTATTCTTAACACAGTAAATTTATTTAATTGTAACAAAAGTATAATATTAAATAAATATAAATATAACAAATTCTTAATTTGAATAATTGACAAGGAAATAAAATGAATAAAAAGATTACAGGAACCGCAATGGTATTGATGGGTACTTTATACTCTGGTTTAGCAATTGCAGCCGATGCCCCAGCTGCCTCAGGTTCTCCGATTACTCTATCAGTTGGTGGTGAAGCTAAAATGCAAACTATCTTCGGTGGTGGCATTTGTGCTGCTATAGCAACTGCTGCTGACACTATGAGCAGAGAGTTAACTACAACATCATCTGGTACTATCACAACTTCTTTGGTAGCAATTGGTTTTGCTGCTGGTTCAACAATTGGTGATGTGACAACTATGACTTTTACTGCTGACCCTTGTGGCGGCAATAAAATCAAGTCACCTACAACTACTGTTGATAGAGAAATTACATTTGGTGCATCAGGTACATTAGCAAACGGTCTATCTGTTTCTTTTGATGACAAAATGGAACTTCATGGTGGAGAAACAGGAAACTCTAAAGAATTTGAACTTAAATTCGGTGGTGCTTTCGGTGAAATCCTAGTTAGAAACAGTGGCGATAGTCCTGTTAAAGACATGATGGCTGGTACAACAGGTGCTAATCCTGATGTAGTTGGTTCAACAGTAAATGGTGGCCATAAACGTGGAACATCAGGTTTTGGTGACATCAACTTCACTTACTATGCTCCTTCAATGGGCGGTTTAGATCTTGCAATTGGTTATGCTCCTAGTTCAGCAGCTCCAGATGGTACAGCAGGTCTATATCTAGATGATGCTGCTTTCAAAGACACATTCTCAATCGGCGCTAGCTATTCAATGGCTGTAGGCGATATGACTGTTGCTTTAGGCGGTGGTTTTGAAAATGCTGACAGAACAACATCTGATTGTACTTCTTTAGCAACAGATCTAGCAGCAGCAGATGCCGCAACAACATCAGCAGCTTTGATTGATGCGTTGTATGAAACTGGTGCATGTGGTGATGAAGCAAATACAGCTATCGGTGCAGATATAACAATGGGTGACATTACATTGTCAGCTGGTTATTCTAACATGGATACAGACGGTGCTGATCAAAATACATTGTCAGCTGGTCTTGAAACTTCTGTAGGTGACTTCACTTATACTGTTGGTTATACTCAAGAAACTAATACAGCACTGCGTAAGCAACAAGGTGGTGGCAAAGTTGAAGATGTAAGCAGAGCTATGAGTTTAGCAGCAGCTACTGCACTAGGCGACGGCGTTGATCTTGAAGTGAACTTCTCATCTTCAGAATATGACGAATATGCTCAAGAATTGGGTGCCGGAACAGTAACAGCTTGGAGAACAGCTGTTGTTATAACAGTTGGATTCTAATTTAGAAGCTTAATTGTTTAAAGAATAGAAAGGGGTGGCTTAGGCTACCCCTTTTTTTATATAAGAAT